>JAHDCR010000016.1:0-1432 GCA_020629795.1 Candidatus Altimarinota bacterium
ACTATACCTATGAGAGCCATATTGATAAGCATGAGCGCAGCAACGTATGAAAAACTAAACTTATCAATCGTAAATTTATCAATAATCACAAACGCAAATAGGAGGGAAGACAAGAGAGTCATCACGAGCCCAAAATATCCTACGAGTTTTAGGGGGAATATAGAGAAACTGGTGAGTGAGTTAATTGCGAGGTTCCAAAGCTGCCGGTAACTATAACTAGACTGACCATCATCGAGTCTACGCTTTGCATCAAAGACAAGAGCCTTTTTATCAAATCAGAGCCAATCAATAATACCTCTGTAGAGTCTATTTCGCTCTGAAAACTTGAGGAAATAATCTACTACGACTCTATCTAGAAGTCTGTAGTCAGTAGTTCTATCCTCAAATGAAAACTCTGATATAGCATTGAATACTTTGTAGAATATTTTTGAGGAAAGTTTTTTTATCAAACTAGCTCACTCTGTTTTGGGACGAACATTGTACACTATTTGATATCCTGATTCCCACTGCTGTAAAAAGTTTGGAATTTGCTCAACAGGATGTTGTCCATCTCCATCGAGCGTGATTACTGCGTCTCAAGAGGCATTTTCTATACCAGCAGTGAGGCAAACCTCTTTTCCAAAATTTCTACTGAGATTAATACCCTTAACTGTTTTATCCTCTACGCAGAGCTTTTCTATTTCAAACCAAGTATTATCTGGTGATCCATCATTTACAAATATGATTTCAAAATCATATTTTGAGATACTTGTGAGGGTCTTTTGTATTTCTCTGTAAATCAGTGGAATGTTCTTTTCCTCCTTGTAGGCAGGGATGACCAGAGAGATAAGTTGCTTATTTTTCATATATATTTATAATATATAACTAAGAATTACAGGGAGTATACGTATAAAGCTGTAAATACCAAGTTTTTAGGCATAATAAAAACCGTAAGAATAATCTTACGGTTTTTATATATCTCTATTTTGGCTCGATATTAATCTACATTAAGAGCATTAAGAATGAATTTAGCACTTTCACCTCTTGTAATTGCGTTCATAGGTCTGAACGTAGGGTTAGAAGCAATAATTCCATTTTCTACAGCTATTTCAGTATATTTTGATTGCCAGCTACCTACAGCAACATCTGTAAATGAAGAAGTAGCAGGAACATCAGTGAATGCATCTACAATACCAGCTCTCATAACGAGTTTTAGAGCTTCAGCTCTGTTGATCGTCATGTTAACGTTGAAGTTAGCATTTGTTGTGTCGATAAGACCAAGTTCAGCAGCTTTGTTAACTACTTTAGCTTGCCATACATCTACACCTGTATCGTTGAAATCATCTAGAGTAGAGTTTTCACCAGAGTAATCGATACAGAGAGCTCTAAGAATCATTTTAACAAATTCTGATCTTGTAGCTGTTCTACTTGGTTCAAAGTTTGTACCAGCAGC
>JAHDCR010000016.1:1532-12144 GCA_020629795.1 Candidatus Altimarinota bacterium
CTAGAAGAGCTAGATGAACTAGAACTAGAGCTAGATGAGCTAGAAGAACCTCCACTAGATGAACCAGTACCACCTCCACTTGATGTAGAGCTAGATGAAGTAGAAGAAGATCCTCCACCTGGAGTACCAAGACCTCCACCAACTCCTACAGCTGTTTCAATATTACCAGCTTCGAAATCACCGTTACCATACCCGTATCCGTAACCGTACCCAAAAGTACTGTTTTCATCAATACCGTAACCGAAAAGGAAATCCATAGGATTTGGAACTCCAGCATCTGATATTCCGTCGATTGTTCTCCAGAAACCAGCGAGTGCACCACTTACATTGAGAGCAAATACTAGAGCAACAACTGTTGCACCAGTAAGAATTCTAGATGTAATATTACTATTATTAGACATAATATATAAATTATAAAATATGTGACAAAATATTGCCATAAAATTAACGTTTTTTGCGATTTGATTGTGTTTTTAAATACACAAAAAAATGTACACAAATCTTTAGTTTTTGTTTTGTGTGAGCCAAAATATGTTAATGAGCTCGACTAGCATAGCTGCTAAATCTCCGGAATTATATGAAAGAAAGCAGTGATTGCAAGAAAAATTGTACATCTTCACAAAATCTTTATACTCGTAAATAGTAAGGAAATTATATCTCTACAGAGCGATTTAATATAAATTTAATATTACTATCCATTATGAAACATCTCCAAAAGATTTCACAGTTTCTCTATTTTCAGCTTGTAAGTATATTTGTGGTACTGATATACCTGTTTCATAGCTATCCAGATGTACTCACGCAGAGCTTTATGTATGTATATTTTGCGCTGCTACTGATTCCTATTATTGATATCGTAGTTTCATGAGTTTTTTTTCGCACTTTTGCTCATAGATTATTCCATCTTGGTTTTTTTGCTGGAGTGATTGCGCTGATTGCCAGTAGTATGATACTTTGGTTTACAGGTTTATTTTCTATTGCGATATTTCTCCTCTTGTGTTTAGTATTTACCTGGTATTTTAAAATAGATGGGAGAATATATTTTTTATGAGCCTTATTGGTATTTATGTATGTTCTGCTTGGATTGCTACTGTGAGACCATGCTCTCGCTGAGTGACTCTCTATCATCGCATACTATCTCCTGATAGCTGGAGTCATATGACAAATACTTGAAAATATTTCACTTCCTAAATTTTCATCACATGCTTAAAAAATATTCACCTATAGATATCCTGTTTTTTGCTTTTTGCGTTGTATTTATCGCTTTGAGTGCCTATGAGATTGTTCAGTTTTTGATACCACTATATACCTACGCGAGAGCTATGGGAGTATTTATCCTCGCTTTTATCATGTACTTTTGATATACGATAGTATCCCGGCCAGTAGCTAAAAATCAATGACAAGAGTCATCAGATTTGCCTCGCAAGCTCAGAAATTCGAGTGATAACTTTATGATACAGAGCATTACTTCACTCTATGTATATAGCAAAAATCATACTCAAACCCTCGTGTATGGAGCATTTATACTGGTAGCGATAGTTATACATTTGTGACAAATAATTGATATCACGGTACTTACGGTATATATGATACTTGCTTTTGCAGCTCTCTACCTCTACGCTAAAATACTCTGATTTAAGCTGCCTATGAGAGTAAATAAGTCATCACTCAGAGCCTACAATACGCTCAGATTTTTTATTATATTATATGCAGTATTTTTTGTAGTAGTAAACTACTTACTAGATGCCTTTCTCGTACCAGAAACTGATAAAATGCCAATATACCTATGAGCTTCACTCGCATACCTCCTCTCTGGTTATGTAATATTTTTTAACTATAGATCACTAGTATCTGCCATAAAATGATTCCTAGCTCAAAAATTTCTCAGACCATATCCAATTGCCATGGGGATACTCATACTCTGACTCACTGGATACCTCATAACCAAGAATAATCTTATAGAGCAAATAGAGCAGTGAGTAGAACTCGCAGCTGAAACTCAAGAGGAAACAGCTGGTATAGTATTGCCTGGAATAGTATCCTGAGAGCCAGTTCCAGAAGTTACAGAGCCAATAGAGCAGGAAAATATCGAATATGAAACAGTATCTGTTGGGAGCGCGTATAATATAGAAACAGGTCTCACTCTCGGGAGCCAGTGACAATCAGTAGTTCAGCTGCAAACAGTGCTCTGAAACCTACAGTATTTCCTATGAGAAGTAAATGGTGATTTTGGTGAGGATACGCAGCAAGCTCTCATTGATGCGCTCCAAACTGAGTGTGCTTGGCCGGATACTACGAGAGGAATTTTTGGACCACTCGCAAAAGAGTGTATAGATGGTCTGCTGATAAGTAGAAAAATACAATCAGCTCAAATCCAAGACAGCATCCAAGAAGATATAAATACTAATAGCTAAGAGTATGAACCAGGTATTGGATCCCCAAGTACTGAGATTTCTCAGTGTGTCACTCTTTCCAGTAATTATTATTGGAGTTTGAGTGCTTATAATAAAATTACAACGTAAAACTGACCAAAAACATGACCAAGGTGAGAATAGAGAACTCTAAATGAGAATATATTAAAGAGCTAGACGTAGATCATACAAAGCCACTGTTAAAACAGCTCGAAGCAGAAAATGTCGAGATAGCAAATGCCTGCAATATTGGGATGTGTGGGGCATGTTTATGTATGAGTGAAACTAGCCCAGATCTCCTAGATAAGTCTCTGAGAGGTGAGCCAGCATTTCCTCTATGAGATGAGGAAATTATGACCTGTATTGGCTGAGTGGTAGATACTGATGAGACTGTTATTTTGAGAACAATGGATTAGTATTTCTTTCATTCTTTTATATAATCAGGGCCTTATAAATTAAAACTAAAATAGAAAATGATAACAATAGTAACAAAATCGTATTGTCCTTTTTGCACGAGCGCAAAACAGTTTTTAGAAAGTATTGGGAGAGACTACACAGAAATAGAAGTGAGTAATGATCAGGAAACCTACGAAAAATACCAAGAAATATCAGGAATGCGTACCGTACCACAAATATTTAATGGTAAGCCAAGTGCTGATACCCTCATAGGATGATATGATGATATGATGGCCAAATTTAAAGCAGGAGATTTATTTAAATAAAATTATTATATGGAAATTTTTGCAGGAAATTTTTCACTCAAGTCTAAAATAAAGACTCCAGATATAGACTATGATTTACTACAAACGGGAGAAAAATCATATTTTATTATGGGAGCTGATGAGTCAATTGCTAGTAGTAGCGAAGCTATAGAGTTTTTAGAAAAACAGTTTGGAGAGCTAGAGAGCTATGATATATCAATAGAGTCAGAAAACGCGCTAGAAGTCGTTTCCAGTGAATACGAAACTGGTGATTATGAGTGTGTTACATTTGAATGACCACAGGTAGATTTTGCAGATATTCTCGAGAGATTTGCGGACTCTATGGAGGCTGTATGTGTTCGTGAATGTGAAAGCTCAAAAATATATCACAATACAATAGTGAGAGTAGATTTTATTTATTAAAAAAATCCCCTAGAGGGATTTTGAGAGGCATATTTACCACCCTATCTTGAAGCTAGAGACACAATAACCACTCTATCTTGAAGCTTAGAGACATATTTACCACCCTATCTTGAATTCTTTCCCTAATATTAGGGAAAGAGGCTACATATCAAAGAAATTATGAATTATTCGGTACCAGAAAAAATTACAGAAATTTCACGAATATTGCGTAAAAATATGACTTATACTGAGAAACAACTATGGCAGCGACTCAGAAGTAAAAAACTCTGTGTTAAATTTTTACGTCAACATCCAATTTATGTTTTGACAGAAGACTCTGGTCAATTTAGATTTATTATAGCTGATTTTTATTGTGATGCGTTTAAACTAATTATAGAGTTAGATGGTGAAATTCATACTAATCCAGAAATTGAGCTTTTAGATACTTATAAGGAAACGTTACTCCTCAAGCAGTGATACAAGGTATTACGTTTCAATAACTCAGAGATTCATCAAAATTTAAATTTATGTATTGATATAATACAGAGCTTTTGTAGCCCCTCTCCCTAAAGTTAGGGAGAGGATTCAGGAGTGGGTGGAAAAATATGTAAACGAATTAAGGAATACCTAGCTTAAGCTAGGGCAAAACGAGGATTCAGGAGTGGGTGGAAAAACATCTAAACGAATTAAGGAACACCTGGCTTAAGCTAGGGCAAAACGATGATCCAGGAGTGGGGGGGATATATAGGTAAATCTACTGGAGAATACAAGATTAAAAAAATCCCCTAGAGGGATTTTTTTAATCTTCGATAACGATATCTGCTTCGTTGAATATAAGCTCGAGAGGCTCAAGGTAATCACTCCCAGTTGAGGGGATTACGACATAGGTTTGATCTATGATAGCCTGCCGATTTGTTTTTAGTGTATTGAGTATTCAGAGATTGTAGCGAGTAAGGAAGTCATGCTGTTTGAGAAACTGATTAATAAATACTATATCTGTAAAAGCTATTGTATAGAGCTCTCGCAGCTCAAAGTATTTATCTACATTTTCGAGTGTTTGAGGTGAGTTTCAGCTAGAAAATGATGATTCCATACTTGCTTTTACTACTTCAATTTGAGATTCAAGTGAATCAAGCTCAGCTACAAGGAGGGTCTTATGCTGCTCGAGGCTTTGCATAGACATGCGAGAGTTTCTTTGTCGTAGCTCTAGTTGGCTAATAAATCAATCTAATGTTTTTTGTCTGTCACTTGAGCTTGAGAGAAGAGATTTAATATCTGTTTTTGAGAGATTGAGATATTCTCCTACGATGAGCATATTTTGCGCTATGAGTTTTTTTCTGATTTCTTTCTTGTCCTCTATACTTTCCCCAATACTCGCAATTTGTTCATAAAAGCTCCCAGTGAGATTATTCCCTCAGTTTTCACTGTAGGCTATACCTATCCTCGTTGAAATAGCAGCTGAAATACTCAGAAATTGTTGCGCGCTAGCTGACTGAAACCGAGTAGCATTGCTTTCTTGGACTTTTGTAACTACGACCTCTCCAGAACTGGCATACAAAAATGCCTTATATCCTCATAGAAATATAAGTGTCACAATCAGTATTTTTAAGATGTTTTTATATGGATGTGCCATAAGTATACATGTATTTACTATATAGTTATATATATCATAGCATAAAAAATCTTTTAGTGCTACTTTTGAAAGACTTTTTTAAAATATTTTCTTTTTTCTCAGTAGTTTGTGAGTAAAATAGGGTAATGCATTTTTTAAAAAACTCATAATGACGCAAAAAAATATATTCACTCTCAAAAGTAAATATTCCCCAGCAGGTGATCAGGGAGAGGCAATAAAATCTCTCACCCAATATGTAGCTGACTGACATGATTGGCAAACACTCTGGTGAGTTACTGGTTCTGGAAAGACCTTTACGATGGCAAATATCATAGAGCAGACACAAAAGCCTACTCTCATTATTGCCCATAATAAGACTCTTGCAGCTCAGCTCGCTCAAGAGTTTAAGGAGTTTTTTCCTGACGCTGCAGTTCATTACTTTGTATCATACTATGACTATTATCAGCCAGAGGCTTATGTCGGTAAAACAGATACGTACATAGAAAAAGAAGCTACTATTAATGAGGAAATAGATAGACTTCGACATGCTGCAACTCAGGATTTACTGACTCGAAAAGATGTTATAATCGTCGCATCAGTGAGTTGTATATATGGTATCGGTGATATAGATGCCTATACAAAACAAGTATTTAATATACGAAAGGATGAAAGCTATGTGCTCGAGGATCTTATGAAGCAGCTTGTAGATATACAGTTTACGAGATGATGAGCTGATTTTAAATCTGGAAATTTTATTGTTCAGTGAGATATACTTGAGATATGGCCAGCAAGTAGTGAGTTTGTCTATACGATTGAGTTTTGGGGAGATGAGGTAAGTCAGATTACAACCAGACACCCTATATCAGGACAAATTTTTGAGTATCACGAGAGTATAGATATATTTCCAGCTAAACATACAGTTACCTCTCCAGGAACACTTGAGAGAGTACTCCCACAAATCCAAAAAGATCTCGAAGAAAGACTTAAGTATTTTAAAGATGATCTATGAGATATCGTAAAATACGAACGTCTCAAGGCAAAGGTTGAATACGATATTGAGATGATGCAGGAGGTAGGATATGTAAACGGGATTGAGAACTATTCGAGATACCTCGATGGTCGTAATCCAGGTGATCCAGCTCAAACGCTTATTGATTATTTTCCTGATCATTTTCTCACGATGATAGATGAGTCTCATATGACGATTCCTCAAATCGGAGCGATGTATGGATGAGATAGATCACGTAAAGTAAACCTCGTTGAGAATTGATTTAGGCTCCCATCTGCTATGGACAACAGGCCTCTTACCTTTCCTGAGTTTGAGTCTAAACTCAACCAAGTTATTGCTGTATCAGCTACTCCATCAGATTATGAAATTATGAAGAGTAGTAGTCATGAGAATATTCCAGTGAATCTAGGAAGAAATAAGGACGACAATGATGCGTTTAAAGCAGAGATTAAAAAACTCCCAAATGTACGAAAATTTTATGATTTTGATCCAGCAGCATGAGAGCTGTGGCAAGATTCTTCTGATATGAGAGTTGTACCGCAGATGATACGACCGACAGGACTGTTAGACCCAGAAATCATCCTCAAAAATATGGATTTTATGGTTGACGATATTATGGAAAACCTACAAAAAGTCATAGCTGCAGGGGAGAGAATGCTCATAACTACTCTGACAAAAAGATCGAGTGAAGAGCTCACAGAATATCTGATTGATAATGGTATCAAAGTGCAGTATCTCCATAGCGAAGTAGATACGCTCGAGCGTCTGGAAATTCTTAAAGAACTCAGAGAGTGAAAGATTGATGTTATTGTCGGGGTAAATCTCCTGAGGGAATGACTGGACTTACCTGAAGTTTCAAAAATCGCGATTCTCGATGCAGATAAACAGTGATTCCTCAGAAGTGAATCAGCGCTCATACAGATTATAGGGAGAGCTGCTCGTAACTCAAAGTGAGAGGTTTCAATGTACGTAGAAAAAATAAATAGATTTGAAGAAAAAAAATCAGATTATGAAAGATATGGAGATGATCTCTATATTCTCAATAAATGAAAATATATAAATGAAGATGGTCTGGTCATATCTCAGGCTATGAAAAAAGCTATAGAGCTCACCTACTATCGTAGAGGAATACAAATTGAGCATAATAAAAAAATTGGTATGACTCCAACGACGGTATTTAGTAGTATCAAAGATATAGGTATAGCAAGTAACAAAAAGAAACGTGAATGAGCTCCAGATCCGAAAACAGCTCTCAAAGATATTGCCAGACTCGAACTAGAAATGGATATTGCTGCAGCAAATATGGAGTATGAAAAAGCAGCAGAAATTAGGGATGAGATTATAGCAATAAAAGAAGGGAGAAAGAAGAAAACGGGAAGAAGGTAATTACTAAAAAAAGTCTCAATTTTGAGACTTTTTTTAATTTTTATGCTAGTATGAGTACAAGTCTCTAAATTAATTAACTATCATGACAGAAAAAAAGTATATTATACTCACTGATATAAAAGAATTTACCTACAAAAATGCACTTTTAACGAATACTCAAATCGAAGAGATGTTACAAGTGTTTGATGAGGTCGTGATGACATCAGCAGACCAATACGATATTTCTATTATCAAAAGTATATGAGATGCGTATTTAGCAATATCTGATTCTGCTCAAAATGCTGTAGAGTTTACCAAAGATATACTCTCAAAAACACAGAAATATGATGCGAATCATAAGATATCAATAAAAAAAATGGATCTCAGAGTCGCTCTAACATATGGAAGCATCACAAAAAACAAAAGTATGAATTTAGATGATTATTTTTGAGAGTGTATTAATCTAGCTTCGAGAATAATTGATATCACTCCAGCTTGAAAAATATTTCTAAGCTGAGATTTTATGAAACAGCTTTCAAAGGACCAAGATTGCATTTCTCTATGAAAACATGATTTTCACGGTGTTATTCAAAAGACAGAGCTGTTTACTATAAGCCAGATGAGCCGTGAAGAAATAAAGAGTCTCACACTGGATGAAAATACATTGTTACAAGAGTGTGATAAAATAGTATTTAGATCTGCCTGCGTGAGTGCTATACTCTCAGCTCAGCCACTCCCATTTGTTGAGTCATTTAATATAGTTTGAGTTCACCTGTATATGATAGTGAAGCTTTCTCAAAAATTAGAGAGGGGAGTGACTCTCAGATCAGGGGCTAAAATATTTAAAGAAGTTGTAACTCCACTTTGAGCTGGATACTTTGGTTCTCAGTGACTGGGAACTCTAGCAAAGATAGTTCTCCCATGAATAGGTTGATATCTATTTTCACCTATTAGTTTTGCTGTAACCTACGGAATGTGAAAGGTATATACTTCATATTTTATTCATATGCTTAGTGATAGCAAGCTCCCAGAAAATGAAATAATTTGAATATTTTCAAAGCAAAAAGATATGTGACGCACTATAGCAAAAAGTCAAAAGAAAGATATTCTCAAAACAGGGAAGAAGTTTTATAAAGACGTTATGTGAATACGAAAAAAATCTGAATACTCTGAAATTCAAAAAGATCTTATTTCTATGCTTAAATCTCAAAAGTAACATGATAGCTATAAAAAATACAAAACATCAGATACAAACATCACAGACGCAAAAGCAATCTATTGATATTAAATCAAAGGCTAAAGAAATAATAGATCAAGTATTTTCTCCTGAAATAGATACTTCACTGGTGCAAAAATCAGTAGTTAAAGCTCTATCTTGAGATGCTCAGCAGGCAATACATCTCATAGAGTCTTGAGATATAGATATATTTGAGCATTTACCCAAAGCTATGAAAAATGATAGCAAGGTAGCTCTAGCAGCAATCAAAAAACACCCTCATATTTTTGAGTTATTGAGCCTTGATCTAAAAAAACATCCTGAGATCAAACAGCAAGCTATACAATCTGCACTTTTGAGATGAGTGTCAATCATAGATATAATAGACTTAGTCCAGTCGGATGCTGCATCTAAGAAAACAATGAAAAAATATCTGATACAGAAATTGAATGAAAAACCAGATTTTTTTCCTGACTCAATGAGTAAACTCGTTTATGAAATATATCTTTCATCACCTGAAATATATACAAAAATAGTCTCTAAATGACTCATTGAGCCGAGTCTTCATGGAGTGACACTTTGAGATAGATGTATTTCATTTCTCATAAAACATACAAAAAAAGTCCAAGCAGAATCCGTCAGTCAATCTCAGGAATTGCTACAAAAATTATTTTCCCAGTTTCTAGAAGTACCAAAGCTAGAAAAATATCCACTTTTGCATGTCTTGTGTCAGCAAATTATACAAGGTTTAGATATAGTGCAGATAAGCCCTGAGCAAGACGATGAAGATGAACAAGCTACAAAAGCAGATTCTGATTGAGTTACAGATAGTGTTGATGATAATTTTTTAGATAATCCAGACTATTATGCACACTGACCCTACAGTGTAGCTCATATATGAAATTATTGTAAAGTTTGGGATACAAGCTGAAAATCGATGCTCATAGATCATAGCTCATATGTATCCATGAGTGATAGATCACTTGAAAATTATATGAATTTTTCTCTAAGAATGTGAGCATTAGGATTATGATTTTTGCTAGAAAAACATACTCAAGCTATTCAAACTGCTACTGAAATAAATTTTTTTGCGGGTGAGTGAATGTCAGACTCCAAGATACTTAAGTTTCTCAATCGGATTTGAAAACGTCTATGAGTTCCTGAATCAAGCTATGAGGATACTGATTGAAACAGGGAAGTATTATGTTTTCAAGAGTTATGAGCAGCATATTTTATATTTCGTAGTATTGCTGCTAGTTGAAAAGTATGAAAATATAATTTTGATGTTTCAAAAAGATGATCCAATACCATAGTTGAGCTCTATATGAAGTATGTTTGAATTATACATACAGATTCATGAGCCTTATCAATAGCAGCCTTTCGTGATACTCAGCTTGATAATGAGTAATATATACATATAATCCGTTAGCATATTTGGGGCTAATCTTGGTTTCTACTGGGAGAATTCGTTTGTGCTGCCATGCTATCCGGGAGATGTCTGTGACTTCCGTAATCAACACAGTCATCCTTAACTGGAACAAAAAGAATTGCTGGAGGACTTGCTTCTTTTAAGAACGCTTTCTCTGGTGCAGCAGTAGCTGCATAATTACACCTCTCTAATTGTTGTGTAATGGGCCTCCCCGAGGGGATGAGAGCGATTGCCTGCCCACCATCTTGTAGAACTTATGTTTTGGAGAAACTATAAGATTATTTAATCAAAACCGAACGCTCTAGGCTTTTAAAACCTGTGCCTAAGTGATCTCGTATAACACAGAGTTTTCTCACGTAATTTTGTTTATTTTCTCGTAAACGTGAAGTACCCTAAAATAAACTATGATAGTAGATTGTCACTCAAGCCTTCCAGCACGTCGGTTCAAATCCGTCTAGCTCCACCAA
>JAHDCR010000017.1:0-6068 GCA_020629795.1 Candidatus Altimarinota bacterium
CCTCCCTCTATTCATACGTAATAATCTGCTGACTCAAGAGCTCTGAGATTTTGAGCTCTGTTTTTAGCTCACAGAATAATCTCGTCTACTGACAGAGGCATATCACTAATACCACTCTCAACTCCGTGAGGATGATACGTTATTTCACTCAGAATATCTTGAAAATATGGACAGCTAGAGACTGCTTTTTGTATTCCTGCTATTTTTGGTGCTCTGAGGGTACCGATTGCGATTTTCATAGAATTATTAATTACGAAATTTCTTTTGTCATATAAGTTCCTTCTAACTGATACCCTCGTTTTTCATAATACTGTTGTACTCATACTCCAGCAATAACAGCCATTTTAGATACTCACTCGTGCTCAGAAGCGAGTCTTTCTGCCTCTGCAATAAGCTTCTTTCCAAATCCGATATGCTGCCCGAACTTTTTCCCTTTTTGTCCGATAGACATTTGGTCCCCGAAAGTATGTATTTCACGGATGAGAGCTGCTCACTGAAGCTCTGGGAGATAGTCTGGAATACTTGGGAGCAGTACTCTATCTGGATCTCTGTTTTCTTCCTGAGATTTAGCATCATCCGTCGTCATCTCAAACGTTTGCTGAGAGTTAGGATTTACTATGCTTGATGGGATTCTCAGCCTGAGAAGTGAGAATATTGTTCTATCCTCTGGGTCTTCGTAGGTCATAAAATACTCAATTCCATCAGAAGCTTCGTATTTAAGAGTTCTGAGTACTGCATCTGCTGGATTATTTGATTTATCTTTTATTTCTCGACTTCTGATGTCTGTCATGACTCTTCCTTGCTCTACGAGCTTGTCTTCAACAAGTTGACGAAGATTTGAGAGGGTTGATCCGTGAAGTATCTCACTGGCTGGTATATCTCTATAGGTTCTGTTGATACGAACATATTCTGGAATAAGCATCTCCAGCTCACACATGAGGTCGATGAGCGTCTCGTCATCATAGGCCTCAAAACCTCAGTTTCTCCAAATCTCTGTAAGCTCAGCTTTATCTGTGACCATCATTGGATAGATTTTGAGCTCATCTGGCCTAAATAGTTGGTTTTCAAAACACTCTTTCATTGACTCTATATCACCATCTGGAGTTGCTCCCATGAGGTTTGGCATCATATGTGCTACGACCTTGAACCCTGCATCTTTGAGCATCTTTGTCGCTGCTGTAGATTCCTGGTTTCCGTGTCCACGTTTATTAAGTTCATTAATAGCGTCATCTGTTGTTTGGTATCCAATTTCAACTCTGGTAACTCCGTATCTTCTGAGTCTCACTATTTCCTCTGGAGTAATCCAGTCTGGACGTGTTTCGATTGCCATACCGATAACGCGTTGCGGAGTAAGTGCGTTTCTCTCTACAGCTTCCTCAAAGGTTTTAGATTCATACATCTTAAATCATTCTCTGAGTTTAAAACTCGCAAATCTATCATGCGCGTAGTCTGTTTTTTCGATATGAGGTTTCATATCCTCATAACTGTTAAACGCGTCATAGATTCATTTAATAAAGTCCTCTTGATATTGTTTTGGATAAAATGACCATGTTCCACCGATAATACGGACATCATTTTTTTCTATTTTATGTCACGTTACTTCGAGCGCTCTGAGTCTGTTTTGAATTTGCAGTACAGGATCAAACTTGTTGAGCTCAGCTCGCATAACAGCTGGTTCGTGCGGGATATATGATTTTGGAAGACCTTCAAAAGTAGGACAATAGACACATTTCCCAGGACAACCCCAAAACTTTGTAAGTAGAGAAATAACGGTTACTCCAGAGAGACTTCGCACTCCTCGCTTTCTAAAGAGCCTTCTGATTACATCGTCTTCTTCAAACTCTCCAGCTGCAACTCTCTCATCATAGCGCTCTAAAATCCTAATACTTGGGAATGGTTTTGGAATATCATATCCCTTGTAAACATCATTTTTTATTTTATGAAATGCCTCTTTTGTAAGATTTGGATTATTTGGAAGTTCTGACCTTGCTGCATCTATTATTGCGTCGAGTATTTCTTGTGTTTTTTGCGTCATAATTTTCTTATTAATTAGGCTTAGATTGTATAGAAAATTTGCATATTTCAAAAAGTTATTAAACTAGTTAAAATCTATTTGTAAAATACTTATGATGCTCCATCCATTAGAAATACTTAAAGATAGAATTACAGAGTCAGAGACAATAGAATCTTGAAGATTAATATATCCTGAGGATATACGAATTTTATTGCAATACATTCCAGATTTAGATTCGATTATTCCGAAACTCAATATGTTGAAATTTCGATATGGTACGACACTTAATGTTATCGATTATGATGATACTATGCAACATAGGCATTATCAGCTCCAGGATGGGAGACTCCAGGATAACAGATGACTTGCGGGTAATAAAGTAATAGATGAAGTGATTGGGAGAGAAAAATTTTTAGAGAATCATTACAGAAGAGATTCTATTGTTCGTAGGATTGCTCATATTTTAGAAATGCAGGATGAAAATCATGTTTCTAGAATTCTTACTGCAGGAGAGGAAACGTGGCAAACCAGTAAGACAAAAATCACAGGTGTTTTTGATAAAATTCATGGTATAAATATTGTGAGTTCCTGAGATCAAAAAATAGCAAAAATGCTCCATATGATACTTTGACTTTGATATATCCCAAGCAAAATAATAATTTACGAAGATCGTCCTGAACATTTCCAAAAAGCTGCAACAGCTCTTTCAAAACTTTTATGATGAACAGAAATTGTAGTGAATCATGTACTGCTTTCACAGAGAGAAGTCATCAAAAAACAAATTGAAGAGATTCGTCAGTGAATTTATGTATCAAAATAAAAATCTCCAATCGGAGATTTTTATTTTATTTCTATATCAAAAAGTGATTTTGGCATATCAGGATTTATTTGAATATAATTTCACATGAAGTTATCTACAAATTTTTTATTTTTGATTGTATATCCGTGTATTTGATAAAAGGCATATGTTTCATTGTCTATTTTAATTGAAAAACTGCGAATTTCATAGGGGATTCAAAACGGTGAATTAAAATCATTTTTATTTTGACCTATTGTTTTAAAATCTATTTCTCCTGTATGAAGTGTTCCACTATTTGTTTGGATAGCTGATATACTATCTACATAAGTATTCGTAGTATTTCAAGTCGTCGTAATATCTATTTCTATTGATGTAGCAAGAGTTCGTAAATCTGACATTACTTTTGAGTTCATAGCATCAATCTTGTATCTAGCTATTGATCATCAGTCAAGTCATAACTCCTTTGTTACATTTACATCTATTCAAGATTGTATCTTTTCGATAAGTTCTTTCAACTTTTCTGCCTTTTCTTTTTCAATTCTATTTTTATTAATCATAATGAGAGAATTAAGATTCTTTTGTGGGATGATATTTGCTGGGGTTTCAAAAGAAGATTCTATGATATCTGAAATTGTAAAATCATAACTTAGCTCATACTTTCCAGAAGCTATATTTGGAATATTTAATTCATAACTTATATCTCATTTTGCGAGAGTTTCATTCATCTGTGTGTCCCATTTTGCAGTTATGTCTCAAGATATTGGAGATGCATTTTCTCACATTTTTAATTCTCATGAAATGAGCATTTCTCAGATGTTCGTATCTCATACAAGGCCTCCATTTATATCTATTTTTGCTTCTCAATTAACTCCAAAATCATCTTGAGAGAAATTATTTTTAATTTCAATATTGTATTTTTCTAATCCAAGACTTGCACTCATATCTCAACTAAGTTTTACTCACTGAAATACTCTTAAATCTCTATCAGAGATGTCTTCTGGAGCAACGAAAGTATAATTTCAAATTATTTCAACATTATCTGTAGTTCCACTTAATGTCATATTAGATCCAAAGTTGTAGTCTGGAATATTGAAATCCATATATCCATTTATATTTTCTCATGTTTGCTCAAGTAGAAATCAACTCCCTGTAACACTATCATTTTTAATTCTCATATAGGTATTAGACGACTCGGTTTGCGTAAGAGACATAGTAGCGCTCGTTCATACTTCAACAACAATACTTGTGTCTTCCGTTTCAGGAGTCATAAATACGCTATCAAACACATAGTTTAGCTTTGTAGTATTGAGCTGTATATAAAAGTTTTTGATTTCATGGTAATCACTAGATGTGTAATAATCACTGAGTAATTGATACTGCTCTTCATTACATTCTCCAGATTCAAGTCATTGTGCTTTGGTATATACATTTAATGTAAAGTTACATAGCTCTCTAGAAGGCATTATGTGGTACCTAGTATCTTCCTGTTTGTAAGCTACAAAAACCGGTTTTTCTTTAAGAAAATCTAATGCATCTTTATAAAACTCTTCTACTTCACTACTCTGTGATTGGATTTGTTTTTGCATGATATCATAAAAAAAATTCTCAGAGAGATCGATATACTTCCCAGATTCTCAAAGTTTATTAAGAGTTATAATAATTTCTTCTGGAATAATTTCTGTACCTAGTTGTTGTGTGTTAATCTTTAGCTTATCAGCTACTATATAAGATCCTGATTCATTTGCTATAATATGTCCATCTCATAGACTTATATTTCATGAATTTAACTCTCAAAATATCTGAGCCTCTCCAGCAATTGTAACTCATTGTATTAGTAAATCTAATCAAGTTTGTGAGTATTGAATATCTATATTATCGAGATTCATACTCCCATTTCATCATCCAAATGATGAGTTTGCTTCTATACTTACTCCAAAATCTCAACTAACTCGTTGTGACTGAGATTTTACAATAGCCTGGTTATAGGCATTTTCAAACTCATTTACGGAATCTATTTGGAATTTTAAGATTTTTTCATTTACCTCCTCAAGCGTATAACTGTTACTATATCACTTCTCAAATATCCCTAAAATATCATCACTATATTTAAAAGCTGCAAAACTTCATCATCCGAGCAGGCTTACTCCCAATACTATAAGTACTATTTTCTTAATTCTATGGCTCATTTTATACAAATAATTAATAAACTAAATATATCTTCTCATAAAAATCAATATTTGTAAATAGTTTTATTATAATTTAAAAATCTATTTCTTATGAAATAGATTTTTTAATGAGTTCAAGTAATTGATTTTCGATTGTTTCTGCTGACTGAGTGCTCTCAAAACCGGCAGCTTGCATATGTCATCCTCATCCAAAGGTCTCACATAGTTTTGCTACATCATATCATTTTTGACTTCGTGTAGATACTTTGTTTTTATCTGATGATAGAGGATAGAGGAGATAGGCAATCTTTACTCACTCTATATTTATCAAGATTTCAGATATAAATCATTTAAAACATCCTGCTATTTCTGCTTCAGAGAGATTTAAACTATCAAGTCCAGCTCTATCTAGTACCACTCAACAAACCTGATTCTCAAAGTGATAGTTAATATGTGAGAGTGCAAACTGCCAAACTTTCATCTGGCTGCGAGTACGTTTTTTATAGAGCTCAGAAATTGGCAATCTAAAGTTTGCACCTAAGTCTATTAAGAGCGCTCAGGCTCTCAGAGTACTAGAGCGAGTATTCGTATTGAAATACATGTTACTATCAGTTTGAAGTCACATATAGAGCATAGTCGCAGCATCAGAAGATACTTGCTCATATAACTCAATTTGCTCTATGATTATTGTCATTATCTCGCACACTGAGCTCGCACTTGGGTCAATGATGTTAGTGTTTCCATACCCTGGATTTGAGATATGATGATCAATAACTACAAGGTGTTTTTGCTCAAATACATCTTGCCACTTAATATAAGTTTTTCACAGTCTATCTGTGTCACTTGAGTCGAGAGCTATAATGAGATCAGGATTATAGGATTTTACATCGAGTTCAGGCTCAATAAGCTCTGTGTGTCATGTAAAGGATAATATATCAGGAACTGCTGTATCATTGATACACTTCACTTCTTTTTTCATATTTTTGAGTATCAGTGCGAGTCCTCATAGACTTCACCAAGCGTCTCAATCCATACGGATGTGATTTATAAGTAGGATTCGGTTTGATTTTTTAATGAGCTTTCATAGCTT
>JAHDCR010000017.1:6168-10953 GCA_020629795.1 Candidatus Altimarinota bacterium
ATAATTATTGATACACTTGTTATTATTCATCAAATAGATTGTGAATGGATGTTAAATATGAGCCACATAAAAGAATTTCAAAGTATTGTTGATTTGAGTGTTATTCACTGTGCTTTAAAATAAGCATAATTGACTATGAGTCATGAAATAATAAGTAAAATATCATATACACTTTCAAATGTAATAAAGAATAATGATATATATATCACTGTGAAAAATATAAGCATTTTGTTGCTATTTTTAAAACGTGCAGAGCTTAAATTTCTCATTACTGCAACAATATTTACTATTGTAGCGATATAAAATCATAGCAAGTAGAAATGTAATGCTAGCAACAGTATTCCGCATCATGAAATATATTTTAATTTACAATCATCTTTTTGCGTAAAACCAAATGAGATCACTCCAAGAGCTCATATTCATATTGATTGCGCTAATGGATTGAGAGAGTAGTAGTTAACTAGTATATCTAATAGTACCATAATCATTATTATTGAACATTATATTATATACGATACAATAAATTATTTTATAAGTCAATTAAATCAAGACATAAAAAAAGACTGAGTATATTGGGTAATATGGGCTCAGTCAGTATTATGTCCAGATTCACATCCTGGGACTTAAATTTTTTTGGTTTATTGTCCAGGGGAAAAAGGATCGGTTTTGAAGTGATAATCCTGTCTCTTCGTGAAAATCGTAAAGATTCTTACGAACTTTAATGATTTTCTTGAATCAAACCTCCCTTGGGTAATTATTTAAAAGGTATTCACCATCCTTTTTTGTTTTTATTTTGGTCTAGCTGGGCTAGATATTTTTTTGTTTTTTTGATGAGTTTTTTAACGATATTATTTACTACTTAGACTACTACGATGTAATAAGCTGAGTAGTAAATAATATCTTTTCTCATTTTTTTGTTTTTATTTTTGTTTGCTCGGCTAATGCCAAACAAAAGTTTTTGTGTTCGGGTGACCTATTGGATTTCTATAGGGCCCATACTCGAGAAGAAAGATTCAGATGTAAGGAACATAAGTAAATTACAGATGTAACTTACTTCTTAAGTATAACCCATTTTTTTTATACGCACAAAGTTCTGATATAAAATAATATAAAAAACTTTTTATTTTTCATTTTTTTCCTTATAAATAGGGAAGAATAAGCGTGAAGAAAAAGTGAAGAAAAGTTTTTTTAAGGACTTCAAACTACCTTAAAATCATCTAAAATACATACTAATTTCTTACACTTTGTGCAAAAAAATGATACATTAATATGCAGCTAATTCGATTTGTTAAAAAATAGTAAAAACTAATCAATAACCCCTATATATTGTTATGAAAGATATAGATTTCTACAATCAGACTCAAGCGTTCCTCCAAAAAGAAACAGAAAGTTTTTCACAATCAGATACAGAAAACTTAGGTAAAAATATTCAGAAACATGCAAAACTCTACTACGAACAAGAAAATCCTATCATTTCTGATGTAGAATATGATGAACTATTTAAAAAATTAGAGTTTTTAGAAGAAAAATATTCTTTAGACGTAAAAATATCTCATAAAGCATGATCTGAGTGAAAACAATCGAGTTTTAAAAAAGTAGCTCATTCACGTCCTATGATTAGTTTGGACAATACTTATAATGCAGATGATCTCAGAGATTTCGATACGAGAATAAAGAGAATCCTTAAAACAGAAGCTCATCTCCCATATACAATAGAGTTTAAATTTGACGGGCTTGGAATAGAGCTTATATATAAAGATTGAAAACTAGTACAAGCAATCACAAGATGAAACTGAGCAGAGGGGGAGGACGTTACGGAAAATATTATGCAAATAGATAATATCCCAAAAACTATTGATAAGCCTGGTGTTTTTGAAGTGAGGGGAGAAGTAGTAATGCCAATATCAAGTTTTGAACGTCTCAATAAACAAGCACTTGAGGAGTGAGGAAAAATATTCTCAAACCCGAGAAATGCAGCATCATGAAGTTTACGTGTCTTGGATACGAGTATAACAAAACAGAGAGATTTAGATTACTTTGCTTATGATGTAAGTAATTTTGAGGAATTTTCTACAGGAGCTTATCATATACTTATAGAAACTCTTGAGAATCTAGGTTTTGCTATTTCAAATTATTATCCAAAATGCTCATGAATAGATGCAGTTATACATGCTATAGAAACTATATGAGATATTAAATCAAAAATAGATTTTGAAATCGACGGTTTAGTAGTAAAGCTTGATGATATCAGCCTCTGGCAAAAGGTGTGATTTACTGAGCATCATCCTAGATATGCTATTGCATATAAATTTCCAGCTGAGATAGTAACTACTAAGCTAGAATCTGTAGAGCACAGTGTTGGTAGGACGGGGACTATAACTCCTGTAGCAAACTTAGCTGCAGTAAATATAGGCTGAGCAATAATACGCAGAGCAACGCTCCATAATTATGATGAAGTAGAAAAACTCTGAGTGAAAGTAGGAGATATAGTATTTCTCAAGCGAGCTGGAGAAGTGATCCCGAAAATAATTTCTGTAGCAACTCATGGAGAGTGACAAGCTATTTATCCACCAAAAAACTGCCCATCTTGTTGAAATGAGTTATGTAAAGACCAGCAGAAAGTAAGATATTATTGTCCAAATACATATTGATGTCCAACTCAAATGCGAGAGAAAATTGCTTTTGCAGTAGGAAAACAGTGATTTAATATCGATTGATTTGGTGAAAAACAAGCAGAGTTATTTTATAAACTGTGATATATTAAAAGTTTCTGAGATATCTTTAGACTTAAAAATTATAAAGAAGAAATACTCACTTTAGATGGATTTAAAGAAAAATCAGTGAATAATTTGCTTGAGGGGATAGAAGCTGTAAGAAAGAGTGATATAGTAACATTTCTTAAAGCTTTGTGAATTCCTGGAGTAGGTAAGAAAACGGCAAAAACACTTTCTAAGCTTATTACCTCACTCGACGACCAGACTCTCTTTTGATACTGAGGTATGAGTGAGCTTGAAAGTCTCCCTGATATATGACCTGAAGTAGCTAAAAACGTGATACAGTTTTTCAAAGAGCAGGAGGACTTAGTTCAGGATTTACTGCAAGAGCTTGATATAGTATTTTTAGAGCAAACTGACAAAATTGATGGAAAATATAGTTGAAAAAAGATGTGTATCACTGGAAGTTTTGACTGATATAAGCGTGATGACTTAGCGAAAATACTTGAACAGCAATGAGGTGAGTTTGTAGGCTCAGTTTCCGCAAAAACTGACTATCTCTTAGCTGGAGAAAAAGCTGGGAGTAAGCTGAAAAAAGCTCAGGATTTGTGAGTGAGTGTACTGAGTTTAGAAGAATTCTTGAAGTAAAGAATCTCTAATTTACATTTTTCTCTACCACAAAGAGAAACAGACTGCAATGTTTCACAAATGATAAAAAATATGCTAGAATTTTAGTATATTTTTTTATTAAATACATGCTCAGTAAAACTTTTGAAAATTTTGAGGCTAAACTCGTGAAACTCAGAGAGGAATCTCTAGAGGATTTTACAGTTGCTGAATCACAATTTCAGGAGAGCTACGCTCATAGACTCAATGAGATATTTCCAAGAGATATTTTAGGAGCTAAAAAAAATATTGCTGCGAGCTTTATTCTCAGTTATGTTGATAGTATTCATGCTTGATGAAATATTGATAGACAGGATATATTTAAAAAATCAGTTGATTCTGTGGTATCAACTCTCCCATTAAGTGCACAAAGAAAGGAATCACTCAAAACAAATATACTCTCAGTAAGTACTCTCTCTGAATCTCTTCATAGCTACTTTGCAGCAAAAGATGATATATCAAGAGATCCTTTTTTTGCTCTTGTGGAAGATTTTTCCATTGATGGTGATATTTCAAAAGAAGAGTTTCTCCTCTTGCAACAAAGTTACGAATCTCAGGGAGATTTTTTAAAAGCACTAGAAATATTACCAGAGAGCATTAAAAAAATGTTTCACTGACATATTGAAATGGCACTGAATAATGATGTGAATTCTAAAAAATGAGAGTTTGAATCAGAATTTTCTGCTGAACTCAAGGCACTACAAGACAGGTGAGTAAATACTGAACCTGTTGTCATATTTGTATCGAAAAGTTATTATAAAACTCCTTGAAAATATAAAAAATACGAACATCCAAAGCGTCGAATGAGACGAACTTTTAAGATAGCCCTATTAAAGCTTCTTAGAGCCAAGCTATGAAATATTGACGCGACTATTATGCTTGAGAGATTTGAGTCAGGAGAGGGTTTTGAAGATTTTTTCATGTTACTTTTTAAGCTACTAGAAGTAGTGAATGAAGATCCAAATTCACAGGAAATATATAGCATTTTAAAACTAGATGAAGAAATTCAAGATGATGTTTTTACTGCCGAAGAAAATAAAGAAAAAATACTCGCATGAGAATCAATTGTGATGAAAATAGCGAGTTTATTTTCAAAGTGAGAGACAAAAAGCGATGAAGATATACTCGACGATGGATTACTTGATAAAATTCTTGATGAGAATACTGATATCGTTTGAGAAGATATTTATTTTAACAGAAACGATGAAAACGCTGGAATATACGCTGAGTGAGCAGATAACAATGTAGAAGATGAACTCGATTATGATAGCATATCTCCAGAAATAGCATATGAAATGTTAGAACATCAATTTCATAAAGTAGAAGAAGAAAAAAGAAAGGCCTTTCTTTCTGGTGAATATGATGAAATAGATGTATATAACGAGAAGTTATTAGTTATAGAATC
>JAHDCR010000005.1 GCA_020629795.1 Candidatus Altimarinota bacterium
TATCTAAAATTTTTGATAGTACAAAAAGAGCGTTTCAAAACACTCTTTTTGTACAGATATTGTGAACAAGTTTTTGACAATACTTGTTAAATCATTGTGAGAAACTAAAGTGTATATTTCCACCCTTCGTTTTTCAAGTGATTCTCATAGATTTTATAGCTTGGCATAATACTAAAGACCTCTTTCCAAAACTTGGTTGAGTGATTCATTTGTCTAAGGTGACAGAGTTCATGGATGATGACGTAATCAATACACTCTACAGGTGACATAACGAGCCTATAGGAAAAATTAAGAGTTTTCTTACTACTACAGCTTCCCCAGCGAGTAGCAGCTGAAGTAATTCTAATTCATGCATGAGTAAATCAGTATTTTTGAGCGAGCTCATTGCATCTTGGGATGATATATTTTTTTGCTTCCTGTTTAAAATATTGTTCTAGATCAGAAATAGTTTCCAGATTTTGTAACTCTCTTCAGAGTAGATATTTCTTTTTATTTTTTATTCTTTGAGTTATTTTTTGAAAGTTTTTATCAATCCAAGCTGAGTTTTTTAACAAAAAATTATCTATTTGTCCAGACAACATAAACTTAGGAGCTCTCACTTGAAGTACTCCCTGTGTATCAAAACTCATAGAGATAGATTTTCTCCATGATTTTGTAATCTGTATTTCTGGTATTTGCATATTGTAGCCTCTTTCCTTTTCCAAAGGAAAGAATTCAAGTTAGGATTGGAAATAATATACAACATTTACTCTAAGACTCGAATCCTTCACCCCCTTTAAATAATAAACTTCTTCTCTATTTTGCCATCTATAATCTCTATACCATCAGCTTTGAGTCTCTCTACCTTTCAGTGAATACCATGTACTCAGCTATAACCTCAGAGCTTTCAGCTGTGAGCTATGACTTTGTAACAGGGATAGACTTCTGGCTGCAAATTGTATTTCATTGTCATCGAAATCTTGCGTGGATGTACTCCAAACTCATCTGCGAGAGTCTTGTAGGTCATCACTTTTCACTTTGGAATGGTGAGTAGATGCTCGAGTATTTGCTGTTTTATTTCTGTCATAAGTATTATAAAGATATAGGAGTACACTCTCACTGCTCATATCACATTTTATCGGCATATGATATTGCTCTTTGTATACGGATATCAGTCATAGGATGGGTAGAAAATACTTCCAGAATATTATCTCCTAGAGTATTTTTTTTAGAAAAGAAATCCAAAGCGCATCATACGTGCCCGTTGAGCTCATAAGTAAAATCAAGCGCATATCTATCAGCGTGAGTTTCACCAAGTTTAGAATAGTTATTTGAAAGAAGTCCTGTAAATAGAGTAGAGCCATAATCTCAACCAAATATACTGAGTATCACAGCTAAGGGCATATCACTTACCAGTCATTTAAGGACATCTCTGTTTTCTATATGTCCTAGCTCATGACCGACAATAAAATCTAGCTCCTGAATATAAGATATCCCGTCAAGGAGTTCCTGAGTAATATATACTTGGCCTCACAGATCAGCAAAGGCATTTTCCATGCCGTCCATATCTGCTAAAAGCACAGTATACTCACTACTCGAGTACCTCTCTGCAAAAGGTTCTGGAAGATCACTCAGCTCAAAAGCTCCTCATAATGGAGTGAGCCACTTTTTTTCATCCTCAACACTCACAAAGTATACTACAATATGACTGAGTGATATAAAAAAAATATAGAGTCATAAAATAATAAATACAAAAAATCATACATACCTGAGAAATAATTGACTATCACTTTCACTCGATACGTTATAATTTTTAGTAGGTATTTTATTTTCTATTTTCATGCTGAAACTACTTTTACACCGGTAGCATAGGCTATGGCCTCGACTGCACCAACTTGTTTTTTGGTTGATTTACTAATACTCGAAGTCTCAAGTCTCAGGTTTGCAATGACATTACACCCAGACATTGCAGCTCTTTGCTTTACTTTAAGCACAGCTTCTCTTCTCGCTCTATCTACTAGCGACTCGTAAGCCTTCATTCGACCACCAAATAGATTCACAAAACTTGCCATAAGTTTTTTAAACGCGTCGATTGCCACAACAGTTCCTTCTACTATAAGGATTCATTCACTTTGATCATTTTTAGCACGTTTTAAATCCTTATCTGAAATCACGATAATATTTTTGTATTTTTCCTCACGCTTCTGGATAGATGCGTAATGTTTTTTTTCTGCTCTTTTTCAAAAATAAAGTCCAAGCAATATGATGATGAGAAATATGATAAAATCCATTTTAAAGTATTTTTGAATTAAACTTTGACTGCAGTTCCGTAAACATAGATTTCTGAGGCTCCAGCACTCACTGAAGAAGTCGAAAATCTAATATTTAAAACTGCATTTGCTCCCATTTCCTCTGCCTCTGCTATCATTCTCTGAATTGCTTCTTTTCGAGATTCATTCAGCAGCTCAGTGTACCCTTTGAGTTCTCCACCAAATATATTTTTGAGTCCAGCCATAAAATCTCGACCTACATTTTTAGCCCGTACTGTT
This sequence comes from Candidatus Altimarinota bacterium, assembly GCA_020629795.1. GTDB lineage: Bacteria > Patescibacteriota > Gracilibacteria > BD1-5 > UBA6164 > JAACSU01. Next base: position 2,529 of record JAHDCR010000005.1, read on the forward strand.
GAGCCGTTTACTATACCAAAGTGTGTAGAAACCGTTTTACCTGGAACATAGTCCATATTAGAGAGTATCATCTTTCTATTTTTTAGAGAATTAATATACTTAGGAGTATAGAAATATTTCACAAAAATACAATATGCTCAACAATACTTTGTTTCAAAATGTTCAAAAAAGATCTGTAAAAATTCTCATCGTAACTAAGTATTGGAATACAAATACAACTGCTGAAATATATAAACTCGCGCAGAAACAGTATCCTGAAATAATCTACGGACTCGGAGAAAATAGGATAGAAAGTATTGTAGAAAAGCAGTTACCACGAAATCTAGTGCATTTTATAGGAAATATTCAATCTCAAAAAATTAGGCAAATAGTGCAGCGCTGCTGAGTAATTCACTCGCTTTGTAGTCTCAAGCATGCCAGTAAAATAGAAAATATCTGACTGCCTGTTTCTGCGTTTATACAAATCAATCTTGATGATCAAAAAGACATATGAATTTCTGAAAATAATCTCTGATATTTTCTACAAGCCTGCAGAGACTGTAAACACCTGAAAATCATCTGAATCTCTGGTATGTGAGCTAGTGAGGTAAATGAGAAAGAAAAAAGAGATGAGTTCAGGAAACTTGTTTCCCTTCGGGATACCTATCTCCCAAATTGACTCATTTCAGCTGGAACCAGTCGAGATTACGAAATAGCTCTTGAAGAGTGAATTGATATAGTGAGAGTTGGAAAATATGTTGTAAAATAATTGATATACTTGAAAATATTTTCGATATTGACATTTTTATAATATTATTTATTTAATATATAAATATATAATATAAAAAACATGACTAAACAAATAATCTCTGCTTTATGTATTAAGACCTACTTTATGTATCTTCTAGTATCTCCTGTATCTGCAGACAATAGTTATATCCCTACAGAAATTAAGCAAAGAATAGAAAAGAGTTTTGACACTGTCGATAAAGATATTGCTGGAAAAACAGAAATACAAAAAATCAAAAGATATAATTTTATAATTGTAAAATTACGAATTTTACAAGAAGAGAAAAAAAATCTCACTAGCACTGACAATGAAATACTCGATCTTGTAAAAAATACTGCAAACTCAAGAGTAGCCGTACTCAAAAAAAAATATGTAAGCTCAAACTAATTCAACAAAAAAAGAAGTCTAAGGCTTCTTTTTTTGTTGAATGTAATTTATATTTTTCAAAAAGTATAACAAATCATTCACTACCAATACTCAGCAAATTATCAAAATCCACATAGATGGACTAGTGAAGTATAAAATTCCACTGAATGCTAACTGCAATATAAAAGCTATATATATCAGTAGAGTCTTTCTAAAAATAAATACATTTCTATAAAATATTCATAAGAACAATTTTAAAAGTATAATGTAAAATGAGCTCTGTAAATAAGCAGGTGCCTCACCTGAAAGATAAATAGAATCTAGCATTTGAGCTAGTGCTGCATATATAGATATTCCAAAAAATATAGCTAACACAACTAGATGTACTCTCTCATAAAATGTACTTCAGATAAGGGGTTTATATAAATCTAGAGCATAATTTCTCTTAAGATAGGAAGAAATATATTCTTTTATATAAATATAGAGACTTACAGAGAAAATTAATAAAACACTTTGTATAAATAAATAGTATCAAGCTCAGAATATTACTAACATAGCATAAAGTAATAAATAATATACTAAGTAATTTCCATCAATTCTACTATTGGGATTTCTTTATCTCCTTTTTGGATATCATTTACCAACATTATTTTATCCCCAACTGTGAGAACTCACTCTGACTTACATATATTTATAGCACTATAAATATTTTCTATAAATTTATCATCCCAGTCCTCAAGTAAATATGGATTTACTCCATAGAGCACATTCATATACGCTACTGATTGTAAATGCATAGTGAAAGCGTAGATGGATATATTTGGCCTAAAACTCGATGCAAGCCTTGCAAGTTTTCCTGATTTAGTAAATATAAAGATCCCCTTTACTCAGAGCTCCTCCCCTGCGTAAATGGCTGATTTTATCAAAGCCTTTTTTTCAATATCTCTCTCAGTAAGTCATACCTGAGAAAAATCTCTATGTTGCACGTCGATATTAGCTTCTGCCTCTTGTACAGTCGCTGTCATCACATCAACTGATTTGATTGGGTATTTTCAGGCTGCAGTCTCACCAGAAAGCATAATCGCGTCAGATCTTTGCATCACTGAGTTATATATATCACTCACCTCCGCTCTGGTTGGAAATGGGTTTTCTATCATAGACTCAAGCAGGTGAGTTGCAATAATCGTAAACTTTCCAGCAGCTAAGGTCTCTTCTACCATAGCAGCTTGATACGTAGGAAGTTTTTCAATCGGAACTTCGATACCTAAATCTCCTCTAGCTACCATAATCCCGTCACTTGCCTCTATTATTTCAGAGAGATTATCTATTCCCTCTTGGTTTTCTATTTTTGAAATTATTTTTATTTTTTCTCCTCAAAGCTCTTTGAGGTAGGCTCTCAGCTCATCTACATTTGCTTTACTTCTCACAAAACTCATAGCGATGAAATCCATAGATTCATCCACTGCAAATTTCACATCCTCTCGGTCTTTATCTGTAATACCTGGCATTTTAAGTCTCACTCAAGGGAGATTTACATGTCTACGAGACCCTATAATTGCTCCATTTTGAGCTTCTACTTTCAAGAAATCACTTTCTATTTCCAGTACTTTTACTTGAAATAATCCAGAATCTACATCTATTATTTGATCTACGAATGCATCTTCTCATAAATGTGGATAATCACAAAAGAGAGCTGAACCATCTTCTACAAATAACTCTGCTTTGGTATAAAATTTAAATACATCTCCTGTTTTATATTCCTGCTTAGTTTGTAAATCTCAGGTTCTTATTTCCGGTCATTTTGTATCAAGAAGCATAGAGAGAGCTGCTCTCCCATTTCTATTATTCTTTCTCATTATTTCCAGAGTCTCTCTCACAACGTCATATCGAGCATGTGAAAAATTAAAGCGAATAACATTTACTCCCGCATCATAGAGTGCTAAGAGATCTTTTTCTCCACTAAGTGCTGGGCCATGTGTTGCTATAATTTTAGTTTTTTTCATAGGACAATATTAAAAGGTAAATTTTCTTATCTTCGACGAACTGAGAGGTATAACAACCAGAAAACAAAAGCAAAAAACAAGCCAAATGGAAGCGTAACAAGAGTAACCCAAGTAAGAACAAAAATACTATACACCACTTCTCATAAAGCACACTGCGGAACTATCGCTTTGGTGATAAATCAGCATTCTCAAAATAGAGCTATAATATTAGCTACAATTACTCACAATAGTGGAAAAACAGAAAAGAAAAGTGAAAACACGATTCACATCTTATAGACATTTTTTAGTTTCATATATGCTTAGAGATTTGTAAATATTTCTATAATAATGTATTAGTATTTTGCTCTTCGAATACCTTTGCTACACTAGGACTATCTTTTGTAAGACGTTTTATCGAGAGGTCACTGGCCTTATTATTTGCGAGTCTGAGGTTGTTATCTGATTTTAGGAGATTATCTTTTACTTTGTTGAGGTGATCGATGGTCTTGTCTATTTCATCTATGGCAATAGAAAATTGTTTTGATGCAAGCATATAGTTTTTTCCAAATGCTTCTTTAAAGTCGTTCATATTAGACTCAAAGTTTGAAACATCTATATTCTGGTTATTGAGTCTGTGAATCTCATTTTTGAGTGCTTGAGATTTAGTATTTGCCTGTCTTAGAAATCCTATAATAGTGATAAAATGCTGCGGCCTGATAGCATACATGAGCTTATAATCATGTACTGTTACGATATCATCATAATATTCATTATCTTTTTCAAGTAAGCTCACTAAAACAGCATATTCACAGTTTTTTTCGTTTCTATCTTTATCAAGTTTTTTAAAAAAATCACTGTTTTTTTTCTTTGTTGCTGTAGTCTCCATTTCATTTTTCATCTCAAACATGATTGAGAGGATTTCATTTCCCTCACTATCCATTTCTCTATAAATATAGTCTCCTTTCGTACCTCATTGAGAAATATTATTGTCTTTGGAAAACTCAGCATTTGGAAATGCTATAGCTCGAATTCGATTAAATTCATTTTCACAGTGGAGCTCAAGAGACTCTCCCACCATTTTTGTGCTCATTTTAGTTTTCATCTCTTTATAGTGCACTAGAGCTGTCTCACTCGCTTTGAGTTGGTCTTTGAGTCTTTCTTCACTGAGCTCTTTATCAGTCTTAATTTTATTGAGTTCAGATTCTTTTTCTTTGAGCTCTTTTTGGAACTGTTCTTCGATTTTTTGCCGTTCTTTAAGGATTTTCAATTCTGCCTCTCGTTCTGATTTATCTGCAATATTTTTCAGCTCTGAATTGAGTTGAAGTATTGCATTTTCTTTTTTACTGAGTTCTTCTTTTGCTTTTTCTGCGAGCTCTTTTTCTTTTATTTCTAATTTTAATTTATTTTCACTCTCAATCCTCTCAAGCTCTTTTTTATTTTCACGCTCGATAATTTCAGTCTGTTCTTTGAGTTTTGCATTGAACTGATCCATTTTTATAGATTTTACCACGTTTTGAATCGTAGAAGTATCTATATCTAAATCATGAAGAGATGTGAGATCAATAATATCTCACTGATTAGCTGCTTCGAGCAGTACTAAAGTATTTTCGTCTTTGATAGATACTTTAATTTTTTTCATAAAAAAAGAGTTCAAATAATATTGAACTCTAGTATAGTGATTTCCTGCAGGCTGGAAAGAATTATTTTCTAGAAAATAATCATTTCTTTACAGGTTTTACTATAAGGTATGGTCCTCGAATAACAAAATACATAGCTGCAAAATGATATGCAATCAGGAAAAATATTCCAATAAACATGCTATAATTACAAACTTGGAGATAGAGAGCTGAAATTACAACAATGAGAAATGCTGGACTCATCCACATAATCCCTGAAAACACCTGCATAAAAATACTATCCCGCATGACTTCAGCATTTACAAAATCATACTCCATTTCTTTTCCCGTTTTTGCGTCTATATAGTGTCTATTACTAGAAAATCTTTTAAAATTTATAGCTTTATAGATTGACCAATAATCTGGAAGCTCTGTTTTTTTATCTGACATATACCTAAATTAAAAATAATATAATCTAGTATCTCATACTCTGTGTAAGATTGCCAATAATATCACTTGACCAAGTCAGTAAAAGCTAGATAACTACGTCAACAACGCGTATCATTATTCCCCTCTTTCCTTGCCAATTATCCTCAGCCAGTTCACAAACTATATTACATCTCCCAGCTCACTTAATATCCTCATAGTATTCTCACATACCAAAAGCAAATACTTTAAAGCCATATCGAGACTCAAACTTGAGGTGATCTCTTCATTTTCAGAGAAATTTCACTCATTCTATTTCAAAGTTTTCAATCAAAAACTTTGGTACAGGGTTTCACATACCAAAAGGTCTAAACTGTTGTACACTATCCAGGAGCTTAAAGCCAATCTCATCAAGCTTAATACATTTATCTATTTTTATAATCCTCTTGTGCTCACTAAAATCCATAGCATTTAACTCTGAAAGTATTTTTTGCTTAAACTCTGGATATTTTTCTTTTGAAATACTAAATCCTGCTGCCTGTTTATGTCCTCAAAATGCGATAAGGTACTCTTTGTGTTTCTCCAGTAAATCAACTATAGAGTAAAATTCTGGTGCTCTACAGCTTGCTACAAGTTTATCTCATTCATCTATAAGTACTATCGATGGCCTAAAGTATTTTTCTGTGAGCCTACCTGCGACTATACCAATAATTCCGTGAGAAATATCTGGAGAATCATAGAGTATGATATTGTCTTTAGGGTTTATATTTTCAAGCGCGTATTCCACAAACTCAGCAGTTTTGGATTTACGAAGTTCATTGAGTCACTCAATCTCTCTAATTGTATCCATAAGAGTATCACCATTATTGAGAATCAGATTTACAGCCTTGTAGGGAGTATCCATTCGTCCTGCTGCATTGAGTCTTGGACCAATATGAAAACCAAATATATCTCCGTCTAAATCTTCATTTATTCTATCCTCTACGAGGAATTTAAGTCCATTACTACGAGAATATTTTATTTGGCTCAGTCACAATGATACGATGATTCTATTTTCTCATACCAGCTGCATACAGTCAGCAACCGTTCATAGAGCTGCTACATCTATACTCTCTCTTATGTAGTCATTTGCTATTTTTTCAGGAAAATATTCTCTTGCCAGCGCGCAAACTATTTTAAACGCAACTCCAGCTCCAGCAAGTCCTGTAAATGGATAATCACAGTCAGGCCGAGCAGGATTTACAAAAGCAACAGCATCAAGTGGCATATCATCAGGAACACTGTGATGATCTGTGACGATGATATCGAGTCACTTGTTTTTCGCATCAGTAACTATTTCTCTATCCCGAGAACCACAGTCTACTGTGATAAGTAAATCTACTCAGAGCTCCACAGCCTCATCAACAAACTTTGTCTTGAGACCATAGCCATCTTCTACTCTATGGGGCAATCTATAACTTACTAGGATTCATAGCTTTTTCAGCATATGTACCATCAGAGAGGTAGAAGTCACACCATCAACATCATAATCTCCAAAAATCATTACTTTTTCACCATTTTCTTTCGCTTTCTTGATTCTTTCGATGGCCTTATCCATATCCTTGAGTAAATACGGATCATGCAGGTCAGCCATACCTGCGTTTAAAATTTCAGGATCATCAGAAAATCGACGCAACAAAACATCTCCCACCGGGATGTCTCTCGTAGTTTCATCGAAGTATATTTCTTGACCTTTAAGTGATATTTTTGTATTCATGCTCCTATTATGATGAATATTTTTTATTTTCAAAAACTAAAAATAAATTATTTACAATTGTATATTTGAGGATTTATATAGTCACATATATCTCATACTTGACCTCTCACGTCTCACCTAACATCTTTCAAGGTGTATACACTATCCTGTGAAACGAGTGTAAATTCTCGTACTTCCTGTGTCCCAAAAATATGTCAGTTTATTGGGCCTACAAATGATATCGGAATATATTGTTTTGGTCCATACTTTTGAGTACATGTCATTTGCACCACGGATTGTGTAATCATCTTAATGGGATCTGAGTATGCTCAAGGCACAACTTCAGTTTCACAAGACTCTGGGACATATCAGTTCGGAACTCGTTGAGTTAACTTAACATCATTCACCTCTAATATTTCAGAAACAACATATGCGTTATAAGTAGTAATATCAGTAATTTCAACAGATTCTTTATCGCAAGCAGATAAGCCGAGTGTTGCTAAGAAAGCTAGTGAGAATTTATTCATATTTATATCTTATTAATAAGACTATGGACGTATCATAATAATGAAAAATAAAAATAATGCAAGTAGTGTCAAAATCTGAAATTAAACTTTACTTTTTAACAGTTTACATATACTATCGTGGCACTAATGCCGTCTTTTCTTAGTCTCATGAAGGTTTAAGATAAAAATGCAGTCATAGCTCAGTTGGAAGAGCGCGGGCCTGCGAAGCTCGAGGTCACAGGTTCGAACCCTGTTGATTGCACCATAAGTTTCTCTTGCGATAAGCGAAAGCGAATCGGAAGGAAAGTTACATCTCAAAACAGAATGTTTTGAATAGTGTATAATAGTAACTTATATTGATGCACCCATAGCTCAATTGGATAGAGTACCGGTCTTCGAAGCCGTTGGTTGCTGGTTCGACTCCAGCTGGGTGCACCAGTTTAAAGATTAAAAAACTTCTAGAAATTTCTAGAAGTTTTTTGACTATTACTTTTATGTGTATATAAATATATTTAATATATAGTTTTTGATAAATTTCTCCTATGTCTTTACATCATATAGTACCAAAACACCGAGGTGGGTATAAATGAAGAGATAAGAATGTTATACCATTAACAGAACATTTTCATTGAGCATTACATACTATGTTTTGAGATGCCTCTCCTACTCAACAAATTCAAGAAATACTATTTTTTGATGCTCCTGAAGGACAGAAGTTTCTAGATTTAGCATTATATTTATGAAGGCTTCAAAAAAAAACTGCAACAAGAATATATAAACCAGGGATAGTGATACAACCTTCCTTACTTCATTTACCAATTAATTATCGATGTAAGAGTCCAAGTAAAATACTAAGAGCAAACTGAGTTTTATTTTGAGAGATAAAGCACACAGAAGAAAAAATATGAGTTATTTTATCAATATGAAAAAAAAGTCTTCAACAGGAATTCTCCGAAATAGTAAAAGACTTACTTCAATAATAAAAATTCACACTTCATCCAATAACTCTAATAAATTATCTCAACTAATATCTCAGGCACACCAGTTTGCGAAATAAAAAAATCTCTAGAAATTCCTAGAGATTTTTTTTGATGATAAGAGCTTATATTTTGATAGTATATTATTATTTTCTTAATAGTATTAAAATATAGATAATAATCCAACCTGATTGACTTGACTCAATAAATAACCCCTTCTAGAAATATCCAGAAGGGGTTTATATTTATAAGATTTTAGTCTATATTAGCACAACCTGTGTAGCTTAGAGCTCCTGCTGTAAAACTGCTGGAATAAGTATAGACAAGATCACTCATACCATCAGAGCAGCTACCGAGAACTAAATCTAGATTCATATCTGCCGATACCATATTCACGGATGTGCCCGAATTAGTTATTGTAACACCTGTAAACGTTGTTGTAGCCATAGGGCCTGTGTCACTAGGCTCTCTGAGAATAAAGGTACTTCCTGAGGCAGAAAATCACCAAAACGGCTCTGTACCATTTCAGGTAAATGAAGTCGTAGATAGATCTAAACTCTCAGAATCTGTTTCCACATCTCCTTGCTGAGATTGGTCTCATTGCTCTTGCTGTGAATCTATAACTGTATCCTCTACGGTGAGCATATCAGTATTTTCCTGGCTTTCTTCTTGGCTACAAGAAAATAGTAGTGAGATACATACTATAAGAAGTATTATTTTTTTCATATAAAAATATTATGAATTAATACTCTAAGTGTATAGAAAATTATAATAAATCAAATAGCTCAAAAAAACTAAAAAAGATTCTTAGAGTAAGAATCTTTTTTAGTTTGAAATTAGTCTACATAGATATATCACTTGATAGTTCTATCATTGATAGGTACTTTACGAGTAGTTACCTCTCAAAGTGCTCTATAGTTCATATCTGAAACGATAATATGTGTTGATGTCATATCTATTACGATACCAACGTGACCATAATATGGATTATATCCTCTTCATTCAAATTGAACGATTGCACCAACTCACGGAGTAGTTCCTGTAGCATGTCATTTAGCAGCTGCATTTCTCATCCATTGGTTTGCGTTTCATCTCCAGTTTACATTTTTATACGAAGCAACATACCAAGTACAGTTTCCCCACACACCTGAGTATGGTTGTCTCCATACGAGATTATATTGACCTGAAGTATTTACATACTCACTCTGAGCTTTAGCAGCAAAGCTGTAACCAGAGTTATTACTTGTTGTAGTAGAGGTCGTAGCAGCATATGTTTTTTTAGGAACAACTACTGGTTTAGGTACTTCTTTCTTAGCTCAAGGAATTATAATAGTATCCCCTATTTTTAGATCATTTGCACTGAGAAGCAGGTTTTGACGCATGATATCTTCACTATCAATATCGTATTTTTGAGCAAGACCTCCTACAGTTTCACCAGAAACTACAGTGTGTATCAAACCTGAAACAGGTGGAACTTTTATTATATCTCCAGGTTGTATCACATGGCTTGATGCAAAATCATTAGCCCAATAAATAGAATCTCGAGTAATATTAAATTTACCAGCTATCAGAGCTACACTATCACCACCTTTTACTTCATATTCGATGATTTCTTTTGTTGCAGAAACATCTCTATTATCTTCATCGAGTGCTGCATTTACAAAGAGATATGAGTCTTTTGATTGTATAAAAACATCACCATCTCACAGTGTAGTTTCCTGCGAAAAATATGATGAAATAATGGTAGACTCATCAATATCTCCTCTATAAAACTCTGTATCAGAGTTTACAAAGCTTGCAAACGAAGGATAAATCGGAAGCATAAATAGAGCAATAATAGAAACTGCTGTAAGTCATGTCTTTCCTGTCTTTTTAGTACCAGCATATAGATTGTGCTGTAATACTCTTGAGTGTCGCTCAATACGAGCTCTTAAATTAATTTTGGATCCCAAAACTTTATTTTAGAAATTATTCTTCACGAATCTCCTCATTATTTTCTCCTAGTGTAAATCAGTTATCTTAATTTCTTCTTAAATACCACTTCTTATATTATACCAAAAAACATCGCGAAAAGCGATATTATTTGATAGACGTTACCTCTAATTGTGTTATATGTGCTCTAAAACCAGTATTTTTCATATACCTTTTTTTAGATTTCATCTTGAAAACTCTTACTTTATCACCTTTCTTTTGGTCGAGTACTTTAAATTCAACTTTAGAACCTTCTACAGTTGGAGTTCCTACTTTAGTTTCTTTTCCATCAAGATCTGAAACAAGTAGAGCTTCTACTGATATTTTTTTACCAACTTCTGCATCTTGTTTTTTTACTTCGATGATATCACCTTTTTGAACCATGAATTGATTCCCTCCTAATTCTACTACTGCTAACATGAGCGTTATAATTATGTTGTAAATACAAATCTGTTTGCAAAAACAGAAAAAATAAATCCCTAATTTACTTATTTCTTATGTTTTTATTACGGCCTGCAAGCCACAAATACTTGTATTGCTTAAATATTTAATGGTTGGGATGGTAGGGATCGAACCTACGCATGGAGGAGTCAAAGTCCCCTGCCTTACCACTTGGCTACATCCCAATATTTTCAGGGCCCGCTTATTATATAAATAGGAGAAAAAAGTCAAAATTATTTTGCTGTTTTTTTTCTTTTCGCTATGCTATATCACGCAATAATTAAATAAATATATAACTTTATGATGAAACTTTTAGGACTTATTATGAAACGTCCATCTGATTCTCAAATCAGAATAGCCAAAGTAGTTCTCGGGATTATGCTGATTCTTACAGGAATTGCTGCTTTTAATCTACAAAACTTAGTATTAGAAAATAGCATATTAGGGATTTCACTTACCCCATCAGCAAAAGAATATCTATCGTATATAATAATAGGAATAGGAGCTATACCTCTCGTACTATGAGGACTTGATATTAATATTCTTTCAAGAGGAAGAACAAGAATTCTTCAAATAACTTTCTGAATTCTCTTATTCATTATTTCTGGAGCATTCGTAGAAACTCCAACCCTATCTGTTGATATATTCTATTTCCTTCTAGGGCTTGTAGTATTTTTTGCTGGTGTTACCGGTAAAGCTATTACAAAAAAAGGACTAAAAACAGGGCAAAAAATCACAAAAATAAGAGTATAGATACATCTTATAATAAAAAACACACACATTCAAGGAGGTGTGTGTTTTTTATTTCTTGGAAATATACTCTACATATAGGTCTTCTACTTTCTTCCTTGCCCAGGGAGTTTTTCTGAGAAATTTAAGACTAGATTTGATACTAGGATTGGAATGAAAGCAATTCATAGTAAGTCTCGTATCAAGTCAATCAAATCAATAGTAATCTACAAGTTCCTCTACAATATTTTTAAGTGAAATACCATGGAGTATTTCATGTTCTGTTTTCATATTTTCTAATACATTAAGTTATTTCTTCATATACATATCTAAACACGCTAATAAGTTAGAACTAGTAGAAGTACAATAAGCAATGACTGCGTCTTCTATATCTTGCATTGGTATGTGTATATTCATTCATCATCACTGTGTATTTGCAGCAGTTCATAACGCAAGTAATCATGCTCAAACCACTACTTCTTCTCTCGTTAAATCTGGAATATGAATTTTATTTTCTAGCATTCCCTCAGCGGAGCTTGGATGAGATAAGGTCATTCAAACACATAAAGCCATAGAAAAAATAACACCCTCAACAACTCAAGATATATCCTTTTGAGCGTTAGAAAGAGTGTTATTTATCTTTAGCATATATTATTCTTCTATAACTTTAGGGGGTTCATTTTGTTGCAGATCTCGACTTGGTTCATAAAAATCAAGTTTATCTTTTCCTATTTTTTCAATAATATAATCAATAAGTTCTTCTTTTTTTACTTCTTCCTGAGTTCCTGCAGGGATATTTCTCACTTGGAAAATTCCATTTCGAGCCTCCATAACTCCAACTAATACTACGTAAGTAGATCATATTCTTTGAGCTTTAAGCATTTGTTCCTTAATTGATGGAGTTCAGAGTGATGCCATTGTATTAATTCATTTTGCTCTCGCTTCCAGAGAGAGTGGAAACACTACTCTCTTGGCTTCATCACCAAGTTGCACAAAATACAGGTCAATTTGATCTTTATTTTTTATAGAAATATGTCGAGCCTTTAAGTCATCGATAATATGTCCTACATCGAGTGAAAATCATGCTGCTGGATAATCTTTAGGACTTCATATATTTTTTGCAAGTGTATCATATCTCCCTCATGATGCTACAACTCTTCCATTTTCATCTATAAATTCCCAAACCGAATTAGTATAGTGACCTTCTGGAAAAAATAAGGTATGATCTTCGGTATAAGAGATTCAAAGATCATCGAGATACAACTTAAATGTTTCATGATGTTTTTTAGAATCTTTTTTTAAAAATTTTAAAATACTCGGAGCACTCTGCGCTAATATCTTATCATCCTCATTATCAGAGTAGAATACAGCAAGTTTGTTATTTTTATAAGCCTCTGCAGTCTCTGGAGACATAATTCAGGTTTTGTTCGCGAAAAAACTTTCAAGCTCCTCACCGAATTTATCCATTTCTTTCTGTGCTCAATATGAATTTATTCTAATTGTGATACCATCTCAAAGACCTATTTTACCCAGAGCTGTATAAATCATATAAATGTTCTGCGCATCTATTATAGGATCACTCTCCCCTATAATTTCTCATCCAATAGTATACTGTTCTTTACGCTGACGAGCTTGTCGAAAACATCTCTCCATATAGTAATAATAAACTGGTTGAAGCTCTTCAAATTTTTCATTTTCTACATATGCCCTCATAATACCAAGCGTCGCTGATGGTAAAAGTGCTACATCTACATCATCTTTATTATGAAAATGATAGAGTCCATACATGTTTTGATTTTCAGGATACACTTTTCTTAAAAGTGAAGTCTCCTCTATAAGTGGGGTTGAAATACGACGAAACCCATTTTTACGGAATTCATGACGAAATACTTTTTTTAGAAAGGTAAGATATTTATGATCCTCAGGAAAAATATCTCTCGTTCATTCTAATCTTTTTTCAATCGTATTCTCCATAGTATATTATGTTATTTTTAAGTCTAAACCTTTACCTATTATATCATAAAGTATATACTTTTCAAAGTTGTTTTATTTTCTTTTTTTTGTAAGATAATTTTATTATTATTCATCTTACAAATATATGCTTTTAGAGTTAAATTCTCAGTTTTTTGATTATATGCAAGGTTTTTCAAATATACCTTATATAGGATATATTGCTGACCTACCTATATTCTTTCTTCCTACTTTTCTCGCTTGAATGTGGATATATTATACTTTTTTTCAAGAAAAAAATACGAATCTCTTAAGTAAGATTAAAGATAAATTTTCTTCAAATGAGACATTTTACACAGCTAAACGACTAGACCTTTTACACATATTTTATGCTTGTATTTTAGGACTTGTATTTTCTTACATTATAAAACTATTTGTAGATATAGATCGTCCAGACACATATTTAGAGCAGACTTGAAACCTCATTATGAGCACAATACCTGCTAAGAGTTTTCCATCTGATCATGCGACTGTGAGCTTTGCTTTTACTATTTCTCTCTTTTTTGCTGGTTTCAAAAAAGTGGGGTACATATTTTTGCCTTTTGTTATTATTATGAATATTTCAAGAATTATAGCATGAGTACACTGGCCACTTGATATACTAGCTGGAACTATAGTAGGTATTTCTGCAGCAATCATTACTTTCAAATATATTGTTCCACTGAAACTTGTAAAATCTGGTGATATATTGATAATAGGAATAATGAAAAAATTAAGACTTTATTAATCTGAGAAACTCTATGGAAAAATCGAAAAGAATTATTTTTACAGGAGGATGAACTGGTGGTCACGTAACTCCGATAGAAAGCCTCTATAACTATATCGAAGAGACCAGTCACAATCGGTATTTATGGCTGTGAGAAAGAGATTCACTAGAAGAATCTGCTGCTGCAAAACTTGGTATTGAATTCAAAGATATAGCAGCTTGAAAAATACGTAGATATTGGGATGTAAGAAATTTCTACGAACCACTTAAAAATCTTACAGGAATTTTTGAATCACTCTACTATATATTTAAATTCAAGGGTGAAATAGTCTTCTCAAAATGATGATTTGTTTCAGTGCCAGCAGTCATTGCAGCATTTTTACTCAGAAAAAAAATCTATATACATGAGTCTGATGCTGTTATGTGACTTGCAAATAAAATCACCAGCAAATTTGCAAGCAAAGTATTTTACACTTTTCCAAATGAAAAATCAGGAAAACATATTCACAGCTGACCTATTGTAAATCCTGTTATGCTTGATAGTGTAAAATCGCTCTCAAAAACTGAAAATGAAAGACTTACTGTCCTCGTTATTGCGTGAAGCCAAGGATCACAAAAAATATTTGAGCAGCTTGTAAAAATGCTCCCAGATTGCTCTGATATTGATTTTCATGTTATCATGGGAACAAATAGTGATGCAAGCCTTAAAGCGCAACTGGGAAATTATGGAAACGTAAAAGTTTATGGATACATTTCTCAAAAAGAACTTTCAAAACTCTATGTTGTATCTGATATCGCAATTAGTAGAGGAAGCTCAACTCTTTGGGAACTCTTTTATTTTGGGATTCACACCATCATCATTCCCCTCAAGGCTACGGGGTGAAATCATCAGTATCACAATGGGAAATACTTTGCTGAAAATTATGGAAGTGACCTGCTCGACGAAGATGAAAATCTCTCACTAGAAATATTCCGAAAACTTCAAAAATATAAGAATTTACGTAAAACAGGTCTGAACTTAGAATGATATCTCGATGGACTTAATATGATCAAAGAAGAAATAGAAAAATAAGAAAATTAATTTTCTCCTAAAAAAGAGCTGCTCTGGCAAGCTCTTTTTTTTGCGCGTAGAAAAAATATGTATTACACTTACTTATATGCCTTATTTTTCATAACAAACATATGACGCAAAAAATCGAACAGTTTCTAGATAACCTGCAAAGTCAATCAAGCCTTGCAAAGTTATTACTCCCTATGCTAATACTCTTTGTAATTGTGATGGCAATAGTGTTTTTTCAAAATGGATACTCAAATGTAGTACTCGTAGTAGCAGCTATGCTCGCATTTTATCTTGCTGTTAATATAGGAGCCAATGATGTAGCAAATAATCTATGACCTGCGGTAGGAGCAAAAGCAATCACTATCGGTTGAGCAATCTTGCTTGCTTGAATATTTGAAGCTTCAGGTGCTATCATCGCTTGAGGAGACGTTGTAAATACTATTAAAGGATGAATCATAGACGGAAGTGCTATTCCGGATAAAAGTGTTTTTATAGGAATAATGCTCGCAACACTTTTTGGTTCAGCAGTTTGGATAAATATTGCAACCTATACTAAATCTCCTGTCAGCGCAACTCATAGTGTTATTGGGTGACTTATATGAGCTGCTATCATTGCGCTGGGATTTGATGTAATTCACTGGGATAAAATTGGGCAAATAGTAGCAAGTTGGGTTATCTCACCAGTACTTGGATGAGGTATTGCAGCTGCACTCCTATGGAGCATAGATTTCAATATTATGAAACGTGAAGATAGACATGCAGCAGCACAAAAATGGGTTCCTGTATATGTAGGTATAATGGCCTGAGCATTTTCAAGCTACCTGATTATGAAAGGTTTGAAACAAATAGTACATGTAGAAATGAGTGTTGCTTACGGAGTTGGTACTATTTTTGCACTTGCAACATATATTTTTGTTAAAAGACTGCTCATCAAATATTCTAGTCTGTTTAAAAATTCTAAAAAATCTATTAATAAACTCTTTAATATCCCTCTTGTATTTTCAGCTGCACTCCTCTCATTTGCACATGGAGCAAATGATGTAGCAAATGCTATCTGACCTTTTGCAGCTATATATGATACTGTAACTCTCTGAGATATTTCGGTATGAGATGTTGGAATTCCTATTTGGATTATGATCATCTGAGCACTCTGACTTGCTATAGGTTTAGGGATTTATGGGAGTACACTTATTAAAACAGTAGGAAATGAAATAACAAAACTTAACCAAGTACGAGCTTATTGTGTTGCTCTCTCTGCTGCTATTACAGTTATCATTGCGAGTATGCTTGGTCTTCCTGTAAGTTCAACACATATAGCTATTGGATGAATATTTGGTATCTGACTCTACAGAGAAGCAGAAAAAAAACTTGCTGGAAAGAGCAAATCATATTTAGATAAATCTATGCTCAAGCAAATAATCCTTTCTTGGATTATAACACTCCCAGCATCAGCTCTTATTGCTGCTATAAGTTATACAAGTATAATATTTTTTGTAGGATAAGATTAATAAGTAGTAATAAAACAAAAGAGTCGAGAGTATCTCTCGGCTCTTTTTTTACGTACTATTTTTTCTGTGTTACTATGTTTATAACTTATTATTTTTATATCAATATATATTTATGAAGTTTTCAAAAATACTAAAAAGATTAGAAGTGCAAGTGATCATTGCTCTCGTTCTCGCTATAATTTCGTGAATATATCTCTGAGAACTCACTATGTCCATATCTTGGATTTGAGTTTTATTTATGAAACTTCTTAAAACATTTTTAGCTCCACTTTTATTTCTTTCTGTTTTAAGCGCGGTACTCTGACTGTGAGACATGAAAAAACTCTGAAGTATTTGAGGAAGAACAATCGCGTATTATATGCTCACTACTACACTTGCTATAAGTACTTCATTAATACTGATGAATGCTTTTAAGCCTGGAAAGTGAGTAAGCTTTGATTTTGAAAACTTTGCACCTGATAAATTAGAAGCACTGAGTTTTTCTGGTTTTCTACTTTCTATTATTCCCGATAACATTGTACAATCATTTGTAGATCTCAATGCAATGCAAATAGTGACTATGGGTATAATTCTTTGAGTTGCCCTAATTTCTTATGGGAAACGAGAAGAAATACTGCAACTAAAGACATTAACCGAAACGGTAAATAACTGAATCCTTACTTTTATTTCTTGGGTGATTAAACTCACTCCCCTATGAGTTTTTGCCATAGTATCATGAGTCGTAGCTCAAAGTTGAGTTGAAAGTATTATAAAACTTTTACCTTTTGCTGGAGTTTCACTCCTTGGTTTAGCAATTCATGCTATTATAACACTTCCTTGTATCTGATATTTTATCTGAAACTTTAATCCCAAAAAGTATTTCTTTAAAGTAAAAGAAGCAATACTCGTAGCATTTTCGACTTCATCTAGTAGCGCAACTATGTGAGTATCAATGAGAGTTGCAAAAGATAATGCAAAGCTTTCTGATGAAGTGGTATCATTTACCTTTCCAATTTGAACTACTATAAATATGGATGGAACCGCTCTATATCAAGCATGAGCTGCTCTATTTATTTCTCAAGTTGTTGGAATTGACTTATCTTTTGCGCAGCAAATCACGATCGTGATCATGATAATATTAGCCTCTGTTGGAGCAGCTGGAATTCCTTGAGCTGGAATACTCATACTCACTACAGTATTTCTCTCTATCGGACTTCCTGTCCAGGCAATAGGAATCATACTCGCAATTGATAGACTCTTAGATATGTTTAGAACCGCAGTAAACGTATGGTGAGATCTCCTTACAGCAAAAGTAATAGACACGTACTATACAAAACATCTTGATGATTGAGTAACCGATAAACTGAAACTCAAAGTCGTTACTAAAAAATCATAAAAGCCTCCCTAGTTAGGGAGATTTTTTTCTGTTATGTAAAAATTTCCTAATTTCAATATATAATATTTTTGTCAATATAATATACACAAAATTAGCTCACATATTCTTCACAAAGTTTTTTTTCTATGGTATTATTTTTATATAGCAGGACAGGGGTTTCCAAAATAGAACTTCAAAATGCTCATAATACTTTATATGAAAAAATAAAAATACAATTATGTGATCAGCACTCCTAAATAGACTCTCTGGATTCTCTACAATGAGCCTTACAGAATTAAATGCTACAGCCAGCTATCTCAAAAGAATAGATAGAAAATTCCTGATGACGGAAAAGCAGTTTCTTGAAATACTTGGAGACCTCTCTGCAGATTTTAAAGCATTAGAAATAGATGGAAAAAGAGTTTTCCTCTATGATAATGTCTATATGGATACGGATGATTATCTCTTTTATAATCAACATCAAAATAAACTTGAAAGTAGAACTAAAGTTCGAACGAGACATTATACAGATGCCTGAGATTTAGCATTTTTTGAATACAAACAAAAGGAAGACGGTGTAACGAAAAAGTTTAGATATCAATTCCCTGCCAGTGAACATGGAACTATGACTAAATGAAAAAAGAGATTTTTTGACTGAGTTTTTCAAAGTATGTACAATGAAAAAACTCCAGATATTTCACCAGCAATGAGAACAAAATACAATAGGCTCACTCTCGTAAGTACTACTGGAGAAGAAAGGCTCACTATAGATTTCAATATTTCTGTAAAGGATTTAAGAAATGAAAAAGCAAAAAATATTAAGCTCGAAAATCTTGTAATAATTGAAAGTAAATCTCTGAGTGATGATTGTAAAAGTCTAGGAATCATAGAGTCTCACGGAATTGATAGAGCTGGCTCATGCAGCAAATACTCATTATGAATCGTATACTCTGGACTTGCTGAAAAATGGTCAAAATTTCAAAAGACAATGGACAAGATAAAAGAAATTAGAATGGAACTATCTAAAAAACAGAGAAATGCTTCAACTAAAAAAGTAGAAAAAACCCTCAATAATCACTTTAAAAAGACTTCACTTAAGCAAGTAAATAAAACAGTATAAATAAAAAAACTCTCAGAATATATCTGAGAGTTTTTTTATTTATTTAAAAGCTTTTTCATCTTACTAATACTGAGTTTTGTCTTTCATCATTTTTTAGTAGATGTAAATTTAACAACTCATTTTTCTGACAACAAAACTGCTATAGGACGAGTATGCTCATTATGAGCAAAAACTATATTCATCATTACCATCATTGGTACTGCTAGTAGCATTCATACTGGTCACCAAATAGTTCCCCAAAAAATTAAAGAAATTAAAATTACCAGTGGAGAAAGATTAAGTTTATTCCCCATAAGTCTCGGTTCAATAACATTTCATATTATAATTTGTGCACCTGCCATAAGTATTAAAAATACTATCGTAATAGTCAGTGATTCAAATTGAATAAGAGAAAACAGTACTGGAAAAGCCACAGCAATTATAGATCAAATACTAGGAATATAATTGAGTATAAAAATTATAAATGCCCAAAAAACTAAAAAATCTAATCCAAAGAAAAACATAATTACGAGACTGATAAGCGATACTGTAAGACTGGTAACTGTTTTAATTTTAAAGTATGACTTCATATCACTCTGAATCTGCTCTAATGCTCAAAACATTGGAGTTTTTTCTCCTCCTGCAATAATGGAAAGCTTAGTTCTAAAAGCCTTACTCTCCAATAATATAAAGAGAGTGAAAAATATAATCATTCCTGCATTTTTAACTATAGCAGTTATGAGTGAAGCCAAGTTGGTAAAAACACTGGTAAGAGTAAAATTTTCTAAAAGTTGTTGACTGACTAAACCACTATTTATTCCATATTTATTTGCATAGATATCAAATATAACTATCAGTCTTTCTTGGTATCCAGGTGCTTCTCGTATAAGAAGTTTTACATTGGAATCTATAATCTCCCCTGTAAGATAAATAAATAGCGCTAAAATAAAAAGCGAAGTAAAAAGCGCTAAGTATTTTTGAACTCAAAAATGCCGAAAAAAGGTAGTAAGTGATATAATAATAAAAGAAAGCAGCATTGCTACAACAAAAGGTATGATTATTGGAGAGCCTATATAGAGCACATACATAAAAAATCAAAATGCCAAAAAGCTCACACAGAATGTCATTATAGTATTATTTTGTTTCATATTGTTTTTATAGTATTAGTTTTACTTAACTTGCCATATATTTCAGC
The DNA here is from genome assembly GCA_020629795.1 of Candidatus Altimarinota bacterium. Taxonomy (GTDB): domain Bacteria; phylum Patescibacteriota; class Gracilibacteria; order BD1-5; family UBA6164; genus JAACSU01. The sequence goes on from JAHDCR010000005.1 coordinate 22,979, forward strand.
GAGAATAAATTTCTCTTGCATCTGGAGAGGTTATGGCTGGAAATACTAAGTCACATCTGCGAACATCAGCAAGAAAGTCAATTGCGTTATCACAAGGGCAACTCGTGCAAACTGCATTTCCATATATTCCTCATATTTCTGGAGTATAGAGGCATGTAGTCTCGGGGTCAAAATCTGGAAGACATACTCCAGCTCCACAGCTTAATGGATCACTGTCACTACAAGAATATCATTCCTCACATCCACAAGTAGCACTGCATTGTCTTTCAAAAATGGGACATCAACTATTAGCACTATCACCTGATACTAATGGACAAAGATCATCGCAATCTAATACTCCATCACCATCACTGTCTTGCTCACATGAGTCTCGATCTAACACCACAATTACAACGGTAGCAGTACCAGAGACTCAATTAATATCTGTTACTGTAAGAATAACTTCATAACTCCCATCATTATCATATAAATGATCAATATCCTGAGAATATCACTCTTCTCCATCTCAAAAGCTCCATTCATAAGTATAGGGTCAAGTTCATCAAGAAACTATTGCCTGAAAATCTACTTCTAAATCTTCAAATCATGAAATAGGATTTGCATCAATACTCACATTTAGTGCGTTTTCACTCGTGTCATACACTATATAGGTCATTTCTTCTGTTGCGCTTTGTCAGCAAGCATCAGTAACAGTGAGTTGGATATCCCAAACACCTATATTTACAAAATCAAAATCATCAACATAGGCTGTTTGAAATGTATATCTTTCATTTGTACCACGTCTTGTAAATTCCCAATTATAGGTAAATCAAGCAGTGCTACAGGTAGTTATTATTGTTTCATGGAAATCATAAATATCATCCCCATCTGTTTCTTGAGATTCAAATTCTATTTCATTACAGATATTATTCTGGTCACAATTAACCCTATCATCAACTGGATTTTCTGATATATCAAGTTCATCACAGCCATTTACAAGATTACAATCATCGTCATATACATCTATGTCTATATCTATATAATCTTCGTATTCTCATGTTTCATCATCTATACTCGGAACTATATATGTAAGTGTTTCACTTCAGGTTTGACCACATCAATCAACTACATCGAGAATTATAATCCATTCTCAAGGAGTTCATAAAAGTACATCATCTATGTATTCCCCATTATATCTATAAATATTTCCTGTATCACTATGAGTAAAGGTCCATCTATAGTTTATAACTCAAGAAACACAACTAGTTTCTACTTCTCACTCAAAATCAAAAATATCATCTTCATCACTATCTTCACTATAAAAATCAATCTCATTACAATCACTTGTAATGTCACACTCGTCATCATAGATATTTATATCTACATCAATTTGATCTGAAGTGTCTGGAGTTTCAGTTGTATCTTCTGGAATAAAAATAGTTGAATAAATTTCGCTTGAATTCCCACAAGTATCACTCACCCGTAAAAACACTCTCCACTCTCAAGATGAGAGAAATGTATAATTATCGATGTATCGTCCATACCTAATTTGTTGTTCTCAGGTATCTAGGTTTTGAAATCTCCAAATGTACCCTGTTGGATCATCAATTCAAGATTCGCAGGCTCCTTCTACTTTTGGCTGAAAATCATATGTATCCTCTGGATCATCTAGATTTGTGAGAGTACAGTCTCAGCTATTTTCTGGCTCACATGTTTTTTCCAAGATCAACATTTTTATTGCAAGCTCAGATCAATTTATTTCATTACAACTATTTGATTTTAAAGCAATATACGACATGCGTAAAAATTCTTCTTTCGTAATCTGTTTTTTAGGATTTACATTTCCATTAGTATCAAGCTCTAAAAGTTTTAATGTTTTTTCATTTCCTAGCGCATCAAATTCCGTGATTTCGTATTCTAAAGCTTTCTCTAAATACCCATAAAATGTATAAGGATTTCACTGCTCATCTGCTGGAGGAACATCATTTCAAAGTACCCGAGTAATGTTTCCATTTCTGATATTTTCAACTGTAAAAGAATTATCATTAATGGTAAAAATACCTGAATTACGGAGCAATACTGCTACAGCTTCTTCTAAATTTATCGTATTTTGTGGACAAAATGGTCTTTCTCAAAAACTACTGGTTCAATCCTGACAAGACTCTCAAATATCGTATCAACGAACATAGTTTTGCTTATCTGCCTCAGCAACACAGTAAAAGTATGGGTTTGAATTGCTAATATCAAAATATACATCCTGCGTAAAATATTCTTCAATAAAACTATACTCTGTGTGTGGTTGTATACATCTTTCACAAATTACCTCCATTGATATTCAAACAAATTCATCCCTGTTAAGCAGCTCCTGAGGATTAAACTTACCACTAGCATCTGCAACGATAGTACCTCTATCATAGAGAGCCTGTAGCTCGTCACGATACTCATAATTTGCATCAATATCTGAAAATACATTTTCCACTAAAACTGTGCTTGCAAAACTTGTGTTTACAAACAAGAAAAATGAAATGATAAAGAAAAATATTTTTTTCACGTACATAGTTTATACAGTAGCATACATAACAATTCCAGCAGCAACAGAAACATTGAGTGATTCTTTGTTTCCTAACATAGGTATCATAACGATTTCATCAGAAATATCTAGTATCTTGTTATCTACTCCCTTGACTTCGTTTCATAATACAAAACAAATATCCTCAGGAGTATTTTTAAATAAGTCTTTGTAATCTATAGCCGTATCATCGAGTTCAATGCTATATATTTTAAATCATTTATTCTTTAATACTTTTAATATTTCTTCAGGATTTTTATAATATTCCCAATCTATACTGTTTTCACTACTAAGAGCCGTTTTTGAAATTTCTCCCCTGGGTGGTGTTGGGCAAAATCACGTGAGGTATATTTTTTCAAAACCTGCTCCATCACAGTTTCGAAATATTGCTCCGACGTTTTGCATACTTCTAATGCTATCTAGCAAGAGTACTTTCATATCTGTACATAAAAAATAAAGCTTTGTAGTATACTACAAAGCTTTATTTGAAATTCAAGAGCTACATAGATTATTTATAGAGCTGTACAAGATTGTCTACTAGCTCGATCATACTTGATCTTTGTACTCATGAATCAGGATAAAATCTTCCATTATCTCTACTTGAATCAAAGAGTCCAAGAGTCTCACCAGTAATAACATATTTTTCATGCCAAGAGGTTGTTATATCTGTGTATCAGAGATTTACTGGGTTATTCACATCTATGAGTGAAAGTCTCATAAGTATTTTCACAGCTTCAGCTTTTGAAATAACATCATTTGGTCTAAATACTGAGTTTCCATTTTCATCAATATCTCCATTAATCATTCAAAGAGATTCAGCTTTTTTAATAACTTTTGCTTGCCATGATGATTTATCTATATCTGTATATGTGAGAGAATCTGTAGACTCATTTTGATATTCATAACAGTGAGAAATAAGTGCCACTTTGAGGAACTCAGTTCTTGTCATTTCATTTGATGGTCCAAAAGTTCCATCCTCATATCCGTCTACAATTCCTATTTGAGCAAACTTGAGTATATTAGCTCTTTGAGCGCTGAGAGAAATATCAGAGAATACATCTTCAGCAAATTGATATAATGGATTTTGTATATTTCTAATAATATCACATGACGCAAAATCATTTTGCATAATATAATCCTCTCATTTTTCTGGAGTTATTTCTTCAACTTCTTGCTTTACTTCTTCATTTACATTCTCATTTTCATTAGGAATATTTTCTTCTACGCTTTCATTTGTATCTTGCTCATTTTCCTGAGCCGTATCCTCTGGATTAGAAGCATCAACAGTATATTCACATAATTCTGGTTTTGAGAATCAAGATTCCTCATAATTATTTGCCTCTGGATCTCGACATACATAGCTTCTTCAACCAGGAGTTCCAACTCAGCCACCTACAGGGTTTGATACACCAGGTCCTGATGGATCAATAATAGTTCCATTTACTACTCCATCCTCATCATTGCTGTCACCATCTGTAATATCATAACTCATCACGATTACTGACGAAGTTCAAACTGTCTCATTTCTATAGCTCACTATTGATGAAATATCTGTATAGATTTCAGTAAGTGAATCGAATTTTTTATATACAAATGAGCTTGAATCAATACTTGAATCAAGATAAATTTGTATTTCTGCTGTTGATCCAGGTGTAGTACATTCTATTTCAAAATCTAGGAGTCAGATTGGATACACAAAATCTTCGTCTTGAACTGACAAGTTTGATTCTGATAAAATATCAAAATTATTTACTCAACATGCTGCGTCTCAAACTGCAAGTGACGTATAGGTAGAAGTAATAGGATTTATTCTTGTAGCTACATTTTTCTGAAGTGTATCTGGAGTCCCATCATTATTAAAGTCTCCATTGTTTGGGGCTGATGATTCTGTAGAGTCTGGAGTCCCATCTCCATCATCATCAGAGTCAAGATAGTTAGGGTTCATATCTCCATCGGTATCGAGATAGTCATTTCCATCGGAAGGATTTGTTCACTCTTCTATTTCTATTACATCAGGAACTCAATCTCCATCGGTATCAGAAGCGTTATCAACTACTCTCACTAGCCTTGTAATTTGCGCTGCAATGTTTCCACTTGTGTCAGTATAGTCATATGTGAGGGTAAAACTCCCTGTTGAGCTTGTCGTAACTGGTCAACCAGCCGCAACAACATTTCACGTCCCATCATAATTATCACTAAATATAGCTCACGCATCACTATAACTATCTCCCACCTCTAATATGATTGAGTTGGAACCATTGAGAGTAATAGTTGGATTTGTCGTATCTACAATATTGATAGTTCTTGTAACCTGAGCTGCTTGATTTCCTGATGAATCAGTAAAGTTATAGCTAAGAGTATATTCTCATAGCGTACTGGTATCAACTGCTCATACTCAAACTATTGAACCAGTTCCCTGCACATTATCAATAAATATAGCTCATAAATCTACATACGAAGATCCAACTTCTAGATCAATCGCTTCACTACCATTTAAAGAAATTGTTGGTATAGCAGTATCTATGACTTCTACTGTACGTGATACAGGAGTTGCAATGTTTCATGATGAATCAGTATAATTGTATGTGAGAATAAAACTTCCTGTTGAGCTAGTGGTAACTGGTCAACCAGTTGCAACAAGGCTTCAAGTTCCATCAATAAAATCACTAAATTCTGCACCAGAATCGATGTAGTTATCACCTATTTCGAGGATTATTGAGCCACTTCAGATGAGAGCTATAACTGCTGATGTAGTATCTACAACATTCACCGTTCTTGTAATTTGTAGTGCAGCATTATTGTTAGCATCAGTATAATCATAGGTCAATGTCGTAGAACCAGTTGACGATGTATCTACCGTTCATACAGCAACTATGCTTCAAGTCCCATCCAGATTATCTATAAATTCAGCTCACTCATCTACATAAAGAGCTCCTGCTTCAACTGTAACTGTACCACTTCCATTTAATAAAATAGTAGGAATAGTGGTATCTACTATTCTGACAGTTCGAGTAATCTGATTAGCAGCATTATCAGATGAGTCAATATAATCATAGTAAAGAGTATATTCTCCAGGAGTGTTTATATTAACACTACCCGAAGCTATTATGTTTCATGAGCCATCTTCTATATCAGTATAAATTGCTCATAAATCGCTATACGGACTTCCAACTTCTTGCGTTATACTTCCAGAACCATTAAGTATAATTGTAGGAATGTTCCCAGCAATTACATTTACAGTTCTAGTGACTTGTATTGCTGTATTTCCACTGATATCAGAAACATTATAAGTTACGGTATAGGAATTAATTACTGAAGTATCTACCGGATTTACAACAACTATATTAGCGCTAATATCTCCATCTAAATTATCTCCTGCAGTTGCTCCTGGATCCGTATAAGTCGCATTTTTAAAAATCTCAATAGTACCACTTCCGTTTAGCGTAATAGTTGGAATCGTTGTATCCACAACATTCACTATTCTCGTAACTTGCGTAGAAACATTTCATTCAACATCTGTATAGTCATAGCTCAATGTAAAACTTCCCGTTCATGATGTCGTAACTGGTCAACCAGTTGCAACTAAGCTTCCAGTACCATCTATAAAGTCACTAAATTCTGCTCCCAAATCTACATAGCTATCTCAGATTTCGAGATTAACCACCCCACTTCAAACAAGACTTATAACTGCTGGAGTAGTATCTACAACATTCACTGTTCTTGTAACTTGAAGCGCTACATTTGAACTCGTATCTGTGTAGTCATAGGTCAATGTCGTAGAACCAGTTGACGATGTATCCACCGTTCATACTGCAGTGATACTTCATGTTCCATCTAGGTTATCTGCATATACAGCTCCGGCATCAATATAAGGGGCTCCTGCCTCAATCACTACTGTTCCACTTCCATTTAATGTAATAGTTGGAATCGTTGTATCCACAACATTCACTATTCTCGTAACTTGCGTAGAAACATTTCATTCAACATCTGTATAGTCATAGCTCAATGTAAAACTTCCCGTTCATGATGTCGTAACTGGTCAACCAGTTGCAACTAAGCTTCCAGTACCATCTATAAAGTCTGTAAACTCTGCTCAAAGATCACTGTAACTATCTCCTATCTCCAGAGTAATTGAACTTGCTCATACAAGTGAAATAATTGCAGGAGTTGTATCTACAACATTTACTGTTCTTGTAACTTGAGCTGCAGTATTTCATGAAGTATCTGTATAATCATAAGTAAGTTCAAAAACTCATACTGCATTTGAATTCACTATTCAAACTCCGTTTACCGAACCTGTTCCATCATAATTATCTAAAAACTCAGCTCCAGTATCAATATATGATGTACCTGCTTCTACATCTACACTTCCTGCACCATTTAGGGAAATAACTGGAATAGTCGTATCCACTATATTTAGATTTCGAGTAACCTGGCTAGCTGAGTTCCCTGAACTATCAGTTACATCATAAGTTACAGTATAATTTCCAACAATGTTGGTATTAACTGTATTAGTTGTTGTAATACTCGATGTAAGGTCACCATCTTCATCATCTGAAGCAGTAGCTCATGCATCAGAATATGATGAAAAAACTTCTTGTGTAATGGGAGTAGTTCATACGAGAGAAATGCTTGGGATATTACCAGCCACAACATTTATTGTTCTAGATACTTGCGTTGCAACATTGGCATTTGTATCAACAGCATCATAGCTAATAGTATATGACCCTACTGTATTTGTATCAATCGTTCATGAGCTTGTGACACTACATAATGAATCATAGTTATCACTACACGTAGCTCCAGAATCACTGTAAGTAGCATTTTTTATTACCGTAATAGGTGAAGCTCAAGTTCGTACAATGACCGGAGGAGTTGTATCTACTACATTAACCGTCCTACTAATCTGGCTTGCTGAATTTCCTGCTACATCTGTGTAATCATAACTAATAGTATATGAGCCCAGTATTCATGTATTCACACTTCATGATCATACTACGGATCATGTACCCTCGATATTATCAGTATATGTAGCTCATAGGTCAGTAAATACTGAATTATATTCTACTGTTTGTGGACTCACTCATAATAAAGTAAGCGTAGGAGCTGTTGTATCTATAACATAATTTGATTCACTTTTTGATACGTTATTTCCTGCCGTATCTGTGGCTGAAATAATTAAATCACCACTATCATCTATAGTTATCGTACAGTCAACTCTTGAAACATTTGTTTGACTACATGAAAATGATGATGTAGTAGCGGTACCTGTACCACTAACAGTAACATTTCCCACTGAAATTGCATTATCATCAGTGATAGAAATAGTAGTATCTGTAATAGAAGCATTTTTAAGCTTAGTGGGAGCTGAAATACTGACTATTGGATCAACTATATCTATAATATATGATTGCGAATTACTTGCTTGAGCAACAATGAGATTATCTTCTGCAGATACTGTTACCGTTCATGATGATGCAATATTAAGTATAGAACACACCACCGGTGTGGCATATGGGTCAGTCGTATCACCACCATTTCAAGTACAGGTTCACAGTGAAGCTCCAGTTGTATTTGGAGTGAGAATTATATTAGTAATATCATTTCATGTTGGAGTAGATATGGTAACGGTAGAGTCTGTAATAGTAGTATTACTGAGAGTTGTTGGAGCATTAAATGTTATATTTGGAGGAAATCTCACAGTAGATTGAGAAGAGTTTCATGCTGAGTCATATACCGTTACGGTAACCACATGAAGACTCTCATCCGGATCTAAATCTAAAACTACAGGACTTGTAGCAGGATCTAGTGTAGTTGATAATCCAACTGTAACTGGAAGGCTATTATTAGTATTATACGTAACTGTATATCTATCTACAGCAATATTATCGAGTGAAGAAAAACTAACATGAGGTCAATCTACACTATATGGAGCATCAGTATTCACAATAACATTAGGAATATTTGGAGCGACACTATCAATCACGTAGTTTGTCTCAGAAGCTGTTTGAGTATTTGACGAAGTATCACTCGCGCTAATTATAATATCACCTGAACTATCAATACTTATAGAACAATTTACTTCTAAAGCACCACTTTGTGTACAGCTATAACTTGATATTGTAGCACTTCAAGATCCAGAAATAGCAACATTAGCTGCTAATACACCAATGTCATCTGTAACATTTATAGTTGTATCGGTAATAGAAGCATTATTGAGTTTTGTAGGAGCGGTAATAGTAATAACAGGAAGATTCTCATCCAAATCTCCTATAGAAATACTAAAGTTTTCATCATATGTCGCTACTCCATCAGATACTCTGATACAGATGTTATAAGAAGATTTTGTTTCAAAGTCGTAAACTGCTCAGGCTTGAAGATTTGTCCCAGATATCTGAAAACTCGAATCATCTGTTCCAGGAGTACTACATGCAAGAGAAAATGTGAGAGTACTATTATCCTCTCCATCATCTGTTCAAGTAAGTTGCCCTATTATATCTCCTATAGAATTATTCTCATTAATAGTGCTCCCTGAAAGCGTAATATCTGCTGGAGCATTGTTAAGATTATTTACAAATATCACTAATGCCTTTTGATATGTTCCTCATTTTCCATCATCTGTCATGACACGAACATTATAGCTGTTTTTTGTTTCATAATCTGCAACAAAATTTGCAATTAAGAGGGCCCCACTCAGACTAAAACTCGTATTATTATCAGAACCACTCCCACTCACAAGACTATATGTATGAGTATCTCATGTATTCGCGTCTGTAGTTGTTAGTCATCCTACGACATCTCCCGATGTTCCATTTTCATTCAGAGTACTTCATGAAAGTGTAATATTTGTTGGGATACTATTAAGTGTATTAATAGCTCATGGGGTTGCACTACACTGATCTGACCAATCAGCTCAGGTATCTGTGTCTGTAAGATTTGTACGACAAATTGATGACTCAACTGCATTTAAATCCCAACCACCTGCACTATCTTCCCATGCTACAAAATCAATACTGTTTCACAAACTATCGTGTAGCTCTAAATAATCGTCTGGTGAGTTTTTTAAACCTAAGTAAGATGTTCCAGGTAGATCTAAATCTGGAGTCACACCTGGATAGAGATTTTGAAATTCTGTAGTATCGTTCACTATAAGGTAATATCATCCAGCAGGGACAGTCACACCACTAAATGTATAAGAATTTGTACCAGTACCTGTTCCAACTTTTTCAGTTATGGTCCAATTATGTATCTTTACTCCAAATGCATTCGGATTATGAATCTCAAACCATTCTGAATCATTTTCTACTCAAGCTGTATCATATTCAACTTCATTTATGAGTAGCTTCGCTGCAGCTACATTTACAGTTCTATTTATTTGAGCCGCATCATTTCAACTACTATCAACAGAATTATAGTCAAAGGTATATACACCAACGGCTGTAAGGTCTAAATTCCCAGTACTAGTAACACCACAACTTATATCATAGTTATCACTACAAGTAGCTCATGCATCTGTGTAACTATCTCCTTGAATAAGATTTATAGGACTTACACCATTTCTCGTAATTATCGGAGCTGTGGTATCTACAATATTTACAGTACGCGAAATTTGAGTTGCTGCATTATTAGAACTATCTGTAAAATCGTAGGTAAGAGTATATGATCATAGTGTATTTATATCAACACTTCCTGAGGCAACTAAGCTTCCTGTACCATCTTCTGTATCTGAATACGATGCCCCAGCATCCATATAACTACTACCCACTTCTTGAGTTATTATTCCAGATCAGCTCAGAGTTATTACAGGAGTATTTCCAGCTACGACATTTACGGTACGTGAAATTTGAGTAGCTGCATTTCCAGATGCATCATCAACATCATAAGTAACAGTATAGGAGTTGATGATAGATGTATTTACTGGATTTACAGTCACTATGTCAGCTGTAATATCTCAATCTAGGTTATCACTCGCACTTGCTCAGGCATCTGCATATGTTGCATTTTTTGCAATGGTAATGCTACTAGATCATGAGAGAGCTAATACAGGTGGTGTTGTATCTACAACATTTACTATTCTTGTAACTTGCGTCGCTGCATTCCCATTTGCATCTGTATAATCATAAGTCAGAGTAAAACTCCCGGTTCCTGCGGTAGTAACCGGTCATCCTGCTGCTACAAGACTCCCTGTTCCATCATAATTATCTACCCAAGTAGCTCAAAGATCACTATAACTATCTCAAATTTCTAGAGTAATTGGGCTGGGTCAGGTTCTTGTAATCACTGGAGCTGTGGTATCTACTATATTTACGGTTCTACTTTCTTGAGTAGCTGGGTTTCCTGCTACATCTGTATAGTCATACGTAAGTATATATGAACCCACTGTCGCGGTATCAACACTTCAAGATGCTAGTAAACTCCCTGTTCCATCTACATTATCACTCCAGGTAGCTCATGCGTCACTATAACTTCATCATACTTCTTGGGAAATAGTTCATGAGCCAGCAAGAGTAATTACTGGTGGAATTGTATCTGCTGCGGCAGTAACATTTACTGTTCTACTAACTTGCGAAGCTGCATTATCTGAACTATCAGTCACATCAAACTCAATAATATAGGTTCAAATAGTTGCAGTATCGACCGTTCAGCTGCTCGTGATGCTCCCTGAAATATCTCCATCCTCAGTATCATTTGCCGTTGCTCAGGCATCTGTGTATGAACTTCACTGAGTTATATTTACTGTTCCACTTCCTACAAGATTTATGACTGGGATATCTCCAGTCACAACATTTACTGTTCTGATTACCTGCGTTGCTGTATTTCCTGCTGCATCACTCACATCGTAGGTTACAGTATATGCTCAAATCACTCCAGCATTCACTGGATTAACGGTTATAATATTTGCTGTTATGTTTCCATCAGTGTTATCATTCGCAGTTGCTCCCGCATCCGAGTATGTTGCATTTTTAACTACACTCACCGGTGTAGATCCAGAGAGAGTAATAACCGGTGGAGTTGTATCTCCTCCAGCTACGACATTTACCGTTCGTGAAACTTGAGTTGCTGCATTTCCATTTGCATCTGTCGCGTTATATAAAAGTATATACTCTCCTACTATACTCGTATCAACTGTTCCACTAGGAACAACCGTACAACTAACATCATAATTATCACTACAGGTCGCTCAAGCATCAGTATAAGTACTATTTTGAGCTACATTTATAGGAGTTGTTCCTGTAAGCGCTATAATTGGTATAGTCGTGTCTACTATATTTACCGTTCTGGTAACCTGTGGAGCTGAATTTCCTGTCGCATCATCTACATCATAACTTACAGTATACGCTCAAACTACCGAGGTGTTAACTGGATTTACAACCACAATACTTCCTGAAATATCACCATCCTCAGCATCAGATGCTGTAGCTCATGCATCTATATAACTCCCCCCAACTTCAAGAGTTATAGGAGTTGTTCCTGTTAGTGTGATAGTTGGAATTCATCATGTAACTACATTTACTGTTCTTGTAACTTGAGTTGCATTATTTCATGCAGCATCTACTGCGTCATAAGTCAAAGTATATGTACCCAAAGTATTTATATCAACACTTCCAGATAGTGTAACGCTACAACTCGTATCATAGTTATCGCTACATGTTGCTCATACATCACTATACCCTGTTCATTTAATAACATTTATAGTTCCAGAACCACTCAGGGTGATAACTGGGGCAACTGAGTCTATCACATAGTTTTGAGTACTATTTCCAGACGTTACTCCGTCACTCACAGTAACATCGAGAGTAGATGTAGCTGAAATAACTCAACCAGAACAACTAATTGGAGGAACCTGTGTCCCTACGAATGAATATAATGTATTACTTGGAACTTCCTCCCCTCAACAGGTAAAGTTAGTCGAGAGTGATCCATTTATCTGTATCGTTAAAATTGCTGTAGGCCCCTCAATACTAATTGTGGTATCAGCTATCCCTGTATTTGAAAGAAGTGTTGGAGCTGTAATATTTACAACTGGGGGAAATGAAGCACTGGATTCAGTAAAATTTCCAGCTGTATCGTAGGCCCTTACTACAACTGTATGGGAAAGTGCAGGTGAAAGTGACGCACTGTGTGGACTTGTCTGAGTTGTAAAAGCTCCCCCATCAAAAGATATTTCATAATGGTCCACAGCTACATTATCACTCGCAGAAAATGAAACAATTGGATTATCTTTTCCTCACGATATATCTATATCAAGTGGGAAAGCTGAAGGAGCAGTTGTATCTACTATATTTACTGTTCTACTCACTTGCGTCGCAATATTATCTGATGAATCAGTTACATCGTAACTAATCGTATAAGTACCTACTGTATTAGTGTCCACACTTCCACTACTCACAATATTGAGAGAGATGTCACCATCTTCACTGTCAGTCGCAGTTGCTCACGCATCTGTATATGAACTTCCGACTTCTAGAGTGATTGGTGTTGTTCATGAAAGTGAAATTACTGGAGCGTCTCAAGCTACAACATTTACAACTCGAGTTACCTGAGTTGCAGCATTTCCTGCTGCATCACTCACGTTATATGTCACGTTATATGTTCAAATAACTCCAGTATTCACTGGATTAACGGTTGTTATATTTGCTGTTAAATCTCCATCCTCTATATCACTCGCTGTTGCTCCTGCATCTACATATGTTGCATTTTTCACTATATTTACTGGGGTACTTCATACGAGAGATATAACTGGAGCATTTGTATCTGGAGTAGGAGTATGATGCACAGTCATAGTAACTCTGAATACATTTGCTTGGTGAGATCATCCACCTCAAGTAGAAATGAAGTTAATATAGATACCAAAGTTAGATGAAAGTATATCATTTCCCGACCAAGTAGTCCCCCATAAGTCTGTACTACTCCCATATGATCGAAACGCTTTCGCGTTATTTGGAGTATTTGTCGCAACATTGGTTCACACTCATACAAGTCAGTCCTTTGTGAGTTGGATAGCATTATCCGCAACTTTTGAGTTACTACTATATTCCACTTGTATTTCAATACCGTTAATAGTAGAGCTATTTGTGATTCATTGTGAAGCAAAATTAAAGTTGTTGAGCACCAGTGCATCAGTCACTTTACCATTCCCAGAAAAAAGTACTGAAGAAGAAGTTGTTGTTGTGTTTCCTTGAGCATTAGCAAGACTTCACCAAGCTGCTGCATTTGGACCAGGAGCATTTACTGCTCTCACTCCATAGGTTAAAGTAGTTGTGTTAGCATATGTTTGAGCAGGAATACTCAGGAATGGAATAAAGAACGAGAATATGTAAAAAACCAGCACAAATAAAGATATAAGCTTTTTGTATATTATTTGCAAGTAAATACTAATAAAATGATAAAATATTTATAGAAATAATATAATCAATAAATGTCTTATTAAAAGGAAAAAACATTGACACTTGTAATTATTATTATATAGGTTCTTAAGTTTTAATTAAATATCTTAAAATCAGTAATTAATACATAGTCAAACACATTTTTAGTAAGAATACTTTATTTGATTTATTTTTTCTCCTTTATAGAGTATACTAGTATTATAAATATTTCTTTTCTCCTCTATGTATTACCTAATCGTGCTCATCATCCTTATCACTGTTTGATTATATATAGGTCTTTTTATACTCAAAAAACAAGCTAATTACAAACGTACGCTGAAAACTGTATTCCTGCGAGTTACTCTCCCTAAAAAAGAATCAGATCTAGATAGCAAAAAAGAAACTACTAAAGATTTTAAGGAAATGGTATCTCTCATGGAGCAACTTCTCTCTTCACTGAAATCTACTCACTCATCGAGACTCCTCAAAAAAATACTTGGTCAAGATACTATGAGTTTTGAATACATAGCTCATGAAAGAGAAATATTATTTTATGTAACATGTGCCAGAGACTATAAAAAACTTCTTGAAAAACAAATAAATGGTTTCTATCCAGACGCTATAATAGAAGAAACAAAGGAAGTAAATATTTTTGAAAATAGAAAATCGTTTTCTACTACATATCTCAATACAGCAAAAAACTTTGCATATCCAATCAAAACCTATCAAAAACTTGAATCCGATCCGATTAACAATATCACGAATGCTTTTTCCAAACTAGAGGAAGATCAATCAGCTGCTATACAAATAGTTTTAAAGCCTATAGCAGATGATTGGCAATGAAAATCTACCAAGATTTCAAGTAAGATGATGCAAGCAAAGTCATCCCACTTTACACTCAATCCACTTAAAATAATTATCGCTTTATTTGGTATATTTCTTAACTCAGGAGATGAAGATAAAAGCTCTGCAGATAATAATTCTTCAGCGCTAACCCAAGAACGCGCTAAAACCGTGGATGAAAAAGACGATAAAACTGGGTATCAGGTTATTATAAGAATAATAACAACAGGAAACTCAAAAAATGATACCAATATGGAATTAACGAATATAGTTTCGAGTTTTTCACAGTTTTCTTATCCAGGACTCAATAAATTTACACATACCCTCCATCACTTTGAAAATAAACTGATAAAAAACTATATTTATCGGTATTTCACAAAGCCAATATGGCTTAAAAAAATGATACTTAACACGGAAGAATTAGCTTCATTATTTCATTTTCCTCATATTAGATATAACGAAACTCCTGAAATAAAATGGCAAAACTTTAAAGTCGTAAGGGCTCCAAACTCTATTGCGAAAGAGTGACTCTTGCTGTGAGAAAATATTCATAGATGAGTTAAAAAAGAAATAAGAATTAAATCGGAAGATAGATTTAGACATTTCTATATCATAGGTCAAACGGGTACCGGTAAATCCTCTACAATGCAGTCACTGGCAAGACAAGATTTCACAGCTTGAAACGGTCTCGCTATCATGGATCCTCACGGTGATCTTGTGAAAGACCTACTCCCATTTATACCACGAGAAAGAGCTGATGATGTAATAGTATTTGATCCATCTGATGAACAAAGACCTATCGGATTAAACCTACTAGAAGCAAGGCCAGAAGAAAGAGATATGGTAGCCCAGGACGCGAATAATATGATGATTAAGCTCTTTTGAAACGAAATTTTTGGTCCACGTCTTCAGGATTATTTTCTCAACTGATGTCTCACACTTATGGAATATCCACAGGGATGAGCTCTCACTGATATTATCAGACTCTTTACCGATGATGATTTCCAAAAAGATCACATTAGAAATGTAAAAAATCCTATAGTTAAAGCCTGGTGGGAAAAAACCTTTGCTAATATGTGAGATAGAGAAAAGAAAGAAATCATCCCCTACTTTGCAGCAAAATTTTCTGGTTTTATTACCAATAAGATGATGCGTAACATCATAGGACAAACCAAAAGTAGTTTCGATATTGCAGAGTGTATGCAGAGTAATAAAATCATACTTCTCAATCTCTCTAAAGGTCTTATCTGAGATCTCAACTCTCAGCTACTAGGTATGATTGTAGTTTCTAAAATACAGTCAGCTGCAATGCAAAGACAAAGAATATCAAAAGAAGAACGTAAAGATTTCTTTCTCTATATTGATGAGTTTCAAAACTATGTAACTCCAAGTATTGAATCCATACTTTCTGAAGCTCGTAAGTATCGATTAGGACTTGTGCTTGCCCATCAATACTTAGGTCAATTAGAGCAATCAAATGCGCTCACTAAATCATCACTTAATCTCAAACAGGCAATTTTTGGGAACGTCTGATCTGTCATGAGTTATAAAGTCTGACCAGAAGATGGTGAGTTTATGGCTAAATATTTTCAGCCAACATTCTCTGATGCTGACCTTATTAATATGGATAAATTTAAATGAGTTATGAAGCTTGCAGTTGATAACCAGCCAACAACTCCCTTCTCTATAATTCCTACAAATCCATACCTAGAATCAGGTGATCCAAAGATAGCAAAAGCACTCATAGAATTGTCTAGATTAAAGTATGGACGAGACCAGGCATTTGTATCAAAAGAAATAGAATACAGAATCTGAATAATGTAGACAATATAACTAATCTTGCAATAGAAACAAAATAATAATTATAGACAGGTTCTAAGTTAAATAGTAGACATTAGGATGTGTAATAAATTAATGTCGATAATAAATACTAACATATCATAGTGGACAATCAAAACAATATCTTAGAAAAAGAAAATAAACGCTTAAAACACAAACTAGAAATTGCTCAAAAATGGATGCAATCTCAAGTTTCTTGAGCGAAAAATACTATTCAAAACAAGTGAGGTACACGTGATGGAATTGAGCAAAAAATTTATAAATTTTTCCCCGCAGAATCATTATCTAACTTTCCAAATAACGGAGTAGAAAATATTATTTCAGCTGAAATAATATTTGAGCATTTATTATCATGAGAAGATTTTGATGGAATATCTGTTATAATTTCTTACGGAAAAATACTCGACCAAATGGTAGAATTATATATTACAAAATGACTGCGGAAATATATTTCAAAAAATAATACTTCTCCAAAATATGTAAACGATCCTTTGGAAAAATCTCTCAGATTAATTATAGAAAAAAAATTTACATTCTCTCTTGGAAGACTCTATCAAAGTCTAGACATAATTTCAAAGTCAAAAGAACTAACTCCATACCTTTATGAATTTTCCAAATATATAAAGTCAAGAGCTTTTTTATGAGAGGTCTTGCTCAGTAAGTCTTTCTTACTACAATTAAAATGCGTCATTGATTCACATGCTCTTACAGATAAGAGGCATACTGGAACTCTCTCAAAAGCTGATACAATCTCAGCACGCAATGCAATAATTTGAGATTTTAAAAATAAAGAATGTATTCTTTATCTACTTAGTAGTTCACAAAAAACTGATATTTAAAAATTAAAAGCTAATATATGAAACTTCTCCTACTTATCCCTGCTCTCGCATTCCTATTACTCTTACTTATAAATCTCAGTGTTTTCTCAGCATCTACAGACATCAATTTCTTTTGGCTTGCGAGTTTTCAACTCCCTGTTGCTGTATTTATTTCTTTATTTTTTATATGTTATATTGCTCTTATCTGGATTGGTTTCAATCTCAAAGGATCATTTTCAGATATGAAAAGTAAAAAGCTAGAAAAAGAAGTCTTTGACCTCAAAGCAAAACTCCTCTCTAAGCAATGAGATCTCATTCAAAATATCGAAAATAAATTTGATACAAAAATCAATGATTTAAAAACCGAGGCAGATAAAAAACTTGAACTCTATAAAAAAGAAAACGAAAAAGTAGTAACAAATATGCAATACGATTTTAAGACTATTGGTGATAAAATTGATAAACTCGCAAAGATTAAATAGTTTTTGCTTTCTCATACATACTCGATAAAATATCTGTAATAATTTACAGATATTTTTTATGCTTTACATCGTCCCTACTCCAATTTGAAACCTTGAAGACATTACTTACCGCGCTGTAAGAATTTTAAAGGAAGTTGATATCGTGGCTTGTGAAGACACACGAACGAGCGGAATTTTATTAAAACACTATGACATCGAGGCTACAAAAATATCGTATCACTCTCATTCTGGAAAATATAAGTCTGATAAGATTATTTCTCTACTGAAAGAGTGAAAAGACATAGCTCTCATCTCTGATGCTGGAACTCCTGGTATTTCTGATCCAGGTTATGCGCTAATGCAAGACGTACTAGCAGAAAACTTAGAAGTCACTGCCCTGCCAGGACCAAGCGCAGTAATAACTGCTCTCTCTGCTTCTGGAATGAGTTCTCATCATTTTCTCTATCTATGATTTCTTCCTATTAAAAAATGAAGACAAACTCTTCTCACCAGGCTATCAGAAAATAAAACTGAGACCGTTGTTATATATGAAAGTGTGCATCGAATTGAAAGAACCATCAGTGATTTAGAAAATTATTTTGGTCCAGATCATAAAATGGTCGTATGACGAGAACTTACAAAAAAATTTGAAGAATATATTAGAGGTACTATCCTAGAAGTATCGACATATTTCAAAGAAAATCCCGGAAAAGTGAAATGAGAATTTGTAGTATTATTTTAAAAATATGGATTTATGAAATGCGCTTAAAAGAGCGTGAAGAGATGATATAACTATAAGGTCTGTAATAGCAAATACGATTGTACAGCTCTACTCTAGAAAAGTAACAATTACATCAGTACAGCTAAGTGGAAAAACTATATTAGTAAAAACATGAAACTCTCTGATTAATTCAGAATTACAGATGATACGATGAGATATAGAGCAGGAGTCTAAAAATAAACTATCTCATATGTGAATCTTTCTCAACAAAGACATAGTCATAAAATTTTTATAAAAAAGACGTATATAAATATACGTCTTTTTTATAGGGGAATACTGACTATTTAATTTCTACTTTTGTAAATTTTAATTGATATTCAACACCATCTATAATAACTGTATTAAGTCATGAATTATGACTTATAGCTTCTCTGATATCTCATTTAAAATTATCAGCATTCACAGATGGTGACATACTTCCTACTGCAAAAATTAAACATGTAATCATAAGTACAATAAAAGTACTACTGCTTACTGTTTCATCAAAAAATTTATAATAGTGCTGTATAGCAGATGTAATCATGGAGTTATTTTTTAGGTGTATCATAGATAGTGTGCCATAATAAATATTTCTTGTCAAAAAAAGAGAAGTTTTTACTTCTCTTTTTTTGTTATATGCATCATAGATTTTATTATTATACTTATCTCATTTTCTTTCTCAGATAAATCGTGTAATAAAGTGCTGGAGTAACAAAAAGTGTCATAAGTGAACCGGCAAAAAGTCCAAATATCATAGTATATCAGAGTCATGCCCAGAATGCGTCTTGCAGTGCAAGTGGCCAAATACCAAAGAGCGTTGTAAGCGTAGTAACAATAATTGGCTGTAATCTAGATTTCCCTGCAGCTACTAAAGATTGAGTATAATCCTCTAATTTTAAAACTCTATCACCCGCATTTCTTACTAAACGATCTAGATTTCGATTCATTCTATCAACGAGTATTATAGCATCGTTTACTACCACTCAAGTAAGAGCTATAAATCATATACCAAAAGTCATAGAGTATGGATTTCATGTGAGGAAAAGTCCTATGTTAACTCAAAGCATTGCCAGCACTACAGAGTATAAAATTATAATAGGCTGAGAATATGAATTAAACTGAAATACCAGAATAGCAAATATTAAAAAGAGTGAAATCACAAATGACTGAACCGTTGAAATCAATAGATCTGCATTTTCTTCATTCTCTCATCATGCAACATATGAGATACCTTCTGGATAATTATAATTCTCTGCAAAATCTATTAGTTTAGGTTGGATTTCTGTTCCTACGACTCATATTTCAAGATCTGAGTTAGCCGAAATTGTTATCTTTCCATCCTCTCTTCAAATTGATGATAAACCAGGAACAAATGCGTAAGTAGCATAGTCTCAGATTCTCACATTTCAAATCTTTGTAGGAATAACCAAATTTATTATATCTGTAGGATTCAGAGTTTTCTCAAACTCATCTACACTGATAATAATATCATTATCTTCATACTCAGATTGGATAGAACCAGAAGTTACTCCAGAAGTATAAAATCTAATTTCTGATAATAAATCATCAGGAGTTAATCAAGCATAACTTAGCTTATTTCTATCCAGTTCAAAAACAAATTGTCATGGATTTTCATTTGAAGAAACAGAAACATTTTTTGTACCAGGAATTGATTGTAAATATGACTTAAAGTCGTCAGCAACTACCTTGAGCGTGTCTATGTTATCCGATGAGTTTGCGATGAGCTTGATTCAAACTGGGGATCAAGCTGGTGGACCTCACTCTACAGATTTAACTTCTACTAATAATCACTGTGACTCTAGTGAGGCAAATGAGTCTAAAATTTCTTCTTCTACTTCAAAAACAGTTTTCTGTCATTCTCTTTCTCTGAGTTTTGAGTCAGTGAGTTCAACATATACTGTAATAGCATTTCCACTGAGCGAAACATAGTATACCTTCATTTCCTCATATGCAGAAAGTACCTCTTCTATTTCATCTACATACGGAATAAGTGTTTCTTTCGTTGCACCATTTTTTCACTCGATAGATATATTTATAACTCCTTCATCTGAAGCTGGGAAAAGTGTAAATCAGATTTGAGGTGATAAAAATAGAAATGTAAGTATAAGTAGAATAAACGGTGAGATAATGCTTATGAGTCGGCTCTTACGAGAATGTAAAATTTTTGATAAAATTCAGTAATATTTATTTCATAAATATTCTAGCATTTTTTCTCGATAACTCATTTTTTCATCTCAAATTTTCTTTTTTCATTTTCTTTGAGATTCTAAAAACTCTAACTCTTCTTGTGAAAAAGAGGCCTCGTGTTGCAAGTCGGCATGATATGAAGTTTTCTTGCTTGCTAGTTTGAAAAATAAAGCTCAAGCAAGTGTAAGAGATAAAACAAGTGCTGCTAAAAGAGTTATAAATACCGTAATTGGTATATATGATAGGAATTTTCAAATAAGCCCTGGAAGAAATATCATTGGAAGAAAAGCAACCAATGTTGTAAAGGTTCAACTTATCAGTGGAGATTTCAAATCTTGCATTGCTAGGATTACAGCGTTTCTTCTCTCATATCCTAGTTTCTGTCTCTCAGAAGCTCATTCTATGATTACAATAATTGTATCAATCGCGATTCACAGAGTTAATACGAGAGAAAAATTCGTAAGAAAATTGAGAGTAAATCACATTGCATTTAATACAATAAATGTGATAAAAAATGCGAGTGGTAAGAGAATAGAAGCAATTAAAGATTCTCGTATCCCCACAAAAACAAATATCGTAATAAATACTAAAATCAAAGTTTGAATCGCAGTATTTCAAAGATTTTTATAATCTTCGATAATAATAGCTCATAAATCTTGAGAATACTTAACGTGTATATTTTCAAAACCAGGCTGCGTATCTAAAAACTCTTCAAGAGCAATTTTAGAACTACGTGAAGCAGAAAATATATTTGCGCTACTCTCTTTGTTAAAAGATAATGTGATATAGTTTTTACCAATGAGGTCATAACTTCATAGAGATCTTAAAACATCTTCATCATACTCTCTGGTTATACTAGCAACATCTCAAAGTCGTATTACAGATGAACCGTTTCATCTAATAATAGTATTTTCTAAATCTCTAATATTATTAAATTCACCATCAAATCGAAAATCATAATTCAGTTCTCCTATCGTATAGTTTCAAACTGGTGTATTTTTATTAAAACTACGAATAGTATTTGAGATTTGAGCCATACTCAAATCAAATAATTCTAGTTTTTCTTTAGAAACTAAGACTTTGATGTCATAATCTCAAGCAGAAGATCAGCCCCCAGAAAATGGGTCAGCTCAAGCTCCTCATACTATAATCTCAGATATTCATGAAGTTCATTCTAAAGCGTTTCTAATTTCGTGAGTTTTTTGATTTAAAACAAAGTTTGTAAGAGGTTCATCACTATATATTAGTGCCTCAAACAATAATTCACTACTAATAGAAATTTCTTGAACTATTGTGTCATCTGCATCACTAGGAAACGAAATAGTATCGACCTTATCTCTTATATCTGTCATAGTATCTCTCGTAGAAACACCATTTTCAAGCTCTACAACAACAGAGCTTAAACCTACAGACGATGTAGAAGTAATTTTACTGATTCCATCAATATCTTCTATTTTATCTTCGATTTTTTCCGTAATGAGGCTATCAATATCCTGAGGGTTTACTCATGAATATGGAGTCGTTATACTAATAATACCAAATTTGATATCTGGATTAGATTCTTTCGGTATTTGTATCATTGCCATCAATCATGCAAACACGATCAAAGCTAGAAACAAAAACGATACCTTATAGTTATCTATCCAAAAAGTAAAAAATCATGTTTTGAGTTTTTCCATATTATTTTTCTACTATGTTAAATTTATTTTCGTCGTAATTTGAAACATCACTTGTAATAATATTTAAATCCTCGCATTGTAAGGCACATGATACAAGTTCTACATATTCTCAATATACTTCCCCCATTCTAATTCTCACTGGAGTGATAGTGCTTCATGAAAATATTTTCACAAGTCATATATCATCTCCTTGAGTATCTATAATATTTATTGGTAAAAGTACTTTTGACGTTGAAATTGGTATTGTAACTGTAACTAAGTTTCAGATAATATTTACACCTGAATCAAATACGATTGTTGATTTATAATTAAGATTTTCATCTGCTACTTCTGATATAGAATATATCTTTCAGGTGATTTCGTTTCATGCAAATGTCACAATCACTTCTTGTCAAAGTGATACTAATTCTTTTTCAGATGAAGTGAATGATACCTGCACTTCTGGAGTTGAGTCACTCACTATATCAAAAAGATTATTTCAAGAATATACTTCTTGCCCAACATCTATAAGCGATTCAGAAATGGTACCGTTTATAGGTGAAGTAATAACAAGTTTATTGTAGTCTTTCGCTGATTGAGAATATCCAACGTTAGCTTCGTTAATTGCATTTTCTAAACTTCTCAGTGTAATATCTTTATTTTTTATTGCATTATTTAAAGTATTTTCTGTGGATATAATTTGAGCTTCTAGATTACTTATCGTATCTTCTATACTAATTTTCGTTCTTTCGAGTCATGTCTGAGCACTGAGCTCTGAACTTCATAATGTTTTAGCTTGGATTTCTCTATCTTTTTTTTGTAACTCTATAGATTTTAATATAGATTTTTGTGAGTCCTCATATGTATTGAGGAATGTTTTTACACTTGAACCAAACGAAATAAATGCACCATAAGTTCATTGTGACTGAGATTGAAATCAATTAATCTGAGCTAAATATCCATCTATCTGTTGCTCTGATAATTCTCCTACACTTGGAGTAGAATTAAATAATGTTTGTTCTAGAGACGCGAGTAAATCATCAGAAAGTTCATAATATCCGTTAATAAATTCAATTGTATCGAGTAGTTCTGCATTCGTTATACTTCATTGCTTTAATCGAGCATCAACATTAGAAAACTCTCATGACTCTCGAGCGTTTATTAATTGTCTTAAAAAAGTTTTAGATTTACTTTTCTGCTCTAAGTCTAAAGCTCCTAAAAACTGCTCAAAGCGCTTATTTTCATTTCTATTTACCTCTGTGACTCACAGAATATTGTCAGTAAAATCAATAACATCATCTATGTAATTCGTTAAAGCATTGAAATCTTTTCGGAGATTTGCACTATATGAAGTAATTTGCTGCGCATCTGCCGCAACTTTAATTTCATAATCTAACTGCGCTTTTTCTATATTATTATCTAGCTGCTCAAGTCGTAACGCAGACTGAGAATCTAAATTATCTACATTTGAGTTTGTTACATTGTCTTCTGCTTGCAGTAAATTTTGTTCAGCATCTAATCTTGCTGCAGAAAGATTTCTTCTGAGCGTATCAAGTTGCTGCCTCGTATCAAAAATTTGTTTATCCAATGCTATCTCATTGGATTCATAGTTAATTTTAGCTCTCTGGATAGCAATATTAGATCGCTGAAGATTAATTCATAAGTTTCAAATATTATCCTCTAGACGAGCAATAACTTGACCAGCACTTACACTATCTCAAACTTTTACGAGTACGCTACTCACTCTTCCATTTGTATTGGCTGTGAGGCTAATATCCTGACTTGAATTAACTTTTCCTACTTTTTCCAAATTACTAGAACTAGCAAACTCGCTTCATAACATAGTTTCAACATAAAAATCTGCCTTTACTGTATCTCAGTCTGTTACTAACTCAGCGCTATTAGAACATGATACTAATAAACTAGCTAGGATGATAAACGCTATTAACTGTTTCATTTTTTAAATTTTATTTAATAATTTTTCATTTTGATTCACTCTGTATATATTTCATTAGTGCATCAATAGACTCGTTTGGAACTATACCAATAAGCTCATTATCTTTCACTATAAAGCTGACACTATCTCCTGGAGATATTCATGTGAGTTCTCTCGCTTCTTTTGGGATGACAACTTGTCCCTTTGATCATACATTTGTTGTTCAACAAAGCTTAAACACTGGTTTACAATCATTATTTTTTTGCATAATATTAGTATGAAAAGTTATACTTGTGTGAAATTATATTCTTTTTTACAAAAAAACAAGAGAAAATAGAATCTCTTGTTTTTTAAGCTAGTTTTTATTTTACTCACTTGCTCAACTTCAACTTATTGAATCAGTCATATCTTCGTTTACATCAAGTGTAGAACCAGAAAGTGAATCAATGTACTCTTGCAGTTGTTCTTGAGTTATTTCAGTCTCATTTCACGGTGATGATACTACTACTAACAATCACGTACCAACTACTCATAATACTATTGCAAACAGAGCAATAAATGCGACTATCTTTGCTGCCATGTTTTTACGTTTTTTCATATTTTTATTTGAGATAACTATTTATTTCCTGGAGACCTATAGGAGATGACGCTATTTTTTTTGTTCCCTCGTATATCCCGGTAATTTCTGATTCTTGTAATATTATTGTAAAACTTTTTTCTCCAGAATCAAACTTGAAGCGTGTTTTTTTATTTGATGGAGTGTATTCTATCACAAGATTCAATCATCTATTTCAAGCAGAAATAGTTTTATAAATATTTAAATACGTTTCGTAGTTTCTAAACATCTCTAACATAGACTCATCAAGGTCATCTATATATATATTTCATATCAATGAAATATGAGTTCCCCCAAATTCATACAATACCGAATTATTAGGTCATCTTCTGTCACTTTCAACGGTGATTCAAACATTTTTAAATGTATGATCAGTACTATTAAGTATGTATTCAGACTTCAGTTTTCATGATACGCTATTGATAGTTTCTAGACCGAGATTATTTAGATTGTAGTCTATATTATTTAAATAGATATCATAAGAGTTTCATTCTTGAACAAGAGATATGTCAGCATAATCTATATTTAAAAAATTACGGAGTCATACAAATTCTCATTTATCTCATAGTAGTATATCTCTTTTAAATACAATTTCTGCCTTAGATTCTTCCTGTTTATACTCTATTTCGTAGTTCACAATTTCTCTCTGTTGCTGCGTTAAGAAAGTAAGTATAAAAAATCTAGAAAAATCATACTGGGATTTTAATTCTTCTGATGCTGTTTCCATTTTTTCTTCCCAATCTTCTTCTATATTATCTAAAGTATATTGCGTTGATTGGAGTTCACCATCAATAGAAATATTTTTTAGCTTAGATAGAGAGTATGGATAGATTTCGAAATCAAATTTTCTCCCACCTATTATTAGATTTTCAATTTTATAATAAAGATTATCAATAACTGTTAAAGTATACGAGTCTTGAGATATTCATATAAATTGTTCTATATATTCTCTCCCTGATGCTTCACTGATAACAAATTTTCCATTTGAGATAACATCCACATTGAGTATAGTATTTTTAGAAATATCATACTCATCTTTATAAGTTTCATAACTTCATATTGCAGCCACATACTCATCTATGTTCTTTTTAGCGCTAGTAATGTTTTCAATAATTTTTACATCCCGAGCAGATATACTATTTAAAAGTGACTTATTTGTTTCGTAAATGGTATACAATCCTTCAATATTATCTTGAAGCTGGCTCAGCCTCACTCATCATAGATTCTTATTAGTCTGCAGTAGTAATAAGTTATTACTATTTCTTTGTTCTTGAAAATATGTATTACGCAAAAATACATCAATTGATTCAAAAATCTGGGTAATACTATAAATTTGAGTAATTTTTTGATTTTTTTCTGTATATTGAGCTTCTTCAGAGATTGTAAAATACGTTGATAAAACCTCTAATGTTGATCCAATACTTGCGTCATCTATACTTCATGAAAGTAAATAAATGAGACGTTGTTCTAAAAAGTATAAAAAATAATCATATGCATCTTGTGAGTTTTCAACTTCTTGCATATATAAAGCAAAAGAATCAAAAAAACTCTTTGTTATCTGTTCAGATACTCCACTATCTCACTGATTTGATGAAAATAGAGAAAAACTATAGAGTGGATACATCCAGTTTGATTGAGTAATACTCGGTTTTTCAAGCATTGAAAATAATATTTTTGCAGATATATATTCATGTTCTTGCATTGAGTTTAAAGCAGAACTTATATCTCATCTGATAGAAGTTAGTTCTCTATATGAATCCTCATCTAAACTTTTAAGCTTACTCTCGTCTTTTTTAATTTGAGTTAGGAGAGATTGATCTATTTTCTTTTCTTCTAAAAGACTAACATATCATTTAAGAAGCATATTTTTATAAAATACTTTTTTCTTTTCATCATTTACAAACAAATGTAAATATCTCTGAATATAGTTATGTCCTGATATTTCTGGTACAACACCATCTAATAAGGCAGTTAAATATGATGTTTTTTTACGATCCATCTCTGAGATATGTTTCATACCCTCTTGTAAGAAGCTTTCATCGTCAGAAAAATATATATTCAAACTAGTTTCTATGTTAGATGCTCATAGTGAGCTAAGATATCATAATTTATTTACTGTTGAAATTCTAAGCCTATCTGCATTATTTAGATTTTTTCATATTCATGTCCTAAACTCTAAATACATTCCTGGAGCTAAATAAATTGTTGTATATTCCTGCTTGCCATCGTCGCTAGTTAATATTACTTCAGCAGGAGTATTCTTTGCATACACAAAGACTCTTCATTGTTTAGAAACTGTGTCAATATATAACTCTCCTATACCTTTTTGAGAAATTATGTATCCAGTTCCTGTAAAATTATGTAGTGTTCCTATGTTTCTATACGAACTCAGATATTTTCCCTCTTGATGCACTGATACATTGCCCACATCTAAATTTATATTTTGAGATATATCGTATGAAGCATAGAGAGATTCATATTTTGAGAGCTTATTATAATATAGGGCTCAAGAAGAGCTAAGATTGCTAGAGTGATCAATAGTTACAACTGGGACTGAGCTATATTGCTTTGTGATGAAAAACGTAGAAAAACTTATACTCACAAAAATAAGTGCGACTACAATTCAGAAAACGATGCGGAAAACCAAATTCATGGGAAACAGTAAACATATATATAATACATACTAGCATATATAAAAATATATTTCAAAAATGTACTTATTTTTATTCTTGCTAAATTTATGCAAACTACTACAAATCAGAATTAAATACTTCTAGAAGTGTTGTAACAACATTCTGCTCTTGTAAAATAACACCTATTTCCCTATTTTCATCAAAACTGTAGGTTGAAAAGTTAATACTTCCAACATAAGCGATACTATCATCTACCATGATAGATTTTGCGTGCAGCTTTCATGAATTTATCTTCCTGAGATTAATTCAATTTGAAATATACAGTTCTATAAGCTCTGGATTTTCTTTATAAAAAGTAGTATCAACTATTCATCTGATTTTAATTCCACTCGCAGCGAGTTCAAACAATACGTTTTGGAAATCTTCGTCTGCTAAGTATGGGAAATAAAAGTCTATCGATTTTTGAGCTCATCGAACTAAATTAGTTAGTTTTGATCTACTATAATCTGGAGAAAGTACTAAATTTTCATGATATATACCTATATTTTTATGTCAAAAATCTCATAAAAACAGTGCTTCTAAAATCTCTAAAAACTCACTATCGAGAATTTTTATTAGAAAATCTCGATTATGTTTAAAAAGCGAATACGAAAAATTTCCAGTAGATACATAAGCTGTATCATCTATTATAAGCATCTTTGCATGATTCAGAGAGTAATTGAGAGGGTCTGACCAAGCCACATTTACTCCTGCTGAATCTAAATCGTTATAATGAGCATCATTCAGATATGGGGCTTTATAGGGATTGTTTTCAAGTAATACTTTTACTTCTACACCTCTGCTGTGAGCTCTAATAATAGCATCCCTCATATCTCTCTCAGTAAAGATGTAAGCTTCGAGATATACTCTCTCTTGAGCGTTATCAATCTGAGAAACTATATCATCCAAGAGTCATAAATCTGGAGTTACAAATAATTGTGTATCCTCAAGAGTAGAAATATTTTGCATATCAAAACTCTCTTTTTTCTCCGATATACTTTCTTGATAGATTTTTTCTTGCTGCTGAGTATCTTGGTAGTCCCAAAACTCATCTCCATAAAAATATCAAAATCCTACAAAGAAAATGAAAATTACTATTATTTGAAATACTTTCTGTTTCATGTTTTAATCCCTATTTTAAACCTCATACCATTTTCTCCTTATGCAAGGAGAAATGAAGCTACAATTAAAATCCACTCTGCAGATCTAGCATCTGCTTATAAAATCACTTCAGTTTTACCAGCTCTTTATGAGTTCATCTTTCTTTCACTTGCCCGTTTTCAATCACGATAATATCATCAGCATGCTTTACTGTTTGTAATCTATGAGCTATTACTAATACCGTTCTATCTTTAAAAAGATTATGCATAGCCTGTGTAATTTTTTGTTCACTCAGGCTATCCAGAGCGCTCGTAGGTTCGTCTAGTATGATAATCTTTGGGTTTTTGAGGAATATCTTAGCAATAGCTAATCTCTGCTTTTGGCCTCAAGAAAGTTTTACTCATCTCTCTCCAATTTCGGTATCTAGTCAGTCTGGAAGATTATAGATAAATTCACAATGAGCTTGTTGTATAATATCATTAATCTCATCCTGGTTTATATCCTCAGTAACTGCATAGAGGAGATTTTCTCTCACGCTCCCATCGAAGACGCTCGGCTCTTGGGTTAAATATCAAATATCTTTATAGTATGATTTAAGAGAAACTTCTTGTAGGTTTTGCTCATCTACTAGTATATCTCCTGAGTCTTGACGAATGTATCATGCAATAAGTTTTACCAGAGTAGATTTCCCTCCTCCACTGGGTCATACCAGAGCTGTGACTTTTGAACCTGGTATCTCAAGTGATAACTTTTTAAATACTGG
>JAHDCR010000006.1:0-49676 GCA_020629795.1 Candidatus Altimarinota bacterium
GCTTTGGGGATTCGAGCCTGAGTATTTTTCATGATATCTAAAACATCATCTCTATTCCTGATTCTGGGAATCCAGAGTATGTCATTATTTTTAGGAGTTTCATGTTCTTTTAATTTGCTTAAAATACCTTTAATAAATAAGGTAGATAAATTAAATATAAAGAAAAGCATATGTTTTACGAATCATATTATCCGAAAAAAGAACTAAAAAGCTTATCTAATGAATTGAAAGAATTTTCTGAAAGATTTTTATTACACTGAAATTGGCAATATAAATTAGAAAAAAACTGTTTTCTTTGATTTTTTATTATCAGAAAATTAATTGAATCTCAAACAAAAGTTAGTACAAATTTAAAAACAATTGAGATAAATATTAAATCTTATAAATTTATTGGTAAAAAGAAGTTGTTTAGACCATATGGATATCCAGATGAATACGATTATGAAAGTCCTAAGGAAGAAAAAATATCTTTATATGATTTAACACATCAATTTATTCATTCACAAGTTTTTTTCTGAAACAAAGAAAAGAAATGACTAAAATCCATATTTGTTTGTTCTGACTTTCAAATGTATAAAAGTATTTATGAAATAAATATAGTAGATGTTATTGATATTTTCATTAAATTTTCGGATGATTTTCCAACTAAACTTTCAGCTATAAAAGATATAAGAACTTGAAAAGTAAAATATAATTGTGAGTAGTATCTTAAAATAAACTATTCTCTCCAAACTCCATTTCCTCAACATACCCCTCTTCAAAACCTCTGACTTTGAGTCACTCAAATTGCTTGAAACTATGACTTCATGATTGTATCTGGCAATAACACACCATGTAGGGAACTTCCTTTGAGTTATACGACTTCACCTCTGGAGGACGAACCGAAAGCTCGAGTCCGTATTTCTCGAGGAAATAAGATTGCACTAAACTCCTTGGATTTCAAGTATTCTTTCAAATGTAAAACGGTCTAAACTCTGTATTCTCACTAAAATACACCTTATGATTTTCATGCAGCACGGCTATGACATGTGCCTGCTTATTGGGAAAGGTAGATTTCTTCTTTTCTTTTATTGGTTCTAGCTGACCTTGAGTCTGGTAAAACTTAGATGAGGGAAGAGGATAGTTGTCCCAGTTTATTCATGAGATATTGTTAAGTGACACTGTTGCTCCATAATCCATGAGAGCATTGTTGATATCTCGGCCTGAGATTCAAGATTTTTGGAAGTCAGTTAGTATCTGCATTTTTTCATCAGCAGTAAGTTTCTGAAACTTGTTTCCATGGTAATAGCGAGAAAATATTTTTTCTAAATTGGTATCAAAAGAGAGAGTTGACTGATTATGCGCAAAGGCTTTGATTGCCTCAGCTGTATAGGGTCATACTCCTGCAAGTGTTCTCAGCTCCTGAGTTGACTGTGGAAATACTCAATCAAAATCACTAGCGACAATTTGTGCAGCTCTGAGCATATTTCTCGCGCGAGAATAATATCAGAGTCACTTATAGTAAGGAAAGAAATCCTCATAACTACATGCTGCGAGATCCTCAACAGTTGGAAAAGCCTCGAGAATATTTTTAAAATAGTCCTTTACTCGCTCTACTTGCGTTTGCTGGAGCATAGTTTCAGCAAGCCATACTCTGTATCCGAGAGTTTTCTCGTCAAAATCATAGTCTCTCCATGGAAGGGTATTTCTTCCGTGAGTTTTATACCAGTTATGAAGCTCAGAAAATGGAAATGGTTTTAGCATAAATTCTTACAATTGTAATACATTGGATTGCTACTATACTAAGGTTATTATTTTATTTTTCCAGTTCTTGTAGCCCCTTTCCTTTTTAATAAAGGGAAAGGATTCAGGATAGGGATATTACAAATTTATATTATGGAATATTTAAAGTTAGCTCTCACGTTTTGAGTAGGGTACTTAGTGATTCTGGTTTGAGATGCTATTTTCCTTGGCAGAGTAGTACATCAATATATCATTGATAGTTTTGGAGACTTAGTATCATCTCAAAATGGAAGTATTGATATGAAACTCTGAGTTTGACTCGCTGCGTGGTTTGTTATTACGGCAATGGTATTTGTATTTGTCGTAAAATCTGGACTGGTTACAAGCTATCAGACTGCTTTAGGGTATGGTGCTCTTATGGGATTCCTGATGTACGCGATGTATGATCTCACAAATCTTACATTTCTCAAAAATTATCCAGTAGGATTTGTAGCTATAGATATTATGTGGGGAACATTTCTTTGCGCGATGATGACTGTAGCTATGTACGCGTTTAGTAACTGGATTAATACTGTTTTATAAAAAATTATGTTAGAAAATTTACTGATTATTGGTGCAGTTTTAGATATATGCTTTATCTCATTATTTCTACTGTCACTAAAGTTGAAAGATAACTCAATTGCAGATGTCTTTTGGGGGATGTGATTTGTAATTATTGCAATTCTTGCATATTTTTTAGGCTGAGTTACATATACTTCTCAAGTCGTAATGACGCTTTTAGTATCAGCATGGGGTTTAAGATTATTTGTAAATATACTGTCTAAAAAACTCCCTTATGATTGAAAAGAAGACGCAAGATATGCTAGGTGGAGAAAACAGTGGACGTATTTTAAAATCCGAAGCTTTTTCCAAGTCTATGTCCTGCAGTGACTCCTCATGTTTCTAGTTGCTACACCGATTTTGATACTAAACCTTTCAAGCTGATATGAAGAAAATATTTCGCTTACATTTTTAGGTTGAGCCATAGCTCTCTTTGGACTCCTGTACGAAGCGAGAGCAGATGCTGAGCTCGCTGGGTTTATTAAAAATAAAAAATCAGGAGATATATTGACCGGATGACTGAGATATTTTAGTAGATATCCTCAATACTTTGGTGAATCAGTGTTTTGGTTTGGAATCGCTATGATAGCAGCTCAGGTGAGCATTTTATGATTTATTGGCTGGATCGTGATAACTATTTTAGTGAGATACGTTTCTGGAGTTCCACTCCTAGAGGAGAGATATGCTGGACAAAAAAACTATGAAAAGTATAGCGAGGCAACACCCATATTTTTTCCAGACTTTTCAAAAATACAATTTAAAAAATAAAGAATTCTCATGAAAAAAATACTATTTTCACTCGTAGCTCTTTTGCTTTTAGTTTCTTGCACCACAAATGTAAGTGATACTCAGGAGAGTGAAGAAATATCTAACCCTACAACTATGCAAGAAATGAAAGATGATTTTCTGGGTACTCAAACTATACTCGCACTGTGAGATTCACTCACGGCTGGATACGGAGTAGAAATCTCAAAAAGCTATCCCAGTAAGCTTGAATCAAAACTACAGGAAAACGGATATGACTATAAAGTAATCAATGCTGGTGTAAGCTGAGATACTTCCAGAAATCTATTGGATAGAGCTGAGTCATACAAAAATCAAGAACCTGATATAGTGTTAATCGTAATTTGATGAAATGATGGTCTGAGAGCACAATCCACAGATACTCTCAAAACTAATATTCAGGACATTATAGATATATATGAGTGAGATGCTGAAATTGTACTGTGAGGTATGGAAATATTACCAATCCACGGACTTTCCTACGCAAGAGGCTTTAAACAAGTGTATTTTGATATTGCTGATGAGAATCCCGATGTATATTTTTTAGAATCATTTCTCAAAGATGTTGGTTGAGTAGCGAGACTCAACCAAGCAGACAGAATACATCCTACGAGTGAATGATACGATCTTATTGTAGAAAACCTCTATGAATTTTTAGAGGACGAAGATATAATTACAAAATAAAAATCCCTGCTTGGGATTTTTATTTTAGAAGCTCATTGCGTTAATAACTTTGAGTCATAGCTGCGCTATTGGCATGAGATTTTGATACATGAGTTGTCTAAGTATGAGAAAATCTCACTCTATGACCTCTAGGAGAACATGTATCGGGTAGTTATTTTCATATTCGCTATAGGCTTGATATGCAATTGGGAATATTTTGTATGTATGTGATATTTCCTGCGCTATTTTATTTTTAGAAGCATTGATGTCATTTGATATTTTACTTGGGGTTACTTTTGTGAGTTGATTGAGAACCTGATTACTATAACTCCCATCTGTGATTTGAGTATCTGTAGGGTTTGAGCGACTGTAGTCGCTTCCTGTACCTTCGTAATATGCTTTTACATATTCTAAGTAGCTCGTGTAAATACAAAGTTGCTGTGTAGTCTCTCTGAGAATATTGAGTTTGTTTTGCTGTGATTTTTCGTCTGTGAGACTACATCAAACGCTTGAGCTACTGAGATCTAGTCTGGCAATCCTTTGATCTATTTGTCACTCAAGGGCATCTGATAACTGACCAGAGGATTCTCACTTTAGAAATTCTTTCATTTGATTGAGAGAATTTCTTTGAGATTGTATCATAGCACATTTGTATATGTTTCCCATGTTTTCTCTGTAGGTTTTCATCGCTGCGTCTATTGCGGGAGAACCATTGTTTCAGTTTTGAAATTCTTGAGTTGCTTCCTCAGCTTTAATGTATTTTTCACTTGCATATACAGGCTTTTCAGATTTGTAGCTTTCACAAATATTTTGAACTCTACATTCATAGAGGGGATATCATTGCTGTCATCCACATACTCAGTCGGCTGAAAAAGCAGTATTTTGCATCAGCAAAACACCAGAGAATATAGCAATAAATAGAGAGACTTTTTTCATATTTTTAGTATATCAATAAGTATTTTCTCTGCAAGTTTTTGCCTCGATTTGACATAGAAATATAAATTTTTACTATGGATGTATTAGAAAAAATAATATCAAAAAATGAAACGAATTCCTCTATTTCTTGTACTTACTCTTATGGCTGCATGGTGATATACCTCTTGGTACTGGTATACGTGTAATATTAAATGAGCTTGCCAACAAGCTGTTGAGCAAGTTGCATCTCCTGACCTTACTCAAACTCAGACCGTAGATCAGGATATAAATCCGAGAGAGACCGAAACTCAGACGAGTACTTGAGAAGAAATTCAGAGCTTATCTCGAGGTGATGTACTAATTGGAAACTCAGTGATTCCACAAGCTCCTATTAGCAGTGAAGAAGAAGAAAATTTAGAGGACGAAGCCTTAGTTACTGAAAGTTCAAGTTGATCTATTTCTACAGAATCTAGCTCAGGAACTACTGTAAATGCTTCCCAGGAAGAATCTACTAATCAAGAAGATGAAGAAGTTATGGTCTGAGATTTATGTACTAATCCGCTAGTGGGACCTATATCAATAGCTTGAGGAAATAACACAAATGATGTAATAAAACTTGAAACATTTTTGATAGCTAACGCGTACTTATCTAGTAGTGATGGAGTCTATGGAAATGCTGACTTTGAAGCCGTAAAACAACTACAGTTAGATTATAAGGCTCAAATGCTAGATCCATGGGGAATAGACGCACCAACTGGGTATGTATGAAAAACTACGGTCGCAACGATAAACTCTATTTGATGTAAAAACTAAACTATGTTTCAAATTTCAAACCCACAAATGCTGAGTTCAAGCTTTGAAATTCTTACTATGCTTCTATGAGCATTTCTCCTATGAGTTCTATTTTCTCATAGCAGGAAGACATGTGAAAAATGAGCTTGAAGTAACAAAGCAACTTCTGTTATAGCCTCAGAGTCTGCAACAAAATGAAATACTCAATCAGATGACTTACAACTGATAGAGTGAATTTGACCGGCCCTAGAAAAAATATTACAAAAAAATGGAGTAAGTTCATACAAAGATATCATAAATTTAGATATTTCCGGTCTAGAGGACTTATTGACATCTCTAGGTGGGAGATATGCCTCTTATAATCCAACAACTTGGCCAGATCAAGCTGATCTAGCAAAACGAAAAAAATGGTCTGAACTCGAAGAATATCAAGAAATAATGAAAAACTCCAAGAAAAAAAGCTCATAGTTATGAGCTTTTTTTCTTTAATAGAGAGCTTTTAAATATTTCTGGTTTATGAGCATTTATACGTATGACTTTTGTCCCGAGTCATAGTCTCTGAATTTCATTTTCCAGTTTATCTACAAATGGCCCTCTTTGATCGTATCATAGACAAATAATTTCAGGCTGTATATTTTCTATCCACTTCATTGGATTTTCATTGCTTCCAGGAATTACTTCATCACTCAGGTGTAATTCTTTTAACATAGTTACACGTTGAGAGAGAGGGTAGTGTGTTGTGATTCATTTTATTTTTTTTATATTTTCATCACTTGCTACTATGGTACTCAGGTGTGTGCCGTACTTTTTCGCTTCAAACAAATAATGCTTGTGTCCCTCATGAATGAGATCAAAACTTCCAAAGGTTAGCACTGGAAGAGATAGATTTTTACACGTTATTTTATCTTTTTCGATTTGCTTAACTAACTCATCTAATGAGTTAAATTTTCTATTATCTCGAATCTTTTTGAGAAGTATTATTTCTATATTTTTACCATAGATATCCATATCAAAATCAAAAATATTTGCTTCAAATACTCATTTTTTGACCATATGACTTCCCATTCCTGAGTATATTTTTCACTCTATTACTATGTTTAATAAAAACACAGCATTCTCTATATCATCCTGATTATATGCAATATTTGCAGTTGGAAAACCTAGCTGTCTTCATAGCTTTTCACCATGTATAACTTCACCACTTATTTTTTTAAACATTATTTTTACCTAATATATATTTTCCGAGCATATCGAATTCTAAATTTACTTTTTCTGCTAGTTGTAACTCTCATAGATTTGTCCAATCTTGCGTGAGAGGTATGAGTGATACTGAAATATATCAGGGCTTTGTATCAACTATGGTGAGACTCACTCAATTTATAGCAATAGATCATTTTGATATAGTGAGGTTTGAATAACTTGTATGAAAACTTACTCAAATAATCAGAGATCAATCTGATAATTTTTCTAAAGTAACGATTTCTCATGTTGTGTCTATGTGTCAGCTAACAAAATGACCATCTATTCTATCATTTGCTCTAAGACATCTTTCTATATTAAAATAATCTCATACTTTTTTATATCAAAAATTAGTTTTACTCAGTGATTCCTGCATCATAAAAAAACTATAGTTTGCATCACTAATATTATCAACCGTCATACAGGCACCATCGTGAGCTATGGATTGTCATAAATTCAGCTCTCAGGGAAATTTATTTTCTATAACAAATTTTCAATTATCTATTTCGAGTATTTTAGATTTTTTCTCAATGATTCCTGTAAACATATTTTATAGTTATTTCTTTATCTATGGCAATACCTAATATCTTGCTAGTTACGCGTATTATATTAGTATATGATTATAATTAAAATTAATCTTAAAAAATTATTTATGAATTCAAAAACAAAACAATTTCTATGATTCACTCTCGTAGAGCTTATCGTTGTTATTACGATAGTATGAATACTCTCTACAGTGTGATTTGTGTCTTATTCAGGATATCTTACAGGAGCGAGGGATAGTAATAGAATATCGCAACTCACAAAACTTTCAGATTCACTCCAAGTGTATTCTGCATCAAAAACTCTCCCTCTTCCAGATGACAATATTCAGATAACGGCTTCATGAGAATTGGTTTGATACCAAGGATTTATATGAGTAGATGTTTTAGAAACTATAGATTATACGAACGGATGAAAAGATCCTAAGGATGATGCATACTATACCTACTACCTCACAAAAGATAGAAACTCACTTCAACTCATGGCTATGATGGAAGAGTCATGATCTATAGCCATGGATCTTACTCAGCAAGTAAATGCTGCAAATTATGAAGATAGATTCCCAAAGGTATATGGACGAAAATTATGAGTTTTAACCTATAATGATACTGCTGATTTAAGTTTAATAAATACCCCAGCTCAAGAAATAACAGCAAATGCTGCTGGTCTAGATGTAGTGAGTACACCAGTAGTTTACACTGCACATATATCTGACTCATGAGGGGATAAAATCACGGGTACTTGATGAGTACTTACCGCGTCAATTCCTAACGGAAGCTGCAGAAGAATAAAACAAACTTGAGGAGCATGAGATAACGGAAAATATACTATTTTACTAGCTGGAAATGAACTAGAGGTATACTGTGATATGGATACATCATGAGGTGGATGGACTCTTTTAAAAAAATGAGTGAGCTGATCTGCTGCTTATAACGATAATTTAAATGATCCAAGTGTGGCATATGCACTGAGTTATCCGAGATATGATGACTTGTATCCTAGTGAATATATGCAAGCAACATTTAATGGAGATTTCGATATTGTAGAATTTGTAGAATATGATGAATATACTGACAATATTAATTTTGATTGATTTACTTCTGCAAATATTGTTTGAAGTAATGCGATATGAGATAATGGAATGTTGTTTTCGAAATAACAATATAAAAAGAGCTATTTAGCTCTTTTTATATTACTCTGAGTATTTCCTCTATGGTTGTAAATCATTTAATTGCTTTGAGTATACCGTCCTCTTTCATAGTAATGAGATCTCAATTTCTAGCTTCTGCAATAACTTCTTCAACGCTTCATCAACTTCTTATGAGATCTTTTATGTTTTCGTTGAGTGTTATGATTTCGTAGACTCACATCCTCCCCTTAAAGCCTGAATGATTACACTTAGAACATCATTCTCATTTATAGAGTTTTAGGTTATCACTACTGAGTCATTTCATTCAAATTTCTGACATCATAGCTTCGATGATACTTATTTCTTGAGGAGATTTCTCTTTTTCGACTTTACAATCGGGACATATTTTTCGAACTAGTCTCTGGGCAATAATAGTATCTAGTGCAGAAGCGAGGATATATGGTTTAAGTCCCATGTTGATAATACGATCTAGCGTATCTGCAGCAGATTTAGTATGGAGTGTAGATAATACTAAATGTCATGTAAGAGATGCTGAAGTTGCTGTGTTTAAGGTGTTATAGTCACGTATTTCTCAGACCATAATTATATCAGGATCTTGTCTGAGGCACGCTTTAAGACCAGACTCAAAAGTAACTCAGTTTTTATCATCAATTTCTGATTGTACGATTCATTCGAGTTCATATTCGATTGGGTCCTCAAGTGTAATTATTTTCTTTTCTCTTGAGTTGAGTTTATTGAGAATCGTATAGAGAGTAGTTGTTTTACCAGATCCAGTTGGACCGGTTACAAGTATCATCCCAGCTTTTTGAGAAATAGCTCTCTCAAGCATACGTTTTGATGTCCAGAAAAAACCTAAATCTTCGAAATCAATAACAGCTTTCGCAGAGTCCAAAATACGACATACAATATTTTCTCCATAGTGAATAGGAAGAGTTGAAACTCTGACATCTATTTTTTTTGTTTCATCTATTTTAAGGGAATACTTTCCATCCTGAGGGATATTTGAGATATTGAGTTTGAGACTCGCAGCATATTTGAGACGCTCTACTATTTTTTTGTATTGTGCGTGCGTGAGTCTAAAAATATCTACAAGTACTCCATCAATCCTAAACCTTACAACTACGTATGTTTCAAAGCATTCATAGTGCACATCACTACTGCCAACAACTAGAGCTCAAATGGATACATCTCTGAGCGCGTCATCTGTTGCTTGACGAGAAAGAGCTCATGTTACTTGATCTTCAATTTTTTTAAACTTCGAAGACTGGTACTCATGCTTTTCTTCGTTTTCTAGAACTTTTTTCTTAAGTTCTTCTGTTGATGTGTCAGTTTTTTTTGTTGGCATTTAGGAGGACACTAATAAATATACATTAAAAATACCATATTTTTAGCTATAGGGCAAAATTAAAGCTAAAATATTGGATATTTATTCTATGATTATGTTACAATACAAGAGATATATATTTTTACTTTGCATATGTCATCAGAAAAAAGAGTTATTGTCTCACTCCAAGAGTGACTGAGTGATACTAAAAGACTTAATTTACATATAACAGTGATGTTACTCAGCTTCATGTCGATGTTATTTCACTTTACAAGTGTGTATTTCTTTACGCTTCAGCTAGAGTCCCTGGCATTAGTAGGTGCTTTTTTATGACTCTGAAATCTGTTTGCGTTCTTTTTTGATGTTCCAATTGGTATACTGCAGTATTACTTTAAGCCGAAAACACTTTATATGTTTGGGATAATTTCCCAGATTATCTCAATGCTTATTTTTGCAAACTTTATATTTTCAATAACAGGATATATTTCTGAAAATATAGTTGAATCAGTTTGAGTTTTTGAGTCTGTATTATCATTTTTTCTCACAGATGCAGTCAATATTGTGTTACTTATTATTGCTGCTATGTGTTATGGTTTTACCAAAGAGGTAAATGATATAACAACTATAACTTATGTTCTCAATAATGCACATCCTCATCAATATAAATCAATATTTGCTAAAAATAATATATTTTTTGGAACATGATCATTTCTCGGATTAGTTGTTTCTTGAGTGATACTTTCTTCACCAGTACCAGAATTAATAATCGTTCATATATTATTTATACTAATGATAATATTTTTTGTTGCTTTCAAGTTTTTTGATAATGATGAAAAAGTTGTAAAAATAGAAGATATACAAAACTTTTATCTCCAAAAAGAAAATTTATCTTTTAAAAAGGTAGGTGATGTATTTAGTGATAGTGTATCACAAATGGTGAAAAAAATAGATATTAAACAAACTCTAAAAAATACGAAATATTTGATTCTAAAACCTAGTTTTATGAAAGAATCTAAAATATCATTTGCAGAAATTACGCAGCAAACATCACTGAGTTTTAGAGATATATTTCAAACCCTTGCGTTTTCAATTGATAAACACCTGATTGTCTATTGGGCATTTATCATGCTATTAACCTTTGGTTTTTGGGATACTTTTGCTTCTACATTTTTGATTGATTTTCTCGATCAAGTAAAGCCTGGATGG
The DNA here is from genome assembly GCA_020629795.1 of Candidatus Altimarinota bacterium. GTDB lineage: Bacteria > Patescibacteriota > Gracilibacteria > BD1-5 > UBA6164 > JAACSU01. Next base: position 10,938 of record JAHDCR010000006.1, read on the forward strand.
AGTTTTGCTCTGCTCGGGCTTATTGCAATTCCTGCTTTTGGGCTTCAAGATATTTTTTGAAAACTTTCAGATAAAGTTGGATCATATAAACTCTCACTTTTTTGACTCTTTCTTTCAGCAAGTTCACTTATGATTATGTCATTTTTTGCTGGAGATAAAAATATAGTTATAGTTCTATGACTTGCTCTCGTAAACTCTGTATGATATGCAATATGTATGAGTCTCTCAGTAGCTAACTTTTTGGAGACTTACAATATAGCTCATGCAGACAGGAAGTGACTCACACAAATAGATGCAAATGCTTCTGCTGCTCCGATGAAGATTCTCCAAAATCTTGCAAATGTTATAGGATTATTTCTTTGAGGACTCATATTAAGTCTTGCTGGTTTTGCCGGATTCTTCTTTATCTTCGGTTTATTTATTATGTGATTCTTTCTGTGGTCTATAGTTATGAAGAAAAAAATTAACGGATAAAAAAAGATATCATATATTGATATCTTTTTTATATATTTGTTTAATCACTATAGAGTATATCATCCCAACTTGTTCGATGAAGTCATTCTCCGAGTCTTTTTTGATCTATCGCGTGACCGATAAACCCGATACTTCGAGCCAGGAGAAATAATCCATTAAAAATACCAGCCTCGATATACATTTTCATTTCATCATGACTCATGTCAAGATCCTCAAATATATCTAGGAGCATCGCTGCAATATATCCATCCACATTGAGTATGAGATTGGATTTCTTTTCGAGCGTCAGAGATTCTACAGATTTTGCAAAATTCAAATGTGCATGTGCAGGGAAGTCTGCTGCAAGAGATTCTAGGATGCTACATCTCACGTCAGGGTTAAATTTTGATTTTACCTTATGACCTATTCCTGGAATATTTATTCCAGAGCTTTTCATTGTTTTAATGAAATCTTCTGGGGAAGTGTTGTGTGAAACTGATTCAAGCCAGTATTTTCCAGCTCCATCTATAGCTCCACCAAAACGAGGTCCAACTGTTGCGAGTCCTGATATCAGTGATGATTTGAGGTCATTTCCAGCTCTTGCTGTAACGATAGCGTTCGTTGCTCCAGAAACAGCAGGGCCGTGGTCAGCAATCAGCACAAGAACGGTATTAATAAACTTACATGCGTACTCTGGAAGCTCACGTTTGAGCCAGAGATTTCCTATCACTCTTCCTAAATCTGGAGAGTTTGTAAACTCAGAAATTTTCTTTCCATTATAGAGAAGCTCTTCTCATCGCTCATCAGCGATGGTAGATGTAAAACTCGTATTTTTTCTATTTTTCATAGTTTTTAGTTTATCTGCGATATCTATTTTTTGTGTTTCAGCGATATTTAGTGATTTGAAAGTAGTTTCTATTTTATCTCCAAAATCAACATAACTTTCAGGAACGATTACTCCAGATTCTGCTAAAAATTTATTTTTATAACTGGCAGTTTCTTCGTCTTTATTTGATTTTGCTCCTGCGTGGCCAAACTGCACTTCTCCTGATATTTGCTCATTGATAGTTCCGATACACCAAGCTACTACTGGCTTTGTGATTTCTTTCTGTGATATCATCCTGGCTACTTCGAGCTCGTCTCTTCCTCAGATTTCTCACAGCATCACTATCATTTTTATGCTCTCATCCTCTTGCATGATTTTCATAGCAGTAGGGAAGTCCATGATATTGTATTTATCACCTCAAAGCGCGATTGAGAGACCTGTTCCGTTGGTTCTATCTGCGATTACTCTTCGAAGCTCATTACTCATTCCACCGGATTTTGATACAAATCCTACGTTTCCAGCCTGATAGAGATGAGAGTCAATGATGTTGTCGAGACTTCCACCGGTATTTCCAGCTCTAAATACTCCAGCGCTCATCGCTCCAACAGTTGCTGGTCACACAATATTGAGACCGAGAGTTTTATTTTTTTCTATGATTTCAAGTGTTTGCCTTTCTGGGATTCACTCTGCAATTATGACTATATTTTTGAAATATCAGCTCTCCATAGCCTGCAGAGTAGCGCTTTGCGTAGATCGAAATGATGCAAAGTTTACGAGCGTATCGAGCCTGCTTGATACTTCTTGAGGGATTGAATCATAATCTGGATAACTCGAAATAAGTATTTCTTTATTTCCATAAAAGAGTTTATGATTTCATCTCGATTTTCCCGGATTGATAAATGCTAGTACGCTCGGCTTTCTCCCAGAGAGAAAATCAAAGTCTAGCATATGCTGCGCTGCTCCAAGCTGGAGTCCATAAATGAGAGCAAAAGAGTTTGTAGTAAACATAGTTTAGAGTTTTATTTCTTTTAAAATATCTGTCATATAGGTATCGCTTCCCGTAATAATTGCTGGAATTTTGAGTTTCATGCAAGCATCTTCAAGTATTTTGAGTCCTGCTTTTTCATTAATTCCACCTCTTCTTACCAAAATTGTTACATTTTGAGCATGAATTTCTTCTATATTTTCCTCAAGTGCGTCGATGATTCCTGCAAAGGTTTTATCGATATGAGTGAAGTTTGCGATAGCTCCAGCGATAATGAGGTATTTTCAAGATTGTTTGTTTGCAAGCATTTCTCATAGAAGCGTTTTTGTATATTCGTAGGTGAATTCTCGACTTGGATTTCAGCTGCATTCTCCGTAGTTTCAGATATTATCAGCATATCCTAATGCCCCTAGAGTATCAGTCATCACGAGAGAACCCCCACCTCCTGCAAAAAGAGTCCATATTTTAGCTTCTGGATTAAGTATTTTCATTTTGAGACTGGCTCATGTTTGATTATCCAGCTCCGCTATATAGCGCTCACCAGCATTTTCCTGAAAACCATAATTGTTTGGTATTTCTAAATTTTTCCAATTTGATTTTTGAAGATATTCTTCTTGATCATCAACCTTTGCAACTGCATCTATCATGTGAAATTTTCATGAACTATCTTGCGCTATAGGATTAAACTCGAGAGAAATAAATCCATAATTTTTATAAAAATCCCAAAGCCCTAAAATAAGTTTTTGAAAATCCTCAGAGCTATGGTCTCACGTAAGATTTGTGATATTATTAATTTCAAGATTTTGAGTGACAGGAATTGTGATAGTCGTCGTGCTTTCCCAGTTTTCTTCGATGTCGATTCATCCCTCTGGAGAGAAAGTCACGATATCTCCATCTCGAGATTGGGCAAAAGAGAGATAGTATTCAGTTTTGATATCCACGACTTCTTCTGCGAGAAATACATCAAGCGTTCCGTCTACTCCATCTATATTTTCTGCTTTTCCAAAATACTTTTCGAGCCAAGATTTGCACTGGGATTTATCGAGGTTGATACCCAGTAAACCTCGCTTTCCTCGTTTTCAAAAAAGCATATCTGGTTTGATGACGTATTTTTTATCTTCTGAGAGTTTTTCTATATCAGAAAGTTTTCTGATTTGAACTCCTGAATAATCCTGTTTAACTTTATCACTAAACATTTTTTTAACGTCGTATTCGCGAATCGATATTTGTGCCATAAGATTTCTAATTAGTATTTCCTTTAGTATATATTTTTTTGGCTATTTGGAAATAGGAATATACTGCTATTTAATGAATTGTAATTCTAAGTAGTATTTTATGGAAACATGGGTCTTTTATGCAATTTTGTCTGCCCTGACTGGAGGACTTTATAATTTTAGCTATAAAGTTATAGCTCAGAGAAAATATGATACTAACTTATCTGCAACGTATAGTTATGTTACTGCAACTTTTTTAGCAGGAGTATATTGTTTTTATAAATGAAGCTTTAACCTGTCTTATGATATATTTTTAACAACTTTATTTTTTTCTTTTATCAATATATCTTTTTTTTATGTCTCAGTAATTTCTCGCGTAGAGAGTATGAAGAACATAGATACAGTTATTTTTTATCCACTTTATAAAACCTTTGGTCCTTTGATTGTGACTGCTGTGAGTATCTTATATTTTTGAGAAAACTTATCTTTTAAAGAAGCTATAGGTATTGCTATTGGAATAATGATTCCACTCATGTTAATTACAAAGACTGAGAATAGGATACAAAAAAATCTTAAATTATGAATTTTACTCGTACTTCTTACTGCAGTAGTGACTTCATTTTCATCGGCAGCAACAAAAATGATATATGTAATAGATTGAAGTCCGGAAGTATTTTTGTTTACATCACTGTTTTTAGGAACTATTTATTCATTAATTTGATACCAATTTCATGGTAAAAGAAATCACCATAAATATAAAACAGAATGAATTTTAAAGTTTAGTTTTTTTGCGTGAATTATTCATGTATTTGCATTCTTTACATTTATAATGGCAATGTCAGGTAACATGGCTATTGCATTTACGATTAATTCATTTTCTATACTCGTACCAATTATCCTCTCAATAATATTTTATGGAGAGCATTTTAATATGAAAAAATGAATGGTAATTGCACTTTCAATCGTTTCTATATTACTATTTATATAAATTATGAAAACTCGCTGTAGCTGGGCTAATCCAAATAATGAATTATATCTGAAATACCATGATGAGGAATGGTGAGTCCCAGTGTATGATGATAAAGTCCTTTTTGAATTCCTAATTTTAGAATGAGCCCAAGCTGGTCTGAGCTGGGAAACAGTTTTAAAAAAACGAGAAAACTATAGAGTTGCTTTTGATGGATTTGATTATGAAAAAATAGCTGGGTATAAGCAAGAAAAAATACAAGAATTACTGCAAGATAAAGGGATAATCAGAAATAAGCTCAAAATAAACTCTGCTGTTAAAAATGCGAAAGCATTTATCCAAATCAGGTCTGAATTTTGAAGTTTTTCAGATTATCTTTGGTGATATGTAGATGATAAACAGGTAATAAATACTCCAAAGAATATTGGTGAAGTTCCTGTTTCTACTGAACTATCAGATGCCCTCTCAAAAGATTTAAAAAAGAGATGAATGAGCTTTGTCTGAACTACAATCATGTATGCTTATTTACAAGCAGTAGGTCTTATAGACGACCACGTTGTAGATTGTTTTTGCAAGAAGTAAAAATATATAGAATTATTACAAAAAATATGTATCATACTATGGTACATATTTTTTAATATTATAGAGAAGTGAGTAAAATACTTGAAATAAAAGATTTGAAAAAATCTTATGGGAAACTAGAAGTTTTAAAATGAATAAATCTCGAAGTGCAGCAAGGTGATTTTTTTGCTTTACTGGGGCATAATGGAGCCGGAAAATCTACCACTATAGGTATTATGACGAGCCTGGTAAATAAAGATTCTTGAACTGTCAAAATTGCTTGAGTTGATATCGATGAAGATTTCTCACTCGCTAAGAAACATATAGGTGTAGTGCCACAAGAGTTTAATTTTGATATCTTTGCAAAGGTTTGGGATATTTGTATGTTTCAGGCTGGTTTTTACGGAGTCCCTAAAAAAATTGCTGCTGAGAGAGTAGAGTTTTATCTCAAAAAACTAGAACTTTGGGATAAACGAGATTCTAAAGCAAAAGAACTTTCAGGAGGTATGAAGCGAAGACTGATGATAGCCAGAGCACTCGTACATGAACCTAAAGTATTAGTTCTTGATGAGCCAACTGCGTGAGTAGATGTAGAACTGCGTAAAACTATGTGGGAATTTATACAGATGCTCAACAAAGAAAAAAACATTACTATAATCCTGACAACACACTACCTCGAAGAAGTAGAACAACTTTGTAAAAATGTTGCGATTCTCACAGGTGGAGAAATAGTATATAACGGATGAGTAAAATCACTTTTAAAAACACTCGATGAAGAGATATTTGTCTTAGATTTAAAGGATACTATGACAGAAATCCCGAAACGATTTGATCAGTATAAACCGAAACTTACTGACGGAAATACTCTTGAACTTTCGGTAAAAGCTACAGAAAGCGTAAATGAAATATTTTCTGTACTTTCAGAAAAGGGAATAGATGTTTTATCTATGAGAAACAAATCAAACAGACTTGAGCAATTATTTTTACAATTAGCACATAAATAATATGATAGATTTATACACATTGATGATGAAAGAAGTTTCTAGATTTTTAAGAGTATGGAAACAAACACTGGTTCCACCAGTTATTACAATAGTTTTATATCTGTGAATTTTTTGAAAATTCATTGGTGATAGAATCTCAGTAGTTGAGGGAGTGAGCTATATAGATTTTATATTTCCAGGACTCCTTATGATGGCTGTAATCATGGCTGCATATCAAAACACATCATCTAGTTTTTTTGGAGCAAAGTTTCAAAAGTCTATAGAAGAACTTTTCGTCTCTCCTATGTCTTACTGGAAGATACTTCTCGGTTTCTGTGCTGGAGCTATGCTCAGAGCAATGATGGTAGCAGGTTTGGTATTCGCTGCCGCAGCTCTTATGACCGATATCAGTATATCAAATATTCCACTAGCAATCACTTTTATATTTCTCTCAGCGCTCTTGTTTTCGCTGCTTTGATTATTTAATGGTTTATATGCAAAAAGTTTTGATGATATTGCGCTCATACCTACCTTTCTTATTACACCACTCATATATTTAGGATGAGTTTTTTATCCCATTTCTATTCTCCCAGATTTTTGGCAGATAGTGAGTCAATTTAATCCTATTCTCTATATGATCTGAGGATTGAGATATGCCTTTATAGGAACTTCTGAGATTAGTATTTACGTCTCACTATGAATACTTGTAACCTTCATTACACTGCTTATTACAGTGATACTCTATTTACTGAAAAAGTGATACGGAATTAGAAGTTAATTTCTCTCGAAAAATCTTAAAAAATACATAGTATAGAGCTATGTATTTTTTTGTTACAAAATTATGAAACAACAAGTTATATTTATAACCTGAGCTACTCCAAAAGAAAACTATGAGAGTTATTATAAATATTTGAGAGAACGTGTAGAATACAATCCTTATGAAGATGAATTTTTAAACTGGAATAAAACTCTTTGAGAGAAGCTATGAGATGAGTATGAGTATTTAAGAAGTCCATCTTGCACTGAAAAATTTGCAGATTATGAAGCCTGGAAAATATTATTTGAAAAAATGTTTCCATATATAAGAGAAGATGTAATAATCGCTACAACATCTCTGGGTAGTACATTTATATTAAAATATATTTGAGAAAACGAATTTCCAGTGAGAATTAAAAAGCTATTTTTAGTAGCTCCAGCAATTGCAGGTACAGGAAATGAATGACTCTGAAGCTTTGAGTTTGATTTAGAGCATGTATATAATAGAGTCTCACGATGGTCAAAACAGATTTATATATATCATAGTCAGGATGATAATGTTGTACCATATGAACAGTCCTTGAGATTAAAGCAATATTTTCCTGAATCTATATTTAGAGATTTTTATAATAAATGACATTTTTACAAAGAATCCGAACTTCCTCAAATAGTTGAAGATATTAAAAGCTAAAATACCCTTGCGAGAGGGTGTTTTTTTTGTATTCTTATAGCATAATATTAAAACGATTTATGAAAAAAATTACAAAATGTGTTATACCAGCAGCAGGTATGGGGACGAGATTTTTGCCAGCTACGAAAGCTCTTCCAAAAGAGATGTTTCCAATAGTAGATAAACCAGTGATGCAATATCTCGTAGAAGAAGCTATTGCTGCAGGCTGTGAAGATATTATTATCGTAACAGGACGAAGTAAACGAGCTATAGAGGACCACTTTGACTCTAATCCTGAACTAGAACAACGACTTGATGATTCTGGTAAGTTTGATTATCTACGAAAAGTAAAAAACCTCAACGAAATGGCAAATATAGTATATGTTAGACAGCCATACCCAAAAGGTGATGGAGATGCAATACTTAGAACAAAAAACCTTATTGGGGATGAGCCATTTCTTGTACTCTTTTGAGATGATATCATAGATAATGATGTGACTGCAGCAGAGCAATTAATTAGAAAACATGAAGAAACTGGCAGTTCAGTTATTGCGACAGTGTGAGTAGAAGAAAGTGAAGTATCAAGTTATGGAATGCTTGAGTGAGAACTTGATGGAGACACTACTAGAGTGACAAAATTTTTAGAAAAACCTCAAGCACATGAAACAGATTCACGAACAGCTGTTATTGGGAAATATGTACTCACTCCAAATATTTTTGGATATCTCGAAAATGCAAAATCTAGTTGTGGAGATGGTGAAATCAGACTTGCGGATGCATTTATTGATATGCAAAAAGATACTGATATATATGGTCTAGAAGTGCAATGAGTGAGATATGATACTGGGTCAAAAACTGGTTATCTTAAAGCTAGTATAGCCTACGCTCTGAAACACGATGATCTCAGGGATGAGATATTAGATTATTTTAAAAGTATCATGTAAGCAGATATATGACTAAGAAAAAAATAGTTACTATTTGAGGAGGAAACTGACAATCAAATTTGCTAAGTGCTTTTTATGAATACTCAGAGAATAAGTATGATATATCGTCTATAGTATCAATGAGTGATGATGGTCGAACCACGGGTGAACTCATGCGAAAGTTTCAAGATGAACTATGAATTCATCTTCCTCCACCTGGAGATTTGAGAAGATGTCTGTTTATGATGTCGGGATCACATAAGAGAGATGAACTGCAGCAATATATGGAAACAGTTATTGAAAGAGATAGAGAAATTTCTCAACTTACTATTTGGGAATACTTTAAACTCGTTTGAGCTGATGAAGACTTTAAAAATCATTTACTGTCAAAAAATACAGAGTTTTTAGATTATAAGTTACCACTTACTTCTAGTATAAAATGACACAAAGTAGGGAATCTATTTATGGCTAATCTCTACTATAATCTTGATAAAGATTATCATAAAATGTTAAAGCTTATGCATCAAATCCTAGAGGTGAATGCACATATAATTCCGGTTACCACAAAGAAAGCATATATTAAAGCTATACTGTGAAATGGTGAAGTAATAGAGTCTCAAGACAGAATCTCAAACGTAGCTGCTTATACATCTTGAATTGCTGACTTGGAACTCATGGATGGTTCTAAATCGGCACATCATCATAGTGATGTAGAGGAAGCAATTTCTTGAGCTGACTATATTATTATTTCTCCTGGTGATTTATTTACTTCTACTATCTCAAACTTTGTAATTTGAGGAGTGAAAAACGCTATAATCAGTGCTAAAGCAAAAATTATATATATAGGAAATAATACTAATAAGTGAGGAGAGACGCAGTGACTTACTTGTCTAGATTTCGTGAATAAGATTGAAAGATTTTTAGGTCGAAGAATTGATATATATATATGTAATAATAAAAAATTAGACCTGAGTAGTGATGAGAGAGCTAGATTTCAAAGTAATATATCAGTAAAATGAGGGGATTTCCTCTATCTCAGTGATGGGGAAAAATCAGAACTTGAGAGAAGAAAAATCCAGTATATCGAAAACGATTTACTGGACAGAGATAGTTTTTACAAACATGATAAGAGAGCCATGATTTCTACTCTTATTTGAGTATTATAATTCTGAGTTTATGTATTCTGTTTTAGAGAATATTTTTCATTCTGCAAATTCTTGTTTAAGTCTGATGTAGAATATGAGAGTGAATATTAACATAAATACACTTACGGCACTTCATAGTATTTGAGAAATACTATCAATGATAAATTTTATCATACTTTGGCCAGAACTATCTCAAATAAAATTTTCAATACTGCTTTGTATGTCTTGATCTGCAGGTGTGATGAGAGCATTAATATCAATACCAGAATTCACAGCTCCCATAAAAGATATTGATCATAACAGTCCAGATACGAGTCACATGAGTAATGCCGTTATGACTCCAACAAGAAAGAAATTTCAAAATATTCTCCACCACTTTCACTGAGTATATAAAACACTGTTGTTAAATTGCTCTTTGCTAAAATCCTCTTCATAGATAGCAGATCCTATAGCAAATGTGGCTTTTACTCACCTATATATTCATTGTATTGCTGCGTAAATTACTGAAAGTACCATGAGTCATCATGCTATAGAAGAAATAACTTCATTGTTAAAGTAAAGCCCATAGAGCATTATAATTCAGGCTACTATAAAACACAAAGCTGGCACTAAATATGCATATGCAAACATATACCAATAGACTTTAAAACTATCTCTTAGTTTTTTAAAACCATATTCAACTGTGCTTCGACCTGTGATATCTTTTCCTTTAATGAGTTCACTCGCTCATTTTATGATTCAAATAGTGATGGGAATGATAAGAATCACGTAAAATAGACCATAAATTATTGCAAGAGACAGTGTAATATATAATACAGAACTTACACTAATTGTCTCCATAAAATTTCATCATAAGATGATACTCATCGCAATTTGAGGCAGGATGACTATCATCACTATTTGAAATATAATTAGAGGGCTAATTAAAGCCAATGGATTTTTTATCAGAATAGAAAAACTCTGTTCAATTCTATCTAAGACTCACTCTTTTGCTTGGTACATATAAGTTTAGGGTTACATCTAATATTTTGATTATCGTATTTCTATAGTACACTGAAAAAGGTAAATGTTCAATATATTTTTAATATTATAAGTTTATGGCAATTAATTTTGACAGTGCTGTGGTAGATTCATTAGAGGGAAATCCTGAACTGACTCAAGAAAATATTAATGCAATGAATCAAATGCTTGAGCAATCTGTTGGTACAGATTTAAATGGTGGATTACAAATACTATGATTTTTAGGCTTATGACTCAATATATTGTCATTAGTATTTTTTGTTACTACGGCAATATGACTTTATAAACTCAGTAAAAAATTGGGTGATAAACACTCTTGGCTCGCATTCGTTCCATTGATTCAATTGTATACTTTTATTAAAACAGCTTGATTTACTTTTTGGCAGTGACTCATTAAACTAATTCTGCATGTAATAGGTGCATTGATCTTAACTTGGATTTTTATGTGAGTACTCTGATTTTTGATTTTTTCAACTTTCGGAAATTCACTAACAATAGGCACTATTCTTATAACTATGGTATTGCTATATATCCCTGTATATTTTTTATTCATTTACGTATCGACGAATTTCTTATTTAAAGGAATGGCAGACAGAGCGTGAGAATCAAATACAACTGCAACACTCATGACTTTATTTCCATGGTGTATGCTATGGATTGTGGCAAAGAGAACTCCTGAACTTTGAGCTTGAGTTCCTGCATCAATAAATAACTGAATTAATCAAACTTCTGTGGAAAACATAGAGTTATAATCTAGTTTAAAATCTAAAAAAAACACTTACATTTAGTAAGTGTTTTTTAGATTCTTAGAGTTTGATTTTAGATTCTCACTTTATGAGTAAGTAGATGTGATATGGAGTGAGTAGTATTCATTTTCAAAGATTATACACAAAAAATATTATTGCTTCAGTTGAATCAATGATACCAACTCCTGCTCATAGAATATTGTCGCTAATATTTTGAGGATTTTGAATTTTAAATAGAAATTCTTCTGAAAAAAACTTCTGAGAGCTTATGTATTTGTGTGTGTTTGGCTCAAATTCTTTTTGCCCAATAGTCCTTTTCAATTCTTCTCTATATTTTTTAGATAGGTCTTCTATTTGTAATTTTGCATTATTGATTTCCCCCAGTAGGTCATCTAAGTTAATAGTATCATTACTGAGCAAAGAAGCTTGGAGGTCTTCAAGTTTTGAAGATGTTTTATTTTCTATGAGATTTTTTACTTTATTAATATCTATACCAAATTTCTCTGAGATATCTTTTGCAAGCGATTGTAAAAGGTTTGCTGTTTCAAATCTGAGCTTTTGTGACTCAAAAAAATCCTGTTTTGCTTTCTCTTGTTTTAGCTTTTTGTTTTTTTCGTACCTCTCATTATTACTAGATTGTTCTAAGCTCATAATTTATTTTTCAGAAAGTATATCTATCTCTCGCTGCGCTGAAACTGCAAACTCAGTATCGGGATAGTCCTTTAAAATAGTTTTAAAATATGATACTGCGCTTCATTTTTTATTTAATTCTATAGCATTGTATCATAGATTTATAAGCACAAATGGGTTGTCAGGGTATTTTTCATATCATGTTTGCAAGAGAGAATCAGCTAGTTGTAGTTCTCATTTATCTCTGAGAATCCATGCCTGATATGCATAAAAATTTCATGCATCATCTGGGAATCTTTCGATTCCTAATTTTGACCATCAAAGTGCTGTTTCATAATCTCACTGTAAAATATGATTGTATATTGCAAGTCAAAGATCATCAGATGTATAGTCTTCTTCGTTTTCAATCAAGTCTTTGAACTCTTTGAGTAAATTAGATTGATTATCAAGTTGATAAAAATTATGAATCAACTGCCTTCTTATTTCAAGAGATTTTGGAGAATCAAGTTTAATAGCCTTTGATAGATGTATATTTGCGAGAACATAATCTTTAAGCTGAGTATGAATTATTCATAGCATGTAGTTTACAGCTGAATCTTCATCATCAATATCTTGATATTTTGATAGAATTTCTCTTGAGTTTTCATATTCTCAAAGTTCAAAATAACTTTGAGATACTATTTTAAGGATAGGTTTATATCCTGGTTTATATCATAGAATTTTTTCTCACATGTGTGCACTCAGACTATAAAGGCCATTACTATACCAAGAGGCAACTATATAAGCATCCTTTAAATATACTTGGTCTACTCTAAAGTTTCTATAATTTTCAATAGCTGATTGTAAATCAATCAGTTTAGAATAAGTCATTTGATTGATACTTCCAGATTGAGTCTCTGTATTTTCGTTTGGCCAAAAATAATCATTTAAAGCAAGCTTACAATTATGAAAATCAAGAGCACATTCTAGTGAAGTATTGTAATAATAAAATAACTCTCACTCTGGTAAGATGTTTTTAAGCTTTGTTTGAGTTGATTTTATAGCCACGACATTATCAAAGTCTGTTTCGTGTAGGAGTGAGAGAGCGGTTTTATCTAATATAACTTCACTAGGATTCTCAATCTTTGAATAATAGCTGTATGAACTCGTGTATTTATTGAGGCTGAAATATGCGTCTCATAATTTTTCTAATATAAGTTGGTCATCAGGGTTTTTTCTATAGAACTCTAGATATTTTACAAGAGCTAGTGCTATCTGTCACTCTCTGTAATACGAGTCACCATCTATAATTAGACCTTTAAGAGCAAGTCGTTTTCTGATGGTATCAATCTTATTTTGAATTGAATCTTGGGTTTTTTGTTCTTTTTCTTCTTCTGGACTTATTAGACTACCTTGAGATAGACTTCAAGAGTTTTCAGTTTCTGTGTAAGATTCATTATTTTCTCAAAAAGAGCATGAGCTCAATATAGAAAAAGCTATAAATAGTAAAAGAAATAATTTTTTATGCACGAGCTTTGTGTATTATGAAAAGTAATTATAATTACTTCTATAATAATCCTGATTGCGTAAATGCAACAGTATATTTTTTCACTGACTCGACATTGTATAAAAAAATAGCATCAAATACTATTGCTCAGATATTTTCAAAAGTGCTTACAGCAGGTATTTCAATATTTCTAATTTGAATTCTTACAAAGTATCTTCCAATAGAAATGTATGGGAGTTATAATAAAGTATATAGCTATCTATGAATATTTGCGTTTCTTGCTGATCTTTGACTTTATACTTTAGCAATTCGTGAGATATCAAGGGGACTTATTCCAAAAGAAAAGATAATTTGAAATGTTCTTTCACTTCGCGTAATGATGGCCCTGTGAGTTTGGTTTATATCTTTTTTGATTGCCTTATTTCTTCCAGGTTACAACGACTCGCTCACTCTTATTGCAATTGCTATAGTAGGGGCTTTTACACTTGTGAGCCTCATAAACTCATCCCTACTAGCTCTTATGCAATCACAAATGCAAATGGAGTTTTCGCTAATTTCTGTTGTCGCGGGAAAAATAATTAATATTTCTCTTATAGCTGTTTCACTTATCTATGTTTTTGCTGGTTCAGGCACGGAAAATCTTGCATTTATTTCAGTATTTGTAGCAGGTTTTATAGGAATATGTCTTAACACATATATGAATTATATATATGCCAAAAAGATATGTCCTATTAGATTCCTGTTTGATTGGGGGTATATAAAAAATATATTTCATCTCTCACTCCCATATGGAATTGCATTATTTCTCTCTGTAGTATATTTTAAAATTGATGTTATTTTAATATCTTTACTGGAAAATCCTGATAAGGCTGATATATCTATTGCACTCTATTGACTGCCAATGAAAATAGTAGAAGTACTTATGGTACTATGAGGTTTTTATCTCAATTCGGTACTTCCAAGCTTAAGTGAAAAATTTAGATCCTGAAAAACAGAAGAAATATCTAAAATTCTTGGGACTTCACTTAAGGTATTAGTCAGTTTCTCTCTCTGTATATTTATATTATGAAGCTGACTTGCAAGCGATATCATATCTATTATTGCGACTCCTGAGTACATAAACCCCATTGGCCATATTTATAACTCACCACTTGCTCTTTCTATAGCGCTTTGAGTGTTGTTATTTCATTTTGTTTCTTTAGCATTTATTTATGTACTTATAGCAAGTGAAAAACAATGACTTCTTTTAAAAATCAATATTTGAATCACAGCAATTAATATCGTCTGAAATATAATTTTAATTCCATACTATTCATTTATAGGTGCTGCAGCTGTAACGCTCTTTTCACAAGCTATTCTTATGCTAGTAAGTGCCTATGTTGTTTTAGGGCAGTATTCTGTACCTAAAAAATATTATATTTCTATACTACAAACTCTCTTACTTTGATTGTGTATACTACTAGTTTTTAATATGTTTGTAAAAAATATTGGACTATGAAGTGTAGGGAATGTCTTTATATATGGTACAATTTTTGCCGTTATTTACTGATGAGTTGAGTATAAAATTTCGAAAAAAATATTTATGTAATTAATTTTTTTCAATAACTCAAGTAACAGTGTTTATTGATATCTCACTCGTACTTCATGAAGCTCAATAATTAAAGACGAGCATCTTATAAGTGTCATCACTACATCAATTTAAAGATGCATTTGATCACTGATATATTATAGAGCCTGATGATATGGGAGTATCGTTATCTATTGGGGGATTGATGGTTCTGCAATGTAGGTTTGATATGGAGAATCAGTCTTTTGTTTTCCACGTACTTCCTGTTCATACTGTTCAAGATTCTAGTTCCCATCTGGAAATTATACTTCCAGAAGATGTTGAATTATTTATAGAAATTGACCAATTTATTGGGTTTTCTAAAGTAGAATCAACTCATCGTCAAATAAGAGCATTGTTTTTTGTTTCTTCGATAATATTGATTATTTTTACTACTTCTATTTGTGATTCTTGATTTTTTGAGAGTCTATTGAAGTCAATATTACTTATTCCTAAAGCTATGATTCATACAATTGCAATTCATACCATTAATTCTCCAAGAGTAAATGCTTTTATAGTGTAGTTTTTATGCATAAAGAGTTGTCAAATAACAAAAAAAATCTAATATGGAAGTATATTACTCCAATATTTGGTGAATACAAGAATAATACCTTTTAAGATGCTACCTATGAAAAATGTATACAAATTATTAATAGCTATGCTGTTGATGACGTTTACTTACTGAGTACATGCAACTCAGGCTCCATGAGAGTTGCAAGCAACTACCGTAAGTGATAGTAGTGTTACAATAGATTGGCAAGACGTACCTGATGTACTGTGATACTATATATACTACTGAGAAACTTCAGGTTCATGATCTGATTATGATATAGAGTGAGTGGACCTTATCGAAGAAAGTACCTATGAGCTTACAGATCTAAATGCTGAAACTCGATACTATATAGCAATTACAGCTGTAGATGAAACATGAAGTGAATCAGATAAATCTCCAGAACTTGAGGCACTAACTCTCTCTGAGTGATCTGAAGCCCAAGCCGTTAGCCTAAGAATTATAAATGCGAAAGCTATAGATGACACATCAATTGAAATGGAATTTTCATTAGATATGGAGTCTGGAAGTAGTGCCGGGAGACAATTTATAATTGAAAACATAGATTCAGGGGAAGAAGTATGAGTTGATATATCTGATGTGGTTCCTGGTAAGCCGAGAAATATTCTTGCTATTTTAGATGGAAAACTTCAATCAAACTCACAATACAAGATAACAGTACTAGATATTAGAGATAAAGATGGTAATACTATCGAGTCTTGAATAGATGCGTTTGTAAACTTTACAACTCCAGAAGTATTTGCTACTGCTTTAGAAGCTGCAGGATGACAAGAAGAAACAAACACACAAGAACCAGATATACAAGAACCTGAGGATACTCAAATAGAGGATACTACTCCAGCTCAAACAGAGAATGTAAATGATGAAACTCTAGAGAATACTCAAATATGAAATAATGCAGGAACAACTATCTCTAGTGAAGAACTTTCAGATAATACACTCAATGCTGCTGCAGAGAATGATAAGTTACCTCAAACGGGGCCAGAGCATTGGATTTTACTTCTGGTTGCTGTTATGTTTTCAACTGGATTATTCTATAGATTTAAAAAATAGTTATTTATCAAATAAAAAACAGTTCTTACAGAACTGTTTTTTTAGTAAATGGAATTATGAGTCATACAATACTACAATTTTTGTAGAAAATGATAGTATTGTAAATCTCTATGATTCTCCTATATTTTTTCATTTCTTTTGATATATCAGAACTTGCTGAAATCATTACATCTCGCAGATACAGGAAATTTTTATCTTTTAAGAGTTTAGTGTTTTTATTACAAACTTGAAAGATAAAATTTATCTCATGATGTATATGGGATTGGAGCTGTATATATCACTCTATATCTCTGTTTGAGCTCATGAGAGAAAATTCTTGTTTTCTGAGCGATAATACTTCTGCAAATATTTCATTGTGTCTTGAAAGTTTTTCAGAGCTTACTTCGTAGAGTCAGGGAAATATATCACTTCTTTTAGAGAATAAAAGCATTAATTTATGCTCAAAGAAATCTATTTTTTTGTACAAAAAATAGATTCATAATCAGCTGATGCATAACATCAAAGCTAACAGCATAAAAATGTAGGTGTATATATTCATAAGTTTATTGTAGCATAAAGGATTAAAACAGTCAAAAATCTCTTTGACTTTTGTAAAAAAACTATATAATTTTTTTGACAGGTGTTGCAAGAATATTGTGATGCTTTTTTTATTACTTATATGTTTTAGATGATTAGATTTATAAAGGGAGCTATTAGAGAGTTCCGACATGTTGTTTGGCCAACAAGAAAAGAAACACAAAAATATTTTTCACTTGTGTTAGCTATTTTAGTAGCTTTTTGAGTATATCTTTTTATCGCTAGTAATATCTTCTCAGAAATTATTTTTGGATTAAAAAATATTTTAGGTACAGGAACTCAAGTTACAGGGCAAAGTGGTCTTACTGAAGAAGAAATTGATGCTTTATTTTCTGATGAAGTTCAAATAGAGGCAACAACTGCTTCAGGAACTGTAATTGAAAATACTATTTCTGGAAGTGAAGAAACTTCTACAGATGAAACTGCTGAGTAATACTTTTTAAAATACAAAACAAATGCAAGACAATACTCCTAGATGGTATGTTATCCAGGTAATCTCTGGAACAGAAGAAAACGTTAAACAATCTTTATTTCAAAGAAGAGAAAGTTTCGGTTTAGAAGACTATATTATAGATGTTTTTGTTCCTACTCATGATGTAGTAACAGTAAGAGCAGGAGGTACAAAAGTTAAAAAGAAAAAAAATATTCTTCCTGGATATATTCTTGTTGAGATGGTGGTTTCAAACGAAAGTTGGTATATTGTTCGTAATACTCCAAATGTTACAGGTTTTCTTGGTGCAGGGAATATTCCAGTTCCTGTTTCAGGAGATGAACTTGCTCAACTAAAATGAAAAGTTGAAAGCAAAGAAGAAACTTTTTCAACTAAGTTTAAAACTGGAGAAATGGCAATCATTACAAAATGAGCTTTCGAATGAAATGAGGGTATGATTACTGAGGTTAATGAAACAAAATGACTTGTGAAAGTTAACATTAATTTACTGTGAAGAGATACTCCTATTGAGTTAGATTTTTCTCAAATAGTTGTTAAATAATATATTACTGTGAGAGGAATAATTATATTTTTACTCATATTAATGTTTCTTATTGCAGGAAACATAGGAGCTTATGTTATGAGTGAAGATTACAGATTTTTTCTGAAAAAACTCAAATATAAAAATGAAATTGTTTATGAAAATCAAAATATCGATGATAGTGAAAGACTTATTATTATTGATAATCCAGATGTAAATGATACTGAAAATACTCAGATTATTGTAGAGAGTGATGGAGTAACATTTCTAGATGCTCTTTCTGGAAATATAGACAAGCCAGTTACCCAATCACTCCCAAATGTAACTTTTGAGGAACTAGAAGTGCTAAATGCATTATCAGAAGCCTTTGTGTTACGAGAATCAACACAGTCTGAGCTACTATTTTGAATTACGGATGAATATCCAGATATATTTAGAGAATATAATAATGCACACATGAGTTTTTATATGTTCTCAAGTAAACGATACAGTGCAGTAAAAAATATCTTTGAGGTGTTACAATTTGATCTCCCTATAGAGCTGAATGAGGTTAATAATATCGCAGATGCTTCATTTTTTATTAATATGGAGGATGGACTTGATGATTGACTTGTGAGAATTGTGTTTGAATATCAAAATTATGCTTTTTGATTGAAAATTAAAAAAGATAACTATAATAGAACTAAGAATGCTCTTGAGCAGCTAAAAGCTCAAAATTAATTCCTTATATATATACTATGTCAGAACAAATAATTTACCTTACGCTGGAGGGTTTAGAAAAATTAAAAGAAGAACTTAGATCTCTAAAAGAAGAAAAGAGATTAGAGATTGCAGAAAAACTAAAAGAAGCGATTAGTTTTGGTGATCTTTCTGAAAATTCTGAATATGAAGATGCAAGAAATGAACAAGCTCAAGTTGAACTAAGAATTACAGAGCTTGAAGATCAGCTCAAAAGAGTTGAAATCATTAAAGAAGAAAAAAAGACTTCTGGTGCAAAAAAAGTTAACATGTGAATGGTAGTTACTATAGGTGAAACTGGGACTAAAGAAAAGGAATCATATAAAATCGTTGGTACTACAGAAGCTGATATACTGGCAAAAGTTCCAACAGTTTCTAATGAGTCTCCAATTGGAAAACAAATTCTCTGAAAGAAAAAAGGTGATACTTTTAAGCTTAAAAATGGAGCTGGAAATTCAGTGGAATATACAATATTAGATGTAGCTTAATCAAATATATATTTATGCCATACAATACTTTTTACGAAACACTTATCCTCGTTCCTGCTGTAACATTTGTATTGTCGGTTATTATAAAGGGTCTTTTAATTAAAACAGGATCTTGAAAATGGAATCTTGAGAGATCTTTGTGAAGTTGATGAATGCCATCAGTACATTCTTCTGTTGTTGTTTCACTAGCTACTGCTTTTGCACTAAAATATGGAGTTCATGATGATATGTTTGCCATAGTAATGTGATTTACAGTTATCATAATCTATGATGCAATAAACGTAAGATACGAAGCAGGTTTACATGCCAAACTTATTAATGAAAGCTTAGGTTCAACACTCGTGGGAGAAAAAAAATTGAAAGAATCATTATGACATCTTCCAAGTGAAGCATTTGCAGGAAGTCTACTATGAATCATCGTTGCAGTAGTACTATTCTATATTTAAGTTTAAATTCTGCATTTTTAAAAAGCTCTGAGTTATCTCAGAGCTTTTTTCTAATATAGGTCTCTTCCAAATCACCATCTATAACTCGTAGGCCAAATTGGAGCTCATCCAATTCTAACTCAACTCCACATAATCGGAGCTAAAATAGGGGAATATAAGTGTCATTTACCTTGAACGCAGCTATAAAAACTATTATCTACCTTGAGCCTTTCTTGCCAAGATCCACCAAAAAAGTATCACTGATCATGAACAGTGCAGCAATCAAGTAAATCTCAATCTGGCACCATAGAGCATCAATCATATACAAAGTTACTTGGTATCTTTGTTATTGTTAGTTGAGTACTTTTTGAATTTCAGGAAAACTGCGTGATTAGGAGAATAAAAAAGATTATTATTCACACAGAGATATACTTTCTTTTCATTTTACATTGATCAAAGTTCTAAATTAATTTCTTTTTCTTCTCATGATTTCTTTAATACTTTTAATTTCAATATATCTCAGGGGAGAGAATTTTGAATTATAGTTGAAAGTGTTGTGTTAACTCATAGTAGCTTACCATCAACTTCTAAAATTATATCTCCAGGTTCTAGTCCAGCTTTTTCAGCGCTACTTCAAGGGAGTATACTTTCTGTTTCATCAACAATATATACTCATTGAGTAGTTGCGAGTCATAGTTGATTTGCAACTCCCTGAGAGTTTGGAATATAATTTATACCAATAAACGGCCTCATGATTCTCCCAGATTCTGATATAGACTCTAACATATAGTTAACTCGCTGTTGTGTAAGTCCATACGCAAATCCAATACCATTGCTATTAGAAGCTATGGCAGTATTAATTCAAATTACTTCTCAACTAAGATTTATAAGTGGGCCTCAACTATTTCAAGGGTTAATAGCCGCATCTGTTTGTAATAAGCCAGATAGTGAATCTCATCCAGCTTGTATGGTTCTATTTTTCCCACTCACTATTCAAAGAGAAACTGAATTTTGCAGTTCTGCAAGTGCATTTCAAACAGCAATACCAAAATCCCCAACTTCTATATTTTCTAAGCTTTGAGATATTGGTAGTGGTGAGAAGTTATTTTTTTCATCTTGTATCTTTATTACAGCCAAGTCATTTACGGGGTCAAGTGCAACCACCGTTGCATCATATTCTTCTCACGTATTAAGTATAACAGTATATTCAGCTGAGGTATCTTGCACTACATGTTTATTGGTAAGGATTATTCCATCTTCACTCACGAAAAATCAGCTTCATCAACCGACTTGTCTGCTCACTGTTCCAGCAGGTTGTTGAAAAAAACCATACGGGTCACTTCTGTATATTACTAGATCTTTTTTTATCACTATACTTACAACGCTCGGAGCAATTTTTTTCACTGTTTCATTAATTGTATTTTCAAGTGACACGATATCAACTTGCTCTAGCTGCTCAGCTGCTACTGTATTTTCTGCTGTATTAGTTTCTATTATTTCGATATCTTGCGTAACTTCTTGTATAGGGAAATAATTTATGAGTCAATAAGCTCAAATAGCTCATCCAATGAGTGAAAAGAGTATGAGAGCAAATATTAAAATTGTATTTTTCATAGTTTTAAGAGTAATATTTAGTAAAATCTTTGATATTTTTCACTTCTATTATTCCTCATTTTGGTAAGAGAGAAGTAAGATTTCATCACATATCTGGAATAAATATTTCTGAAAATCAAATCTTAATAGCTTCTTTCACTCTTTTTTCTAAAAACATTACCTTTTTTACTTTTCCAGTAAGTGATATTTCTCCAATATATATAGTTTTTTTAGAGAGTGCTTTTCCAAGTTTTGAGGATATGATACTTGCTGCAACTGCGAGATCTAATCCTGGCTCAGAAAATGAAAGTCCTCTAGAGATATTTGCATACACATCATAATTTTCGAGTTTTACAGGAGTATATTTCCCAAGTACTGCTATAATGAGATCAAGTTTTGAAGTGTTTATCCCTCGAGCAGATCTCTTTGGGTATCCAAATTTACTATAGGTTGTAAGAGCTTCGGTTTCAATAACAAGTGGCCGTGTTCACTCCATAGTTACTGATAGAGCACTTCAGATAGTATCACTATCATCAGATATAAACTCAAGTCCAGGGTTAGGGATATCCATAAGCCCTGTTTCTCACATCTTATAAAGTCAAATTTCAGAGCTACTTCCAAATCTATTTTTGAGACTTCTTAGGATTCTAAGGTTATCAAACTTATCTCCTTCAAAAAATAACACAGTATCAACCATATGTTCGAGAGTCTTTGGTCCTGCAAGAGAGCCGTCCTTTGTTACGTGTCCAATAATGATAAAGGTGATATTGTTTTGTTTTCCGTATTCTACAACTTTTTCAGTGATATATCTGACTTGTCCGATACTTCCAGCTGTCCCATTTACTTCATTACTGTACATCACGGAGATTGAGTCAAGTATTACTACTTTTGGGCTTGATTTCTCTAAAGTAGCTATAATGTTTTCGAGGTTATTTTCAGTGAGGAGTCAGATATTATTTCATGCAACAGAGAGTCTTTTCGCTCTTGCACTGATTTGAGAAAGAGTTTCTTCTCATGAAATATAGACTATATCGTCTGCTATCCATCATCCAAGTTGTAAACTCAGAGTGGATTTTCAGATTCATGGTTCACCAGAGAGTAGGACGATGCTTCATTGTACGAGTCATCCACCAAGCACGGTGTTAAACTCTCCAGATTTTGTCTCTATTTTTACTGCGTCAGTTTCTTTGTTAATATCAGAAATATTTCCCAGAGTTTGCGCTGTTCCACTCACTCATTTTGCTCATTTTGATTTAGATTCCTTGAACTCTTTCAGGGTATTCCAAGCCTTACAATAGTCACACTGACCTTTCCAAGTCAGCGATTCATTTCCACAATCTGAGCAAATATACATAGAGTATTTTTATATAAATATTTATGCATATAAGTGTAGTGAAATACAAAAATTTGTAAAAAATATATTATCACTATAATTGTCGAGCTATATGCCTAGATGGTGGAATTGGTATACACAGGGGACTCAAAATCCCCCGGCTTCGGTCTTGAGGGTTCGAGTCCCTCTCTAGGTACCAAACGTAAATTATAAAAAACTCTTTCGCGTGAAAGAGTTTTTTTGTATACTAAGCTTATGAAAATACACCCAATTATTGTAAACAATCCTCTCCAGAATATTTTTTATATTTTAGAATATGGTGAGAAACAAGCTCTCGCTATAGATCCTTGTGATAGTAAGCTTGCGCAAGAATGTTTAGATGCAAATGATCTGCAACTCACAAGAATATTGATAACTCATGAGCACTATGACCACTATGAGTGAGTAGAGTGACTCAACTGTAGCGAAGTGTATGCTGGAAAGATAGCAGCAGAAAATATGCCAATTGCTGTGAGTCATGTATTTGAAGATGAAGAAATAGTCTTTGAATATCAAAATATACAAATAAGAGCAATTTTTACACCCGGACATGCAGCTGGACATATGATGTTTGAGTTACGTGAATCAGATAAGGTGATGGCAATATTTTCAGGAGATGTGTTATTTCAGTGATGAGTAGGGCATACTCGAACTTGAAGCAATGAAGATTTATATAATTCGATTCAAAAATTTCAGAAATATGATGATACAGTTATAATATATTCTGGGCATGATTACCTGCAAAATAATGCTGAGTTCTTAAAAAAATATACTCCAGAAAATCTTAAAACTCTAGAAAATATTTTAGAAGAAGTTTGAGAATCAAATTATTTTACAACTCTCTTACAGGAGCGGAGCTATAATCCATTTGTAAATGTAGCAAAGCAGGAGTTTATAAGACTCAGAAATCTTAGGAATAATTTTTAAATAAAAAACATGAAATTTTTACATACTATGGTCAGAGTAAGAGATCTTGATGAATCACTAAAATTTTATTGTGATATTCTAGGACTCAAAGAAATACGAAGAAAAGAAGTCCCAGCAGGGAAGTTTACTCTGATTTTTCTAGCTACTGCTGAGTGAGAATCAGAAATAGAACTGACATATAATTGGGAAGGAGACGAAAAATATGAAACATGACGAAGTTGGGGGCATCTTGCATTTGAAGTAGATAATATCTACGAATATTGTGAGAAATTACAGCAAGCAGGAGTTACTATCAATAGACCTCCAAGGGACGGTTATATGGCATTTATAAAATCTCCTGATGATGTATCTATTGAGATACTGCAGGCATGAGAGGCACTAGAGATACGAGCTCCATGGAAGGATATGGAAAATATTTGAACTTGGTAATTGAAAATTATGAATTTTATTGGAGTAGGAAAGAGTATTTTTATTTATGTAATGAGTGAATATATGTTTTCAAAAATTAAGGATATTAAAAGAAAAATTTATTTAGCAAAGATTGCTGGGGTTGTTATTTGAGTAGTATTTATATTGATGCTAGCAACTACAGTATTTCAACAGTTTCAAATTGCAGGATTAAAAGATACAGTAGAAATGCTACAATCAAGATAAATATAAAAAAACACTCCTAACTATACTAATAACTTTTTTTTGAGCATTTTATTATTTTCTGATCCTACTCAATCCTTGGAAAATATTAAGTAATTCATATGAATTAATAAAAGAGAGTCAAAACTTTTTTGAAAAAATGAATATTTTTGAGTATATTTTGCTCAAAGAGTAGAATATATGATATACTAAAGTTATAAAATTTTACTGAATGCGAAATAAAGTAAGAATAATATGAACTTATAACTTTGATGAAACTTCAATTGAAAAAGTTTTAGAAGACTTAGAAGCAGTAGAATGATTATCAGATGATACAATTTCAAGTGTTTGTGAAGCATTTTCATCTGAAATTATATGAAAACTACCTCATGGGTTTTGTGTAAAGAGGGTATATGAATTTGAAAAAGAAGTGGAACTTTATACATTATTATTAATAAATATGAGCACAAATAAATCATTTTCAGAGATGCTTGATACAGTGGATAACTGAATAACTTGATATAAAAATTCTAGTGTAGAAAAATGTGGAACTATAGTGAATCTTGATGAATATGCAGAGATTTTAAATACTATTATCGAGTGATTATCTAGAGAACAGAAGCGTAGAAACAATGATGAACGAAGAGATAGAGCTTTTAATTTGATGAATGACTTAAGAACACTATCAGATATTACTGTTCAAGCTCAAATTAAATTTTCGGAGAAATCCATGAGATTTTTATCTGATTATAAATTTGATAATATTAAATCTCTAAATGATGCAATTAGTTACATTAAACAAAATCCTGATTCTCTAAAATGGAATAATACAAAATTTAATAAATTTATTCTTCATATTTCAAATCTTGAAGACTTTGATGCAAGAAAAACAGATTTCTTGATACAATTTTTAAAATTAGATAGTGTAAGATCTTTTACGTGGATAAATGTAAATTTTATTTTTCTTGCTAAGATTATTAAGAGAACAAAAGATAGAAATAAAAAAGCAGAATTAAAGAGACAATTCAATAGCTTACCATGAGTTCAAAAGGACAGAAGAGAATGAAACAAAGACGATTCTACTGATTTTTGGAATACTCTATTTTACGAAAGTAAAATGAACGGAAAAGGAGAGGCTTTTTGATATACAGATAGTGGCTTATGAAGATTATCATGAAAAATGTGAGTTGTTGCTGCAAAATGACAACCCCCAAAATAATCTCTCGCAATCATACACTTTCTCTATATAATCTCTATAATTAATTTTATAGAGAATTTTTATGTCAGACAAACCAAGAAGAGATTTTAAGTGTAAACAAAAAAAAGGTGAAAAGAAGACCTTTTACAAATCGACTTCGAAAAAAGATATGACCAAAAATAAATTTGGTAAAAAGGTAAAGAAACGAAATCATGATGCAGAGCTCGTTGGAATTTATAAACAAGGACAATGAGCCTTTGGTTTTGTAGATACAGTGAATGAAAAAACTGGAGAAAAAAAATGATACTTCACCCATGAATCCAAAAAACTTGATGCCTTTGAGGGAGATGAAGTAGCTTTTGAGGTCCAACACTTCAAGGGGAGAGAGGAAGCTCAAATAACAAAAGTGCTCAAAAGGTCAGAACATCTCATAACATGAAAACTCAAAGTAGGTAAAACCTACGCATTTGTAGTGAGTGATAATCCTATTATCAAAAATGATATTTTTATACCAGGAAAACATATTGGAGGATATACTGATGGGAGCGAAGTAGCGGTACAAATACTCAGGTGGGAAGGGAAAAATCCAGAGGGGAGAATCATCGAATCACTCTGAAATTTGCCGAAAGGTCGAGAAGATATATATCGTATAGCTTTTGAGATGTGAGCTCGAAAAAGCTTCTCAGAATCTGTTATGTCTGAAACAAAAGAGCTCAACGACTATATTTCTGAGTCAGACCTCAAATATAGAAAAGACTGTAGAGATTTACTGACCTATACCATTGATGGAGCTGAGAGTAAAGATCTCGATGATGCTATCAGTTTAGAGAAAACTGATTCAGGACATATTCTTTACGTACATATTGCCGATGTATCACACTATGTGAGAGAGAATACCCCTCTAGATAGAGAAGCTCGAAAAAGAGGGACGAGTATTTATCTCGCAGATCAGGTTATTCCGATGCTTCCAAAGGAAATTTCTAATGGACTATGTAGTCTCCATCCAGGGGAAGATAAACTGACACTTACCTGTGAAATGCATATTTCTAAATCTGGGCAAGTCACTAGAAGCGAAGTATATAACTCGGTAATTATCTCTGACTATAGGCTGACGTATAAGGAAATAGATGAATTTGTATCAGGTGAAATACTGCTTTGAGATGACTTATTGTTTTGAGAGAAAGTATCTGATTATCTACTTGAAAACATAAAAGACCTCAAAAATCTTACAGATATATTATCAAAAAATACCGAAAATAGAGGTTCGCTTGATTTTGATTTTCCAGAAACAAAAATAGTTCTGGATGATGCAGGGCAACCCCTAGAGTATAAAAAATACGAAAGATATGATTCATATAAAATCATTGAAGAATGCATGGTGCTTGCAAATGAGTCAGTATCAAAGCAATTTCAAAAATATCCATTTCTCTATAGAGTACACGAAGATCCAGATGGAGAAGATGTAGAAAAATTTACAAAAATGCTTGAAACAGTTATTCCGAATACTGATATTCCAGAGGATTTTTCAGATATACTTGATTTGCTACAATCAGATTCAAATCTCCAGTATTTACAAAAATTGCTTCTGAGAAGTTTACAAAAAGCGAGATATAGTGAAAAAAATATGTGACATTTTGGTCTTGCACTTAAATTTTATAGTCATTTTACATCCCCTATCAGACGTTACCCAGACCTACAAATCCATAGAATTATAAAAGAAATTGCAAGAGGAAAGTTTGGATGAGAGAGAAGAGAGTATTATAACGAAATACTCCCAAAAGTAGCTCGAAGAAGTAGTGAAACAGCTGATAGAGCAGAAAAAATGGAGTATAAA
The DNA here is from genome assembly GCA_020629795.1 of Candidatus Altimarinota bacterium. Lineage (GTDB taxonomy): Bacteria > Patescibacteriota > Gracilibacteria > BD1-5 > UBA6164 > JAACSU01. Next base: position 38,285 of record JAHDCR010000006.1, read on the forward strand.
GTACGTGATATGCTGGCCTGTAAATATATGGCTGATAAAATATGAGAAGAGTTTACGGGAAATATTTCAGGAATGATTGAAAAATGATTTTTCGTAGAGCTCCCAAATACTATAGAGTGATTTATAGATTATGGATTAACTTGATTACAATATAACCCGGAACAGATGCGTATCGAGAGTTTTGACGGGACGAAAACACTTCATTTTGGAAGTGAGATTACTGTAAAACTTATAGATATCGATCAAATGAGAAAGAGATTAGAGTTTGAACTAGTATAAACTTAAGGTTCACTTATATACTGTCTTTAACTCAATAAAAATAAATTATGAAATACGATTACGATATCGCGGTTATAGGAGCTGGGAGTTGATGACTCACAGTTGCTTTTTGACTTGCTTGAGCTGGTAAAAAAGTAGCTCTTATTGAGTGAGGACCAATCGGATGAGACTGTACGAATTTTTGATGTGTTCCGAGTAAGGCACTTATAGACATATCAAAACAGAGTCCTGAAATTGGTTTTAAAAAAGCACTAGAAATAGTGAGAGAGAGGAGACAGATTATTCAGGATGAGGAAACAGTAGAAAAAGTAGAGTCTCACTGACCAAAGGTCTTTCAGGGATTTGCAAGCTTTGTAGATGAGCATACCCTCAGCATAACTGACAAAAATAACTCAAAAATAACTGCTAAAAATATTGTTATTGCAACATGAAGCAGAGCTATTAAATTAGAGATAGATGGTGTAAAACCAGAGAATATTCTCACAAATGAAGAAATTTTTGAACAAACTGATGAAATTAAAAATCTTGTAATTATAGGTGGTGGATATATTGGCTGCGAGCTTGCAGAGAGTATTGCTGCGCTGGGAGTTAAAGTATATCTTGTACAAAGAAATAAGGATCTTATTCCACAAGAAGAGCAAGAATCTAGAGAATTGCTCAAAAAAATATTTGAAGAAAAAGGCATTGAAGTATATACAGAAATGACTGCTACCTCATGAACTGATAGTGAGATTACTCTTACTTCAAAAGATTGAAAAAGAACTACTAAAATCCCGTATGATAAAGTACTTATTGCTCTTGGAAGACAAACTAATACTGAGAAGCTTGATTTAGAAAAAGCTGAGATTAAATATTCTAAAAAATGAATAACAGTAAATAAATTTAATAAAACGAATAAAAAGCATATTTTTGCAATAGGAGATTGTGTAGAAAATAATCCTCAATTTACTCATTGGGCTAACAATGAGGGGAGAGGAGTTGTCAGAAATATCATCGTGCCTATTCATAATGCGAGCGTGAGAAAAATGAATCTTCCAGCTGTACTCTATACTCACAGAGAAGTAGCAAGAGTAGGGAAGACAGAGGATGAACTATTAAAAAAATATAAAAGAGAAGAATTTGTTACAAAGATTCAATATTTTGAATCAAACGATAGATCAAAAGTTACAGAGGATACTACTGGTTTTATCAAAGTTCATTTTTCGAGGCTTACTTGAAAAATACTCTGAGCTACGATTTTTTGATCAAATGCTGGAGAAATGCTTGGAGTAATAGTAAGCGCGATGGATAATAAAACGTCAGCATATAAACTCTCAAAAACTATATTTCCATATCCCACAAAATCTGATCTTATAAAGCGTGTGATGAGTAGTTATGTTACAAGTACGCTGTGAAACATAAAAAATGAATTAAAATTTTTTCTGAAAACGAATATCCTTCAGATTGCGACTGGGCTTGTTTGGATCTCTCTCGTTGTATCATTCTTTTGGTATAAAAATACTTCAGGTCTTAGCTTTGAAGATATGGCTCTTGAGATTTATAATTTTTTATGAGGAAGTATCTGGTGACCAATATTTTATATATTGATATATACCATTAGGCCAATAGTTCTATTTCCTGGGACTGCGATGACATTTATGTCATGAGCACTCTTTGGTTTTTGGTTTGGTGCTTTGTATACAGTTATAGCTGGGACATCTTCTGCTATTTTTGCATATTTTATGGGACAAGTGTTTTGAAAAAAACTTTTATCAGATAACTGATGAGGTATTATTTGAACACTGAAAAACCAAGTAGATAGTGAGCCATTTATGTCTGTACTTATGACGAGACTTTTATTTTTCCCATATGATATTACCAACTACGCATGTGGATTTTTGAAAGTAGATCTTAAAAAATATATACTTGCAACTTTTGTCGGAATTATCCCAGGAGTATCTGTATTTGTACTTGCTGGTTCTGCATTTTATAGTTCACAGATTACTTCTTTTTCATCAGCATTAGCAGATGTTGATACGAGATTATTACTGTGAGCTGCATGATTATTTATACTCACTACAATTTTTGCTAAGATTCTCAAGAAAGTAAAAAAATAATATGTATTTTTTGAGTAAATTTCTATACTTATAGCTATGAATATCCCAAAACATCCATCAACATATATTTCCATATTTGTCAGTCTTATTTGGCTTATATTTGTAGTGATAGGTTTTCGTTATTTTTTTACAAATGATGTAAGCTTAGAATCAATGATTTTTGGAATGCAAGATTTTATTAGAGCAAATTTACTCTTATGAATTGCTATTTTTATTGGTGTTTATATTCTCAGACCTTTATTTTTTATTCCAGCTGCCCCGTTTGATTTGTTTTCTGGAATGGTATTTTGACCTATTCTTTGATTTGGAGTATCATCTGTAAGTACATTGTTTTCAACCATGTTTTCATATTGAGTATGATATTTTACATGATGAATAGTTTTAGAAAAAAAGAACTTTAAAAAGTTAGAAATATTAAGGTGAAAATTATCAAAAAATACATTTCAGACCACTTTTATGATGCGTTTAATTATGTTGCCATTTGATTTGAGTAACTATATTTGTGGAGTACTGCAGGCTCCATTTTTGAAATACGTTTTTGGGACTTGGCTATGAGTATTGCCTGCAACTGCAGTTTTTGTGGGTGCTGGAGCTGCTTTTTATGGGAAAAATATTAATAATTATGAGACGCTCTTACAAAACGTTAACTATACATACTTAATGTTATCTTCAGTTTTCTTTATTACAATTATTATAGTTTCTAAGATGGTAAAGAAAAAATTCCGTGATATATCTCTTTAATTTGTAAATATACTTATGTCAGATTCAAAACTAAATGCATTTGAAAATGCAAAAGCGCAAATTGATACTGCGTATAATCTGTATTCTCCTGATAACACGCAAGCAGGAAAGCTTGCTATAGTAAAAAATCCTAAAAGAATACTTGAAATAACTATCCCAGTTAAGATGGACTCTTGAGAAACAAAGGTTTTTACGGCTTTTAGAGCTCAACACAATGATGCAAGAGGACCATTTAAAGGAGGGATTAGATTTCACCAAGACGTTGATAGAGATGAAGTAAAAGCCCTTTCTACTTGGATGACATTTAAGTGTGCGGTGATAGATATTCCCCTTGGTGGTGGGAAATGATGAATAATAGTAAACCCAAAAGAACTATCTGAGTGAGAGCTTGAGAGATTATCGAGATGATATGTACGACAGATATATAAATATATAGGACCTGATAGTGATGTGCCTGCTCCTGATGTAAACACTACTCCTCAAATTATGGCTTGGATGATGGATGAATATTCTACTCTTGTAGGGAAATACTCTCCTGGAAGTTTTACCGGGAAACCACTTACTAGTGGGTGATCAAAGTGAAGAGGTCAGGCAACTGCGCAAGGTGGAGTATATGTACTGGAAAAAATATTGCAGCTCAGAGATGATACGCTTGATGGGAAAACTCTTTGTATACAGGGAGCTTGAAACGCAGGTCTCACAATGGCTGCACTGATGGTGGATAAATGAGCTACAGTTATAGGTATTTCAGATTCTGGTGGTGGAATATACAATAAAGATGGATTAGATATCAAGTCACTACAAGAGCTCAAGAAAAACAGAAAATCAGTAACTGATTATTCTGGTGACTTTGAAAAACTGGATGCAAAAGAGGTGCTTTATAAAGAGTGTGATGTTCTAATTCCAGCTGCCCTTGAGAATCAAATCACAGATGAAAATGCTGACAAAGTCCAAGCTAAGCTTATTATGGAACTTGCAAATGGACCGATTACACCAGAAGCTGATGAAATCTTAGAAAAAAATAAAATAGACGTTATTCCAGATATCCTAGCGAACGCAGGTTGAGTTATGGTAAGTTACTTTGAATGAGTACAAAATGACATGAATTTTTATTGGGAAGAAGATGAAATCCAAGAAAAACTCAAGAAAAAGATTGTTGAAGCTGCGGTAAACGTAGGTGAAACTGCTAAAAAATATGATACGACATATAGAGCTTGAGCATTTATTGTAGCGATGGACAGAATCTTTTCAGCGATGAAAGATAGAGGAGAGGTATAGTATTGACAAATTTAATATTTATTTGACTATAATTAATTATTAGTTATATTAAATTTATATTAAATTATTGAATTATTAATTATGAATTTTTGAAGGCTATTTCGTACTCCTAAAAGTGAAGATTCTGATGTAATCTACATGGATGAAATGATACAGAGAGGTAAAGAAAGTCTTAAAAGAAGAAAATGAGCTCAAAGTGACACCGAATTATTGAGTAGAGTAATGATTCGAATCAAAGATTGAGCATCTACATCTCCTCAGGCAGCAACTAGAGATGTTGTGGGCAGTACAGCTAAGCAAATGATTGAAACTTTATCTGGTAGAAATGTGTTAACTGATGATGTGAAGGTAAAAGTTCATAATATGCCTTTACTAGTTCAATGAGAATATGGTAGGAGTACTCCTTGAGAATATACACTTTGAGAGTTGAAAGTATTGTTTAGTAATTATTCTAATAGTAATAAAACAATTTTTCTAAATGCTATTCAAATTGAATTTACAGAATTTATCGATAATCGTGTATATTCTGTAAGTGAAAGAGAATTTTATTCTGAAACATGATTTGTTATATCTATATCTGACTATTTGAAACAACCAAACTCATTAAAAGTAGCTACTTACTCTGGAATCTAAAAACTTTAGGAATATTTAAGACTCATCTATATAATGCTTTACATAACTGTAAAGTATTATTTTTTATATGAAATATTTCACTTCTCTCAAAACATCAGAAAGAATCTCTTTGAGTTTCTCGTTTTTTTGATTTCTTTCACTTTTGCTCTTTTTAGTACTTATAAATATTACATATTTCTTTGTTTGGTATGGTGATCAAAAAGAAATGAGTTTTAGTAGTATGAATGAAAGCTACCGAAGATATTTAGAGAGTGATGGAAGTGCTGAAGATATATCTGGACTCGAAGAATATTTATTACAGAGAGATACTATTATAATTCCTGAAATGTGAGAACTTATTTGTTCAGAATGAGTTTCAAAAAAAATCCATGAAGATCCTAATGTAGTAAAAGATAGATTTATTTATCGGGATGGAGAAACCCTTTATTTTATCTACTCAAAATATTTTAACGGAGTAGGGGAAGTAAAAGTATTTTTTGATACAACTCCATACATTACCTCTCAGATTATTATTATTAAAACAGGTCTGATTTTCATATTTCTTGTATTTGTTTTGCAATTTTTTGTTTGAAAATACATTTCTAAAAGATTATTAAAAGATTTAAAAAATATAGCAGAAAAAGTTAAAAATGTTGATATAAACTCTGACAAAAAACATTTAATTTGTAATAATATGTCAGAAGACGATGAAATAAGAATCTTAGCAGAAGCGCTCAATACTAGTTATGATATGATTGATATTCAAACCTCTAAATTAAAGCAATTTCTCACAGATGTGAGTCATGAGTTTAAAACCCCACTTATGGTTATGAACTCGAGACTAGATGTACTGGAAAAGAAAAATACAAAAAAAATACTGCAAAATACAGACATAGAAGATTTTTTTAGCCTAAGTCGGCAAAGTATCAAAAAATTAAACGGATTATTGCAGTCACTCTTTTTTGTATCAAAAGTTGAAGAACAAAGGTGAAGTATTATTAAAACAAATATACTAGTTAGAGAAATAATAGAAAAGCGTATCCTAGAAATAGCTGAAAGTTATTCTCATAAAAATCTAGAATACGTTTTAGATATCTCAAATGATTTAATCTATCAGGTAGAGGAAAACACTTTTTCTATACTTTTAGATAATATTATTTCCAATGCTATGAAATTTGCTCCTACAGATATGTTAATCAAAATTCAGGCTGATGAGAATTGATTTCAATTGGAGGATAATGGTCCATGAATTACTAAGTGTGAGCGAGAAAAAATTTGGGAAAAATTTTATAGAGCAGATACAAATATAGAATGATTTTGAGTTTGACTCTATTTAGTAAAAAGAATTACAGATATGTATTGATGGAAGGTTTCTGTTAGTTCACCAAAAAATTCTGGAGCAATATTTAAGGTTGATATAAGTCAAAGTCATTAAAGTCATACGAGCATTTATAAACAAAACTATGAAAAAAATATTACTAGTAGAGGATAATAGAGAAATCTCAAAAAATATCAGAGAATATTTGGAAATGGAAGATTTTGATGTTACACAAGCATTCGATGGTGAGGTCTGAATAGAAAAAGCAACAAAGGAAGATTATGACTTAATCTTGCTTGATCTTATGCTTCCTGAAGTTGATGGTATAACGATAGCCAGGAGAGTACGTGAAAAAAAAGGTACTCCAATTATTATGACAACTGCGAGAGAGACGCTTCAAGATAGACTTCAGTGATTCGATGTATGAGCTGTAGATTATCTCATTAAGCCATTTAATCTCTCCGAGCTACTTGCTCGCATGAATGTACATTTATCTAAAGCAGGACATGAGAAAGAATATAAAAATATCAATGGTGTTACGACTATAGGAGAAGTTGAAGTAGATTTAAAAAAACATACCTTTACAAAGAATTTAGAGAACATTCATCTGACTCAAAAGGAATTTCTTATTGTTGAAAAACTTATATCTGAAAGTGACAGAGTGGTTTCAAGAGCTGATATAATTGAATATTTATGGGGTGGTGATAGTTTATTTGAGTGAGATAATAAGCTCGACGTCTACATATCTAATATTAGATCAAAGCTATGAAAATGATTCATTACTACTGTTAAGTGAGTGTGATATAGGCTATGAGAATAATATTAATTATCCTTAAGCTTACTTTAAGTTTTATAAATATGCTAAAAATGCATATTTATTTTTTTACGCACAATATTATGAAGAAAGCTTTTATATTTTCAGTTCTAATGATGCTAGTGTTACTCGCTTCTTGTTGAGTAAATGACTCCGAGGAATCTGCGTCAATGCTTAGTCCAGATACTTTAATATCTGGACAAGTTGAGGACTTTACTTTCATGAGTCAAGGATTTGCTGAGTATAACCCATCTCTTATATGAGAGACAGAGAATACAGTATTATTTTTCCATCAAGAATCTTGTGGAACTTGTAAAACTACAGAAGCAGATCTTATTGCAAATGGAGTTCCAACTGACTTACAAGTATTAAAAATTGATATTGACGCTGATAGTTCAGTACCTCTAAAACAAAAGTATGGTGTAACAATGAAACATACGTTTGTGCAAGTGGATGCTAATGGAGAAATGATTAAAAAATGGAGTGGTTCAATGAGTGGTGATGATATAGTTGCTCAAATAAATGGTTCAGGGTATGCCGCACCTGCTTCATCAGATTTATCTGCGATAAGTGGTTTCGATGATTATGTACCAAGTCTAGTTGGAAAAAGAGAAAACACAGTATTATTTTTTCATCAAGAGTCTTGTGGAACATGTAAAGCTACGGAGGAAAATCTTATGGAAGAATCAATTCCAGATAACGTTCAAGTACTAAAAATTGATATAGATTCAGATAGTGCTACGGGACTTAAAACTCAATATGGAGTTACTATGAAGCATACATTTGTACAAGTTGACGGAGATGGAGAAATGATTAAAAAGTGGAATGGATCAGCTGGTATTGACGATATACTAGAGAAAATTGGTTGAGAAGTAATGATGGAAAAAGATGATGCTATGTCAGGTAAAGATGATGCTATGATGGAAAAAGATATACAAGCTCAAGATTGAAAAGAAGTCATGACTACGGAATTGTCGGGTACATATTCAAATTATGATGCAAGCCTTGTAGGAAACACAGATGATACTGTACTCTTTTTCCACGCTTCGTGGTGTCCAAGTTGTAGTGCTGCTGATAAGGGCATTACCTCAGGAACAGTGCCAGAGGGACTTACAATCTTAAAAACTGACTATGATTCTAGTACAGATTTAAGAAAGAAGTATGGAGTCGTTGCGCAGCATACATTTGTTCAAATTGATGCTGATGGAAATGAAATTAAGAAATGGGTAGGGTGAAATTCAGTAGAAGATATTGTTGAAAGAGTACAATAATATATACTACAGTAGAAAAAGAGCTATATCATATATAGCTCTTTTTTTTGTATCTTAAGCTTGTTTTAAGAAAAATGTATTATACTATTAGTATATTAATTACTTATATCTTATATATGACGCTTCTCATAATTGCATTTTTATCTTGAGTTCTTACTGTTTTAGCTCCCTGCGTTTTACCACTTCTTCCGATAGTTTTGTGAGCAAGTGCTGAGGATGGGAATAATAAAAAAATCCCTCTTGTTATTATATGATCTCTCAGTATCTCTATAATTCTCTTTTCTTTAATATTAAAGGCAAGTACAGTTCTTATATGAGTGCCTCCTAGTTTTTGGAAAACGTTTTCGTGAGGAATGATTATAGCTTTAGGTATTATTACTATTTTCCCAAATCTTTGGAAAACAGTCACATCAAAATTAAAATTCTCAGATAATTCAAATAAACTTTTAAACAAAAGTCATGAAAAAAAATGAATGATGAAGTATGTATTTATGTGATTTGCTTTGGGCCCAGTATTTAGTTCATGTAGTCCGACTTATGCACTCATACTTGCTATAGTTTTGCCTGCAGGTTTCTTGTTTGGATTTATAGCATTGATTTCTTATACATTATGACTCGCAGTAATACTTTTTGCAATTGCTATATTTGGACAAAAACTTGTCAGAAAATTGAAGGGAGTGAGTGATCCAAATAGCATGTTCAAAAAAGTGCTTTGATTTATATTTGTTTTAGTATGATTTGCCATAATATCTGGCTATGATAAAAAGATAGAAGCCGCGATACTTGATGCAGGATTTCTCAATACAACAATTTTTGAACAAAGTATCATAGATGAGTTAGAGCTAGATTCATATGAAGAATATGAGAATACTCAAATCCAACAAGAACTCAAAAACGATGAAACAGTTTGATATAAGTGTACAGATGGAAGTTGCTCTAAAAAAATTAAAGGATCACTTGATTTTTTAGATGCAGATAGTGTTTTAGAAAATGAGGGTTCGTATGCAGCTCCAGATTTTGCCTGACTTGATAATTGGATTAATTCAGATCCAATTTTTTCACTTAGTGAGCTCAGATGAAAAGTAGTTATGATAGATTTTTGGACTCTTGGATGTATTAATTGTATCAATACTCATGATGAAACTAACAAGCTCTATAGTGAGTTTAAAGATAGTGGTTTAGAAATAATAGGACTTCATGCTCCAGAGTTCGCATACGAGCGTAAAATAGAAAATGTAGAAAAAGCAGTAGCTGAATTTTGAATCAAATTTCCAGTAGCGACAGACAATGACTTTACTACTTGGAAACGTTATAATAACAGATATTGGCCTGCTTTTTATATTATAGATAAACAGTGAAATGTGAGATATACGCATTTTTGAGAAGGGGCTTATGAAGAAAAAAGAGAAGTAATTCAAGAGCTTTTATCAGAAATATAGAGTTTAGATTCTTTCGATAAGCATACAATGAGAGTATAAGCTGTAAATTATATATCTAATAAAACTTAAAATGAAACAAAATGCAGAAAATCAGAAGCAAAGGTGTATTTATAAGACAATAATTTTAGTTGGACTATTTATTTGAGCCGTATTGCTCACAGTTGGCTGAGCTTTATCATATATGTGATTTTTTAACGGAGACTCTTCAACTCAGCTAAAAGAAAAAATTAATAACTCAAACTACAACTATTCTACGACAGCATATTTTGCTGGTGGTTGTTTTTGGTGTATGGAAGCAATATTTGAAGCGCAAGAGTGAGTCGAATGAGCATACTCTGGCTATACTGGATGAAAGGCTGAAACCGCAACCTATGAACTCACTTCATCTAAAACGACAAATCACAGAGAAGCAGTCAGAGTCGTATATGATCCAGATGTCATCACATATAGAAAGTTAGTAGAACTTTATTGGACGCAAACTGATCCGACTGACGGAGAGGGGCAATTTAATGATAGATGATTTGTATATTCTCCAGCTATATACTATTCAAATGACCAGGAAAAACTTATAGCGCAGCAAAGTAAAAACGACCTACAAATATCACAACGATTTGATAACCCTATTGCGACAGTTATCGAACCTGCAAAAGCATTTTATGACGCTGAGGATTACCATCAGAACTATTACAAAGAAAACTCAATTAGATACAATGTTTACACTGCTTGAAGTGGAAGAAAACAATTTATTGAGAAAAACTGGCAAGATAGGATTGATGAGTTAGAATGAAAGGATTATGTAAATGGAATTCTCGTAGAGAAAAAATCTTCGTGAGTTACTTTACATCAATATACAGAACAACAACTCAGAGATAGACTCACTCCATTGCAATATGAGGTTACCCAAAATGATGGAACAGAACCGGCATTTGATAATGAGTATTGGGATAATAAAGAAGCTTGAATCTATGTAGATATAATTGATGGAACACCACTTTACAGTTCAATTGATAAGTTTGATTCAGGTACAGGTTGGCCCAGTTTTACAAAGAGTATTGATAGCCAGAATATTACTCTTGATATCGATACGCGATATTTTATGACTCGTACTGAAGTAAGTTCTGTTACATCTGGAGCTCATCTTGGGCATATATTTAATGATGCTCCTGCTGAGCTATGAGGTATTAGGCATTGTATTAACTCAGCTTCGCTTAGATTTATACCTCTCGAAAAATTAGAAGTTGAAGGGTATTGAGATTATATATCTCTATTTGAGGAATAATATATTTAACTTTTTCTTAACCTAAGTACTTATTATACATTCATAGCAACAGGCCAAAACAAAATAAACTAGCATTTTGAAATTTTGGTGGGAGCATTATACTTCCTTTAAAACCTTGTTGCTATTTTTTAATCTGCAAAATATGAAGGCATCAGATCTGTTTATAAAAATACTCGAAAAGCAATGAGTGGATACTATTTATGGAGTACCTGGAGAAGAAAATCTTGATTTACTCGACAGTATAGGACACTCATCTATTAAACTT
>JAHDCR010000006.1:49776-51040 GCA_020629795.1 Candidatus Altimarinota bacterium
GAAAAACCTACAGATATTTTAGGTATCAATGGAAAGCCAGTTATCAACATCAATTTTGTAAAATCAAATTTTGACTATGTATATTCTCCGTATCTGGATATTATCTGAGATATTGGAAATACTTTTTGGCAATTGTGTGAATCAGAAATAGATTCTGCTCATTGGGATTTCACAAAAATTTATGAGATAAATCAGCACAACCAGCAAAAAATACAGGATAATCTCTCTCTTGAGGATGATATCCCGTATATGATGCCACGTCGTTTGGCTAAAGAGCTTCGTGAGTGTCTCGCTGATGATGATATACTTGCACTTGATAATGGACTCTACAAAGTCTGGCTCGCTCGTAACTATCCAGCTCGCAGGCCAAATACTATTCTCCTGGATAACGCGCTTGCTACTATGGCAGCCTGATACCCATCTGCTATGGAGGCAAAGAGGCTGAATCCTGATAAAAATGTAGTGTGCGTAACAGGGGACGGAGGGCTCGTAATGAATCTCTGAGACCTAGAAACAGCTGTCCGAATGAATCTCGACCTCGTAATCGTGATCCTCAATAATAGCTCGTATGGGATGATTAAGTGGAAACAGCAATGAGGCTGATTTGATGACTATGGACTCGATTTTGGAGAAATGGACTTTGTAAAACTCGCTGAGAGTTTCTGAGCAAGTGGATATAAAGTAATTAAAAAAGAAGATTTTAAATCTACACTCCAGTCTGCAATGAAACAGAAATGAGTACAAATAATAGACTTAGATTTTGATTATCCAGAAGATGGAAAAATATGTTAAAGTCTATCTAATCCAGCATGTCACTTTGTGACATACCTCCTTTGAAAAAGGAGAGTATTTAATGAATAACTAAAAAAACTATGAAAAAAATCGCAATAATAACAACCAAGTGGAATGCTGAGTTTGTAGGAAATGCTACAGAATATTGCCTTTCTAGACTCCACGAACTTGGAGTAGCTGAGTCAGATATCGATGTTATCACGGTCCCAGGAGCCGTAGAAATACCACTAACGGCAAAGATGCTTCATAAAACAGGGAACTATAAAGCTGTGATAGCTATCGCGCTCGTATATGGTGGTGGAATCTATCGTCACGAGTTCGTTGCGCAGTCTGTCGTTGACCAGATTGTGAAACTCAGCTCTGAGCTCTGTATGCCCATATTTTCATCCGTTCTCACTCCTGTATCTATCGATATGAAAGATGAGAAACAAGTAAACTTTTATCTTGAGCATTTAAAGTGAAAGGGGACTGA
>JAHDCR010000018.1 GCA_020629795.1 Candidatus Altimarinota bacterium
GATTCCTCTGGCCTTGAGCCAATAAGACCCCTTGGAGACTACAAGGTTGATAGGTCTCAAGTGTAAGAGTAGCGATACTCTCAGCTGAGAGATACTAATAGGTCGAATGAACTTTAATATTTTTTTACGATTATTTATTACTCTTTGAGATAATAAGTTAATTAACTTTGACTGGTTAGATTATGTACAAATAGACTTTGTTCTTATGAAATTTGATGTTAGTGTCTTGGTGGTTATAACGGTTGAGGTACACCTGTTCCCATTTCGAACACAGCAGTTAAGCCAACTTGTGCCGATGGTAGTGCATCTCGTAGATGTGTGAGAGTAGGTAGCTGCCAAGACTTTGATATCAAATCCTGAATATAAATTATCTGTGGTGCTTAGAATTTCTATGCACGAGTAGCTCAGTTGGAAGAGCAGCGCCCTTCTAAGGCGAAGGTCACAGGTTCGAGCCCTGTCTCGTGTACCATTTTTCTTCGCTGAAACAATTAAATGGGTGATTAGCTCAGATGGCGAGAGCATCTGCCTTACAAGCAGGGGGTCATAGGTTCGAGTCCTATATCACCCACCATTTACAAAACACTTAAGTCTTATGAAACATCATAAGACTTTTTTTATGTTTTAAATATACTAAAGTATATTGTAATTTTTTATCTATGAAACTCTTCTCATATAGAAAAAACTTTATAGTTTGATCTCTAGCTATAGTTTTTGCTGCAACTCTTTGGAGTCTGGATGGTACTATAATTCGTCCAAATCTTTATGAATTAGCTCCAATAAATATTGTTTTTATAGAACATTTTTTCTGAGCTATACTTCTGACTCCTTTTTTATTTTGGGGATGGTCCAGAGTTAAAAGTATTTCTAGAAAATCTGCTTTGAGCCTTCTTTGGGTATCGTTATTTGGTGGATTAATCTGAACTCTCATGATTACTGAGGCATATTTTGCTGCTTTTCGTGGAGAGACTACCTTTTCGACTGTAATAATTTTACAAAAACTTCAACCAGTATTTGCTCTGTCTCTTGCTGCTATACTTTTAAAAGAAAAACTCTCTCTGAGATTTTATATTTTTGCTGCTCTTGCGATATTTTCTTGATACATGATTGCCTTTTGATCACTTTGAAAAGATATTTTTAGTATAAATCTTTTTAATAATGCTGCACTTTATGCTTTTTTAGCTGCATTTGCTTTTGGTTCTTCCACAGTTTTTTGAAAAAATATCGTGAGTGATTTAGGATTTAGAGTATCAACAGCATTGAGATTCGTTGTAACTACAATATTAGCAGGTATAGCGATACTATTGTTTTGAGATATACTTTCTTTTGCAAATTTTACAACTTTTCACTGGCAATTATTTATCCTTATTACGCTGAGTAGTTGAGCTGTAGCCTTATTTTTGTATTATTTTTGACTCAAGAAAGTGAGAGCTTCTAATGCTACTATTTTCGAACTCGCATGGCCACTTTCTGGTATATTTTTTGATTGGTACTTTAATGGGAATCTGTTAAATACTACTCAAATATTTTTCTCTTTCATTTTATTGATGAGTTTTTTTATGATAGTTTCAGAGAATAAATAATTCTCTCTTTTTTGTCACGTTTTTTGCGGTGCTTCGTTTGTATGTATGCGAGCTTATTTTTTAATTAATAGATTATGAACACTAACATAATTGCAGCATTGGTTCTCGGAGTTTCTATTTTAGGTTCTGGATTTTTATATTCTCAGAAAGATACAATTGTCTCATCTGGTCAAACTCCGTTTGGTACTATACAAGTAAGTGGTGAAGGAACTGCTCAGTGAATTCCTGATACTACTATTTTAAATCTTGGTGCACAAATTATTGAGGCAGATACTCAGGAAATTGCATATAGGGAAATGAATACTACTATTAACGCTATTCAAAGTATTTTAGATGAGGCTGGTATTGAAAAAGAAAATATCCAAACAGCAAACCTCTCTGTAAATCAAAACTATACTTACACAGATGGTGAAAGGCTAGCTAATGGCTTTAATGCATATCAAACCCTTACAATCAAAATTGAAAAAAAAGATGAAACAGTAACAAATGATATTCTTGATGATATCGCTCAGGTTCCCAATATTAGGGTTGATGGAGTAAATTTTGAAATTTGAGATACAGAAGCGATACTGAGTGAAGCTAGAATAGAAGCTCTAGAGAATGCTCGAGCAAAAGCTGATGAGATAGCTGCTGCTACTTGAGTAAAAATTAAAAAAGTTCTTTCTGTTACAGAGTGAACAAATAACTCTTACCCAACACCTATGTTCAGAAATTCTATGGATATGATGTCTGATGAATCAGCTGGTGCTAATATACAAGCAGGTGAGTTAGATTACAATACTACCGTAAATGTTACTTACGAAATTCAATAATTTCATATATATTATAAATAAGCCCCTCATAGTGAGGGGCTTATTTACTTTTCAAATATGACACATCTTTTGTTTCTGGAATGAGATTTCCAAGGTCAAGCTTGTTGTATCCAATTAAATGCTTCATCACTATAGAAAAAAACATGAGTCTTATCATTTTTATAATACCAAGCATTAAAATCTATTTCAGGTGAATACATATTAGTCATAATATATATTTTACCACCTGGTTTCAGTAAGTTGTAGAGTAACTCAAATTCTGCACGTGGACTATAAAAATGTTCTACTACCTCACAGGCAATAATATAGTCATATGTTGCCTCAAGAAGTTTAGGATGATTATGAAAGAATGGATCATAAAGTTTTGGATTAAATCATTTTTTTCCTAAAAGATATGATATCACTGGCCCAGTTCCAGCTCAAAAGTCTAAGCCAAGTTCATTTGGACTATGATTTTTTAAAATCATATCTACCATTGGGGTCACAAATTTTTGATATCCCTCATCTGTAATATCATTATTATGCTCTTCGTATCTGCTTTGTTCATCAGAAGCTGAAATAAAGTATTTTTTAAGTCTAAAAATACTCTTACATCCAGAGCATTTTTTAAATTGTGGACTATAAAACTCTTCTCCTTCACACTGGCATAGTGGACATATGTTATGAGCTTGCGTCATTCATTGAGTTTATTTGAAATATTTTGCGGCTTTAGGATTTCGGTGAGGACACCCAGGCCAGCAGCATGGTCGTTTTTTTCATCACAGAATATCTTCTTTCATTCTGAGAATATGCTTATCTCGTGTTTCCTGAGTTTTTACGATAGTTACTGAGCAAATCCATTCATTACGAGCAATATCTGTGAGAGCTTTCCACTTTTCAAGCAGTTCAGTATTTCATAGGAGGGCTTGTTTTATATCCTCTGGGATTTCGTGTAGTATACTTTGCGCTATCTCAGTCATACAAATCTCTTAACAAATACTTTCTCACTCAAAGAGCATCTCAGGCATCCCGTCCATATACGGAAAAGCTTGTGATACCAGAGCCTTTACTTCAGGAATCTGCATACTAACTTTATGGGCTTCTTTGGATTCCCACTCTTCGTATCCACAAATAAAATCACCGTTTATAGCCATATCATACTTAATATTCCCAGGCATATTGAGCGCTGGAACTTGTCTGAGTATATCTGCTATCTTCCCAGCATTTCCCGGTGTTGCCTTCATCTTAAAGACTCATACGTAGTTTGTCATGGTTGTTGTAGTTTTGATATATTATAATCATGTATTATACTCCTTATTGTAATTTACCATCCAGCAAATACCAAACTTGTCGGTAAATGAACCATAATAATCACCCCAAAATTGGTCTTCAAGTGGCATTTCTATTTCTCATCCTGCAGAAAGTTTTGTATATAATTCATCTGCTTGATCCCGAGAATCTGGATGTAGAGAAATATAGTTCATATTTCCATGAATAACTTTTCACATAAATTCTGGGACATCACTTCCGAGTAATCGGTGTCATCCAAGAATAGGAAGAGACATAAACATGATGAGATTTTTGTTTTGTTCAGTAAGAGCAGGCATATCATCTTGTGTAGGCATGTTTCCAAGTCGAAAAATATCTCACTCAAACTCTCCTCAAAATATAGATTTATAGAACTCAAAAGCTTGTTCACAATTTCCAGAAAAATTAAGGTAAGTTGTTACTTGTGCCATAACAATAAATTTATGTAATAATATTTAATAGTATTTCCATTTTACTGAATAAATCAAACCCAAACTTTCAAAATGGAGTTTCGCGTGTATACTCGGGCTCGATATAATTAATTGATACCTATGTATAACTACCTCCTCACATCAGCCCTCGGACTGGAAGCATTCGTAAAAAAAGAAGTGCAAAAACAGGGATTTGAAATCCGAGAAGTACAGGACAAAGCTGTGTATTTCACTGGATGAATAGAAGCAGTTGCGCGAATGAATATTTGGTCTCGATTTGGGAATGTGTTGTATTTTATAGTAGATGAGCAAGAGCGAGTACGAGACTTTGATGCGTATTTTGATATCGTTTCGAGTCAAGACTGGATGAAGTATATTCCAGAAGGATATGAAGTGGTGGTAAACGCTACAGCTATTAAATCAGAACTAGGGGCTATCTCTACACTTCAAGGAGTGGCAAAGAAAGCCATTGTGAAAAGTCTCGTAGGAGAAGGGAAACTAAGAGAAAATAAGGATAAAGGAAAAATAGAAATACATATCCTGATGGATAATGATACACTGAGAATCATGATCAATACTTCTGGTGATGGACTCCACAGGAGATGATATAGAGAAATGACAGGGCAAGCACCACTCAAAGAAAATATAGCAGCTGCTATGGTGATACTTTCGGGTTGGAAATATAGAGAGCCATTTTATGATCTCTTTTGTGGTTCTGGAACAATTGCTATTGAGGCACTGATGATAGCAAAAAATATGGCTCCAGGAATGAAACGAAGATTTGCATTTCAAGATAGCTGGGGATGGATACCAAGAGGACTATTAGACGAAGAAAAAAAGAGAGCAGAGCAAATGCTCTTTGAGGGAGAATATAAAATTCACGCAAGTGATATCAGAAAAGATGTTGTTGAGTCGGCAAAACGCTCCGCAAAATTTGCAGGGTTTAAGGAGTGAGAAATAGAGTTTAGCTGTGAAGGCTATGATGAAGCGCTTCGTAAATGAGCATCTGGCTATATAGTATCTAATCCACCCTATGGACTCAGACTTGATGAAGATGGAGCTGAGGAAATACATCAAGGACTCGCAAGAGCCTATGAACGAGAAGATATCCAGGGATGAATCATTACTTCAGATCTAGCTTTTGAAAAGCGAGGAAACACAAAGTTTAAAAAACGTAAACTCTATAACGGAGGAGAGATGTGTTATTTTTATAGGAAGATGTAAGCAATAAAAAAGAGAAGAAATATTCTTCTCTTTTTTTATTAAAACTGTTCGTTTAACTTTAATTTGTTTTGGTAGAACATTCTGCTACTACTTACTCCAAACCTTTGCGCTGCGATACGATCGATTCCCATACCAAATGCGAATCCAGAGTATTTTTTAGAATCTATTCAGCATCCTTCAAGCACTGTAGGGTGAACCATACCTGAACCAAGTAGCTCAACCCAACCTGTCGCGCTACACATGCTACAGTTTTTCCCTTTTACTTTCCCAGTTCCACTACATATCTGACAACTCACATCTACTTCAGCGCTTGGCTCTGTAAAGGGGAAGATACTTGGACGGAATCTGAGTTCTGTCTTTTCTCCCAGAAGCTGTTTCATAACCGTATCAAGAGTCCATTTTAGATCTCCAAAAGTTACTCATTCTCCCACTACGAGTCCTTCGAGTTGGTAGAAGTTACAGGTGTGTCTTGCATCTTCTTGTTCGTACCGGAATACTCTTCCTGGAACAACTATCTTTATAGGGAGCTCCTGACTCATCATTGTTCTGATTTGTACTGGAGATGTATGTGTTCTCAGGAGAAGTCTTTCCCCTATATCTTTTGAATCATTAATATCATCAGACACCCAAAAAGTATCCCAGACATCACGAGCTGGATGATTGTGAGGTATATTGAGTTTATCAAAGTTATGAAGTTCATCCTCAACTTGAGGACCATCCTCTATTTTAAATCCAAGAGAGATAAAAATATCTTCGAGAAGTTCAGTTGTATGAGAAATAGGATGTTTGTGTCCGAGATTTTTTGATGGGTATTGGAGTGATACATCGAGAGCTTCTTTTTCTTCTATCTGAGCAAAGTAAGCTTCTTCTATTTCTACAGCTTTATTCGCAAGAGCTGATAAGAAATCATTTTTCATAGTATTAGCTGCAACTCCGATAGTTTTCTTGTCTTCTATAGAGAGGTCTTTTACTCCTGCAAGTATTGCTTTGAGTTTTCATTTTTTACCCAGGTACTCCGACTCTAGTTCTTTTAAAGCTTCTGCTGATTTTACTTCAGCTAGTGCAGCCATGAAATCTGCTCCTAAAATATCTAATTGTTCTTTCATAGTATTACGTATCTATTTTTCACTAAAATAAAGATTACTGCTGATAATAAGTAGGAGAGGGGAAAATGCAAGGTGAAGGGTGATATATATTTGTTTGAATAAATAATTTACATAGTTATTATATTTTATATTAATAAAAACTTTTACTATGGTAATAAATAAAACTAAAGAATTATCTGAATTATTAGCTAGTTCATGATTTGGATTTCCTAGTAAATTATTTTTAGTCTTAAATGGAAATTATTACTATAGTACTTTTTCCAAAAATAATATACATTCTACTTTAACAACCTCTAGAATAGATTACTTCTCTACCCAACTATCATTTAAACCAGATAGGTGAAAAATATTAGATATTTTTTCAATGTTCGAATTTATATTGTGACAAATACTTTTTGCAATGTTGAACCCTACTTTAGAGGTAGATTTTTGGAATAGAGATTTTATGAATGAATGGGATATGGTTTTGGATAATATTAGTTTTGATAGTAAAATTAGAATTATTAAAAGTAGATTGAATTGAAAAGAACGAAGAAAAATATGAAAATTAGATAATTTGAAGTGAGTTAGGAATCAATTTGCTCATACTTTAAATATCAAATATATTGAGTATTGTGATAAATTTTTACATGAAAATTATGAGTTGTTTAAAAAAGATGTTTTAGAATCATGGGAATTATTGATATGAATATATGTAAAAATATGGAATCAAGAAGATTTACAAGATTATATTATTTCTCAATACACAATTAAAAAAGAAGAGTTAAGTAGAAAAACTGTTTTAGTAAATTAAAAACCCTAATTTTTCTTTTGACAAAGCTTATAAATTCCATAGAATCCTGTGGCTTTAAGAAAACTTCCCCTCAGTTAGTGGGAAATGAAGAGGTTACGTTAAACTGTTTCACAAGTGGAAATAAGTTTAACCTCTAGCTTTATTTTTATAAAAAATATTTGAAATGGCTGGATTGCTTGCTCGTAAAATCGAGATGACAAGAGTTATTAAAGGAGACAAATTTGTTCCTGTAACTCTATTAGAAATCCCAAAAATGCAGGTTGTTGGATATAAAACAGCTGAAAAAGACGGGTACTCTGCAATTGTTGTTGGTATTGTTGGAAAAGATGAAGCTAAACTTGCAAAAGGAAAAGCTGCACTTAATCCAAGAATGTTCTCAGTAGTAAAAGAGTTTACAATTTCTCAAGATGCTGAAGGGCAAAAAGAAATTGGAAGTGAGCTTGGATTTGCTGACCTAGAAGGAGTTGAAATGATTTCACTTACTTCTGTATCGAAAGGTAGAGGTTTTGCAGGTGCAATGAAACGACATAACTTTGCTGGTGGTCCTGGTGGGCACGGTTCTAAATTCCATAGAGCTCTTGGTTCTATTGGTAATAGAAAACCTACAAGAACTCATAAAGGAAAGAAGATGCACGGTCACTATGGTGTTGATAGAAAAACACTCAGAGATGTGCCACTAGAAATAGTGAACCAGTCAGCTGGAATTATCGGAGTTCGATGACCAGTTCCTGGAGCAAGAAATTCTCTTGTTGAAATTTATCTTTAATATACTAAAAATTTAGACAATGAATACGAAAGTATACGACCTGAAATGAACAGAAACAGGTACTACAACTCTCAACAAAAATGTTTTTGGTATTGAGGTAAATGAAGACCTAATTCATAGAGCATTAATACTACAACTTGCAAATGCGAGAGTAGCTATTGCTCATACTAAAACTAGAGGGGAGAGAAGAGGTTCTACTAGAAAACTCTTTAGACAAAAAGGAACTGGGAGAGCTCGTATGGGTTCAAACAGATCACCAATAAGAAAAAAAGGTTGAGTTGCCTTCGGTCCTAGAAACGATAGAAACTTTACTCTTACAATGAATAGAAAAGAAAGACAAAAAGCTCTATTCTGTGTTCTTTCTTCAAAAGTAGCAAGTAAATCTCTAGTAGTTGTACAAAACCTAGATATGAAAGCTCCAAAAACAAAAGAAATGCAAGCAGTAATGAATGCTCTTCCAGTAGGAAAATCAGTTCTAGTTGCTCTTGCTGAAAAGAATGAAAATATAGAGAAATCTATTTCTAATCTTAAGACTGCAAAATATGTACAAGCTTCATATTTAAACATGGCAGACCTTCTTAAGTTTGAAACTCTTCTTTTGACAGAAGCTTCACTTAAACAAATTAATGCTCTCGTAGCGTAATTCCTTACTTCTAAATATACTCTATCATGAGACTGTATAAAATACTACAAAAACCGATTGTTACAGAGAAAACTGCAAATATGCAAGTTACTAAGCCTAGATACGGATTTATTGTATCTCCAGATGCTACAAAGATAGATGTGAAAATGGCTATCAAAGAACTCTACTGAGTAGAAGTGGCTCAAGTAAATATACTTAACGCTCGTGAAAAATTTAAAAACGGGAGAAAAGTTAAAAAACAACTAAAGAGAAGAAATCAGAGAAAAGCATACGTAACTCTGAAAAATGCAAATGATACACTTGATGTAACACTCGTAAAATAATTAACTCAGATTTATATCTAAAAAATTAACCAATGGGACTTAAAAAATTTAAACCAACTACTCCAGGTCGAAGAGGTATGACAGGTATAGATTACAGTGAACTTACTGTATCTACTCCAAACAAAGCTCTGACTACTACGCTTAAAAGAAATGCGGGGAGAAATAATACTGGACGTCTAACTATTAGACATCAAGGGTCTGGTCACGCAAAGAGATATAGACTTGTTGATTTCTATATGACGGATAAAAAAGATATTCCTGCTAAAGTAGAAACAGTAGAATACGATCCATATAGATCAGCTTTCATTGCTCTTGTTTGTTATAGAGATGGAGAAAGAAGATATGTTCTCGCTCATAATGAAATCAATGTAGGTGATACTATTCTTACAAGTGAAAAAGGAGAACTTAAATCAGGTAACAGAATGTTAATTGGAAATATTCCTACTGGGTTAAGAATTCATAATATCGAGCTTATTGTAGGACAAGGTGCTTCAAGTGTACGTTCTGCAGGTGCTTCTGCTCAAGTATTCTCTCAAGAAGGTGAATACACACAAGTGAAACTTCCATCTGGTGAAATCAGATTAGTTCACAAAAACTGTTACGCAACTCTTGGAAGAGT
>JAHDCR010000007.1:0-7071 GCA_020629795.1 Candidatus Altimarinota bacterium
AATGGTGGGTCATCCGGGGCTCGAACCCAGGACCTTCCCCTTAAAAGGGGGCTGCTCTACCAACTGAGCTAATAACCCATACAAATAAGCTCGGGTATTGTATAAAAAATAGTGGGAAGTGCAAACTTTTATACGATTTTTTTTCGAGGATGCAGAACTGAGTCCTTATACTCTACAACATATCGTATCATATCTCCGTCAGAAAGGAAAATATTTTCATTTTCTGGGAAGTCATATTCTCACCAGACTCGCTGTCCATCTGAAAGTCGCTTGAGCACCACTTCATCATCAAAGTGAAATATTTTATCTCCAAAAATCTGCTCCACTCAGAGAGTATTTTCTGCAGAAATATCATCTAGATTTTGCAGCATATCCTCTGTAAGTTTTCCAACTCACGTTCGTCTGAGATTACAGAGGTATCATCCAGCTCACAGTTTCTCCCCGAGATCAAAAGCTATTGATCTAATATAGGTTCCAGCTGAAACTGTAAACTCAGCTACAAGTTTTGGGTACTCAAACGAAATAATCTTTGACGAGAGTATGATAGCCTTGCGCTCTTTCATAATGACTTCTTCTCACGCGAGAGTTCTATCTAAGGCTCGCTTTCCATCTATTTTAAGAGCTGAGTACTTTGGTGGAATTTGAGTTATTTCTCCTGTAAAATAAGTATCAATCACCTCCTGAATAGTTTCAAGAGTCAGATTGTTTTTTAAATCCTCTAGCTGACTTTCTGGTAAATATGTAATTTCGCTGTCGCTATCATACGATGGAGATGTTCCGTTAAGCATTATCTCTGCTCTGTAGGATTTAGAATCCTTTTCTACATAAGAAATAAGTTTCGTATAGTTTCATGTAGCTACAAGTAGCCCTCACGTAGCGAGTGGATCAAGCGTCCCAGTATGGCCTATTTTTTTGACTCATAAAATCCTTCGCATATCACGAAGGACCTGAAAGCTTGTTTGACCCGTCGGTTTATCTACATAAAAAAATGCATTCATAGTGACTAGTAATCGTATTCAGCCAAACCAGAGAAAAACTTAGGTTTTGTAGAAATATCTAGCTCTGGATGAGTAAATGTGAAATTTCTGAAGTTAAAATATCCTAAATCAACCAATACTTTTCCTATAATTTCATCAGGTTTTACGTAATTAGTCCTCACGCTACAACTTTGAAAACAGTTTCTAGAATCCGTAGAGTGATTTCTATTATCCCCCATAACAAAGTATCTATTTTCTGGGACTTCATACACGTATGCTGATGTATCATTTTTTACTGTTGTATCCCCATTGTTTTCATCTGAAAGATATACATCCTCATTCAATATAGTAAAATCTTCTTCACCTATTGCTTTGATATATACATTTCATCATTCTATCTTGAGAGTCTCTCCAGGGAGCGCTATAACTCTCTTAATGAAGTATTTTCTCTCGTCACTGACTCCTGGAGCAAAAACGATTACATCCCCTCTTTCAACCTCCTGGGTTTTTCAAAACACAGGAAGATCTCTATATGAAAATCTATCTACAATAATAAACTCTCTATCATAATATGTCTCATACATAGATTGCCCGTTTATCTTAAAAGGCATAATAAGAAATGTTCTCATTACGAGAACTATAACGAGTATGATTATGATATCTTTGAGAAAATCTAGTGCCTCACCTGTAAAGTCATTCACTGCTGTGTTTGTATAGTAATAAGATTATGCACATAGTATAAGTCACTGCGTAAAAAAACAAAATGATATTATATTAAAAAATAATAAAAAGCGCATATGCGCTTTTTATTATTTTTCATCGTCAGCTTTAAGCCAATCTGGTATTTTCATACCGTCATCCCAAAGTTCATCCTTTTTATCTAATACGTTTTCTTTTGGAGTCTCAGTTTTTTTGCTTGGAGTAGAGGTCTTGTTTTCTGCTGAAGATTTTTTTTCAACAGTTTTACTCTTGGTAGTAGATGTATTTTTAGTTTTTTTATTTTCATCTACTGGCTTTTTCGGTGCTGGCTTGGATATTTGAGATTTTGCTTGCTGCGACTTATCAGTCTCTGGCTTTTCAGTTTCAGATTTTTTCGGAGTATCAAAACTTCATTTTAGCCAATCTGGAACATTATCATCACTGATCGTAGCTCAGGTTGTATTATCTTTTGCTTCCTGCTTTGGAGTTGTTGGAGTTCATGATGATTTCGCTGTATTTAAATCTGCTAGCGCTTGTGTTTGTTGTTTTGGTTTTGGTGCGTCTGTATTTTTAGGAGTAGCTTCGTTTTTTGAGTCTTGCTTCTTTTGCGCTTCTTGGTTTTCACTCTCAGATTTTTTTGGGGCATCAAAACTTCATTTTAACCAATCTGGAACATTATCTTCTGGAGTTATTGCAGTCTCCTTTTCAATATCAAATTCTTCTTTTTTTATTGGTTTTGCGTTACTTCCTGGTGTTGATGTTTTTTGCTCTTGCTGATTATTTTCATCTTTAGAACTACTATCTTTTGATTCTTTCGCGTCCTTGCTTGTAGGAGTATCTCCTTTTAGCCAATCAGGTACAGCACCCTCAGTTTTTTTTGTAGTATCTTTTGATCAAGCTTGCTCTTGCACCTTATTTGCTTTAGCTTGAGACGATCAATTTTTCTGTGAGTGAGTTTTTGTATTTGCGTCATTTGATTCTTTTGGAGTTTCTGCAAAATTTCACTTAAGCCAATCTGGTACTTCATCTTGAGCTAGCTGAGTTTTAGTCTCTGACTTTGTATCTGCAGCTGCGAGTGGATCAACATTTTTAGAAGCATCTGAGAGAATATCTGATGTAGGTTTCGTACTTGTATCTTCAAAGTCTCATAAAATGTCCTCTACATCACTACTTATAGCCTGTGATGTATCTGATTTTGATCAAGTGATACTAAGAATATACTCTGAAAAACCAACAGATTTGTCTTTATTGAAAACGAGATAAATAAGGTAGAATATCGCAATAATTCCAATAACAACGAGAATCAATATAAATAACCATTTGAGTACTGTGATGAGTAATCCCATAGCTCATGAAGTCGTTTCTCACTCTGATTCACTCACTCCTTCTCATACTACTTCTTGTTTTTCTTCATCTGGTATTTCAGATACTTCTCATCCATACACAAGAGAGGTTAAAATAGCTTTAAAATCTAACTTTTGAGTATTCGTCATAAGGTCTTCACTCGTAGTACCAATAACCTGGAGTATTTCTTTACCAAGTGCTTTGTTGTACTCTACATCATCAGAAGCTTTAATGTCTTCTAGTTTAGATATAATAGTATCGTAACACGTTCCAGATTCTACCTCACACATTATTTCTTGTGGGACGAGATTCACGAGTGCCTGATAGGTAATTTGTTTTTGGCTTTGATCCTCCTGTCCTTCTACCAATAATGACTCTAAGATTTGTATAAGTTCATCTTCATTTTCCAATCTAAGTCAGAAAATATAGTTTTCGAAATCTAGGATAGTACGTGTTTTTTCTGTTGGGTCATTCCAGTTTTCTTGGAGTTTTTGAACATAACTAAGTGATTGAAGTTTTTGTTGTTGTGGAAGCTTTACTAGAATATCTTTAAGCGCTTCTATTTTTTCTTTTTCTGATTCACTCACTCATTCAAAAACAATTGTATCTGGATCAATATTTGTTTCTTCAATATATGTTTTTTCAATTGTGATATCTTGAGTCGCTATCACATTTCCTTGAGCATCCCTTAAAAATACTCGTATATTTTGTGTACTAAACTCGTTAAGTGGGATCTCTGCTATATCTCACGATACAAAACTTGCGGTTCCTTTATTATCAGCATCATCATCAACTCATCCATTAAAATCACTATCATTTTCAGTATCATAATCTATGGCATATTCAACTGCATCCTGAGTGCTTTCTCCTGTGTAGACAAATACTCTTTCACTAGAGTTTTCTAAAACTATTTTTTCATCTTCAACTAAAGGTGAAGTAAATACTACCAGTTTATCTCATCTAGTCTTGAGAATATTTTTTATGTTTTTCGATACAGTTTTTGTTACTTCTTTTACTTTTGTACCTTCAGCGATAGAGAGACTTACTTCATGAGATACTTTCCCATCCGTATAAGTGTGAGTAAAGTTCGTCCCTGTTTTCTTTGTTCCATCTCACAAATCCCAAGTCCTAGAATCAACCTGACCACTTGAGGTATCAAAGAAAATAATTTTATTTCCAATTGAAATATAATCAAAGTCAGCAACGAGTTTATTTCATACGTTTACCGTTACATTTTTCGTTGAACTAATACCTCTATATTTCACCTTAACCTTTGAGTAGAACTCTCCTGATTTTCTGAACTTATAGGTTGTAGTAGGAGTTGAAGTTTGTGTATCATAAAATCAATCACCATCAAAATCCCAAGAAAAACTTGCATCTTTATCAATGGTTTGACCCAGGATATTTTTTGCTGATGCCGTAAAAGTAATTTCTTCTCCTATTACAGTAGAGTTATCATTTACCTGTAAATCTACTATTGGAGTATTGATATTGTCTCCAGTTATAGTAGTAAAATACTTGGATCCTGTAATTTCTTCCGATGTAATTCTTGCTTCGTTATTATCCTTGAGAATAGCTACAAAATAGTAGTTACCCGTAATCTTTGGTATAACAAAAGCTGTAGAGGATGTAGCTGTGGCTCTAAAATCTTGAGGTTCACTATCAGTATCTGTATAGTAATACCATAAATATGATTGAATAACTCCATCTGGATCTAGCGCTCCAGCAGCTTGTACTCTCACAATAAGAGGGTCAGCATTTGGATCTTCAACTTGGACTTTAAGAGAAGAAAGTGTCGGAAGAACATTTTGCACACTCATCATAATCTCTTGGCTTGCTGTTGATCCATTTTTATCACTTTTTACCGTGAGTTTTACTGGAAAACACCCAATTTCATCAAATTTATGATTTACACTTGCCGAAGTGGCAAATTTACCATTTCCAATTTTCCATGAGTATTCTAATCCAGTAGTTTCCCCATCTACATTGATAGATTCTGATCCATCGAGTTTGATGGCCGTTACTCTATCAACCATGTATGCTCCGACTCACTGACATGCTCAAGCATCATATTGTGGTATTTCCAAACCACCTGCACTTGGACTAATCAGAGCGAGAGGCATATCTGACTCACTTACATAAACGGTTCGCTTATATGTATTAGAATTGTTATCCGTATCAGAAACTGTCAGAGTTACATCAAATGAACCACTTTTCTCGTAGGTATGTGTTACTTTATCCAGTGTTCCACCTGTCTTTTTCCCGTCACCAAAGTCCCACTCATATAGCTCTGCCTCTGGAGATTCGGCTACAAATTTGATAAATCAATTTCTTTGAATAACTCTCGGAAATGCAAACATATCAACTGATAATATTGAATCAATTTGTACTGTTCATTTTTTAATAGCTGTGATTCCGTCTAAGTCAGTAACTTCTAGATTCACACTTTGTGTTCCTATACTATCAAAAGTAAAATATCCGATTGAACCATTTGCATTTGAATCCTGAAGTTTCACTCTTGATCCGTTGATAAACCAATCATATTTTAAATTTCCATCATCTGAAATATCCGGATCAAAACTTCGAGAAGCATCAAAAAATACTCTATTGGGTTTATTTTTTTGTGGAATTTTTGTTTCAAATTCAGCTATTGGAGTTTGACTTGTAACATAGACTATTCGAGTATCTTGATCTATTTCTCCAGATGCTCGTCTAACTTTTAGTCGCACATTGTATTTTCACTTATCCGTAAATGCGTAGGTTAATACCTTTCCACTTACTTGATGTATTACTCTATCTGCCTCTATATTTACGATTTCCCAGCTATAGGTAAGATCTCTATAAACTCCTGAGGTCTTTGCTGCAAAAGTAAATTTATCACCAATATACCCATCTTCTCTATTTACTTCAATAGTTGCTATTGGATCATGCACTGATACCAAAAATGAACTTTCTACTGTTTTTCATTCGTTTGTTACCATTGTCAGACGAACTTCATAGTCACCTTCTCTCCCATATATGATTCTCTCTATTTTTGGATTTCATGAATAACTTCTTGTAACTCCATTTCCAAAATCCCATGATACTGAGCTAAATCTCGTTCCTGAAGTTGGTGTTGAGCTCGTAGCATCAAACAGGAGTCCATATGCTGCATCATCTGGTGTGAATTTTAATATAGTATTATCACTAACCGTATCACTATTTACCTTGATAATAAGTGAAGCAACTTTTTCATTTACATTTATATCTACTCTTTCACGATATGGAAGTACATCTGTAAATCATCCTGCATTTTTGTGTGATGATGTAACATCTAAAAATACTGAATATTTTCATTCTTCTCTAAAACTATAGTTAATTGATGGTCCTCTCCCAATAACTTGCTTTTCACCTGCTACATCAATCCACCAAGTATAGTTTCCGTTTAAGACTTTGGTACCTGTAGGGTCTTGTACTTTTGCTCTGAGTGTTGTAACCAATGGAGCATTTCCAGATATTGGTGAACCTTCGATCGAACCTGATATAGAATCAATTTCTACTTTTTCGATATAATCAGCAAGTCACCCTAAAATTTCAGCATAGGCTGTTTCATTTCCTGGGTATTTTGCTCCTTTTTGTAAATCCGTCTTGAGAGCCGAGAGATAGTTTTTATTTACGAGATTATCAGGTAAATATTTATACCCTTCATCAGCGAGTGCTGCAATACGCAGGATAGTATCAACATCAAGAGAGTTATCTATTGTAAATCACTCTCTAAGGATAAAGAATTGTTCCGTAAGTCTATATCGATACTCATTAAAAGTACCTAAATCAATACTTCGCAATGTTGTATATACTGGTTCATCATCCGATACTGCACTAAAAGCAGATATTGGAGTAATCAGCATTGCTACTAGTACAAAGCTCAAAAATTTCTGTATAATATGTTTCATAAGGTATATCAGAGGTAATTACATTCCTAATAACAGTAGCATAAAAAATAAGTCTGAGCAAAACTCTAGGGAGCAAAAATAGTGAGTATGAGTTGACAAATTATTTTTTTAAAGTTACT
>JAHDCR010000007.1:7171-47283 GCA_020629795.1 Candidatus Altimarinota bacterium
TCTAGGGAGCAAAAATAGTGAGTATGAGTTGACAAATTATTTTTTTAAAGTTACTTATTAGTAATTTTCATGATTCTAATCCTTCCTTGAATTCCTACCTTTGGAAAAGGCAGGAGGCAGTATTTTTTATTCTCTTGTAGCCCCTTTCCTTTGTTAAAGGAAAGGATTCAGGTTAGGATTAGAAAAATAAATACAGAATGTGTGTTGAAACTCATAATTTTTCCTATATAATTTTGTATATATATACTAAGAATGCGAAATGCTGAAGATAGAAACCTGAAAAGATAATAAAGTCCTCCGAACTATTTGTGAACCGATTAAACAATCTGAGTGGAAGCAGTATGTGAAACTTGGAAAAGAAATGGTTACCTACATAAAAAATCCTGATCATGCTGGAGTTTGACTCGCTGCTCCTCAAATATGAGTTACCAAAAGAATTATGGTTGTAAGTCTTCTGCGAGATTGGGAAGATGAAAATTTTTCAACTATTATGATGATTAATCCAGAAATCCTTGAGGCTTCTCAGGAAAAAATATGTGATATTGAAGAATGATGTCTCTCTCTCCCAAAAGCAAAAAAATGATTTGTAGCGCGTCATAAAGAAATAAAGCTTTCCTACTATGATGAAAAACAGAAACAAAAAGTCATCAGACTCTCAGGACTTGCGTCAGTAATAGTGCAACATGAAATTGACCACCTTAATGGAGAGCTTTATATTGATAAGCTTGAGAAATAATATTGTCGAAACACTTCTTTTTTACAAAAGGAGTGTTTTTTTTATACTTGAAATAAGTTTTAATTCCACCTCTGAATCTCCTCCTTTGTAATCAAAGGAGGAGGGCTACAGTCTAACTTCACCTATTTGCAGCCTCTTTCCTTTTTAGTAAAAGGAAAGAATTCAAGATAGGAATATGATTTTTATGCAAAAAATACTTATCCTCTGACTCTGAGCGTTTGGTTTTGCTATCGCAAAGCATCTTGGGGAAAACAATCCTGAACATATCATATACGCAAGTGAAATAAATCCCGACATCTACAACAGCGTTTCAGAAACGAGAATGCATCCTTATTTCTTTCCTGGTGTAAAACTTCCTGAGAATATTCAACTTATCTCAAACACCGATGATTTTCTTCCCGAAGTTGATCTGATTATATCTATTATCCCTTGTCAATTCGTCTCTGGAGCATTTGATAGCATGAAAACGCATCTAAAAGCAGGAGTTACTATCCTCAACCTCTCAAAATGAATCGATAATACCAGCATGCAGACAGTGAGTGAAAAACTCAGTGAAGTACTTTCGGGGACTGACTATCAGTATGCTTATCTCGCTGGATGAATGATTGCTGGGGAACTTGTAGAAAATAAAATACTTTGAGCTGATATAATCTGTGAGGACTTTGATATCGCATCACAGCTCCAGAGATTATTTATATCAGATACGCTCGATATCAATCTAAAAATTTGAAACACAAAAAATACAGAGCTCTACGCAGCGCTGAAAAATATAATAGCGCTCATACTCTGATACTACGAATGAGCATGATATGGTGCAAGTTCACGGTGATATTATTTCGCGAAACTTTTAGAAGAATTGAAGTGAGTTATTCATCTCCTGAATTGAGATGAAAATATCGATTTCACAGACTATGCCCTCTCTTGAGACCTCATCGCTACATGCTTTGGAGCAAGTAGAAACAGACAATTATGAAATATGCTGGGAAAGTGAGCAGCTATCCACGATGCTCTATGAGAGCTCAAATCGCAAAATAAAATAGCAGAGTGATATGAGACGCTCAAATGAGTCTACCAACTCACTGATGGAAAAGCTGGATTTGAAGAAATTAATAATTTTGGAAAAAAATACATTAGTATTGTTAGCTCTATCTAAGACACTGATCGCTCTAAGTGAGAAATTGTTGCTCCGTTTTGTTCCACATACTCTTTAATCTCGTCTCAGGTATGATGTTTGTATTTTTCTGCAAATACAATCCTTTTTAGTCCAGCTGCAATAATAGCGCGAGTACAATCAAAACACGGTTCATACGTGCAATAAATAGTAGCTCCCTCTACGGCTATTCACTCTCTTGCAGCCCAAACAATCGCATTCATTTCTACATGAATTTCATATTTATACGACCAATCGTGATGATCCTTGGTATATTTTCCTTCCCAATAATCACAACAATTAATATATCATGATGGAGTGCCATTGTATCCTGTTGATACGATTCTTCCTCATTTGACAATTACGGCTCAAGTTTGACGAGATACACACTTTGAGGCACTTGCTAATTCATAGGCAATGTTTATAAAGTTTATATCTCGGAGCATAAGTATTTTTAAAATGAAATATTAATATGATTATAATTAAAATACTAGCTAAGTAAAAAATATCTTTTTCTCCACATTTTTTCAACAACAAAAGATACTTTACTTTGCGCGTTAGGATACTTATTTGTATACTAAAAATATACTTCATTATAGAATATATATGTTCATCGTAATAGACTGACTTGATGGTTCTGGAAAAGGAACTCAAACCAAACTTATAGTAGCAGAGCTCGAAAAAGTTTGAAAAAAAGTTCTGCTTTTAGACTATCCAAGATACGGAAATACAGCTGCGTATTTTGTAGAGAAATACTTAAACGGTGATTACGGGGCAAATATTTCAGCAAAAAGAGCAAGTCTGTTTTACGCGCTTGATAGATATGATGATTTACATGACGCGGAAAATACTTTCTCTGATTATGATTATATCATTTCTAATAGATATGTATCAGCGAGCATGATACATCAAGCAGGAAAAATCAAGGATGATACAAAGCGAATAGAGTTTCTTGATTGGCTTTCAGAGCTTGAATATAAAATACTCTGAATTCCAAAACCAGACAAGGTATTGTTTCTCGATGTCCCACCAGAAGTGAGCCAACGAATGGTAGAAGCCAAGCAAGATCGAGAATATATAAAAGATGGGAGTAATAAAGATATACATGAAGCAGATGACAATCATATGAGCGATGCCTACCAGGCTGCACTTCAGGTCGTAAAGCACTTCTCAGATACTTGGGAAGCTGTACCCTGCTGTAAAGATGGTAATATACTTCCTGTTGATACAATTACACAAAAAATACTTACTAAAATAATATAAAAATGAACCAAATAATTGCAGATAAAATGAAGCGAGAAGTTATGGTCGTAAAAAACTCTCATTTATTCTCAGATGTAGAGAGAGAAAGTAAAGTGTATACGACGCAGGATTCTAATTTTGAAACAAAAATCTTAGAAAACTTTGAGTTCATGATTCGAGGTGAAGCAGAAGAAAATACGGACTATAAACAGCCCATTACATACGCTATTGTTCTCAATGAAGATAACGATATATTTGTATATACCAGATGATGAAAAGACTCAGCAGCAGGTGACGTAAGACTCCATGAAAAACTCTCAATTTGAGTAGGATGACATCTAGAGCGCGAAGATGAAGATGTAGAAAACCCACTAAGAGACTGTCTATCACGGGAACTCGAGGAAGAAATTAATTTAAAAGCAGAAAATATTAGTGACATATTTCCAATCTGATATATAAATGATGATAGAAATCCTGTTTGAGAGGTACATATCGGAGTTTCCTATATAATTAAAACTCAAAATTTTAATCCTGTAATGGAAGATGGTGAGTTAGAAAGTTGAGAATTTGTAAGTTATAATACACTTAAAGAGATGATGCAATCTGGAAAGTATGACGTTGAAACATGGACGGACTTACTCGCTCCTGAAATAGAGAAATATATCTAAAATATATTTACTCCTCAACAATAATTTTTTAATTTTTCTACTATGAAGCAATACCTAGATTTACTCAGAGAAATAAAAGAGCACTGAGTCCACAAAGATGACAGAACAGGGACTGGTGTAACAAGTCTCTTTGGTATGCAAGCCAGATACAACCTTGCTGATGGATTCCCTCTCGTAACTACTAAGAAAACTTTTCTGAGAATCATAGTAGTAGAGCTTATTTGGCTCATCAGAGGAGAGACAAATATTAAATACCTCGTAGATAGAAACTGTCACATATGGGATGAATGGCCCTTTCAAAACTACCTTGAACAAAATGGACTAGCAGAAAAATATGAAAAACACTCAGAGCCGTGGCTTGCAGAAAAAAAGGCTTTTATAAATAAAATCAAACAGCTCCCTGCTGATGATGAATTTGTCGTAAAATGGTGAGATCTTGGGCCTGTCTATGGACATCAGTGGAGAAATTTTAACGGCTGACATTCTCACGCGTTTAAAACAGGAAATACGGATACAAATAGCAGCTGAGTCGACCAAATAAGAAGTGTAATTGATACTATAAAAAATAATCCTACAGATAGAAGAATTATTGTATCAGCATGGAATCCAGCCCAGAAAGATGATATGCTCCTGCCTCCGTGTCACGCATTTTTCCAGTTTAATGTCGATACCACAAATAATATTCTTAACTTACAACTCTACCAAAGATCAGCAGATATATTTTTAGGAGTGCCGTTTAATATAGCTTCCTACTCCATCCTACTGATGATGATAGCTGAAATTACTGACTTAAAAGCCGGAACTTTTGTACATACTCTGTGAGACGCACATATTTATGATAACCACGTGGATCAAGTAAACGAGCAATTAACTCGTGAACCTCTTCCACTCCCAGAACTCAAAATCAACAAGACACTCAAAACGCTTGAAGATATAGAAAATCTTGAGTGGGAAGACTTTGAGCTTATTGGATATAAATCACACTGAGTTATAAAAGCTCCTGTCGCAGTATAAAAACAAAAAAAGACTCATTGTACAGAGTCTTTTTTTGTAACTCAAAGCTATATATGATATTATTTTATATATACTTTTTGAATTAATTGTAATGGAGTTTTTCACCCCTTTTTGGATATCAATATTTATCTTTGCTATAACATTTATAGGGATACTTTCAGAGCAGGTACATAGATCTCTCATTGCTTTTTGCTGAGCTGTTGCTATGGCAACCATATGATGAATGCTAGGTTGGTATAGTCATGAACAAATCCAAAACTCTGTTGATTACCCAACTCTTCTCTTACTATGAGGTATGATGGTTCTTGTAGCTGTCATGGAAAAAACTGGTGTATTTGAGTATCTTGCAATCACTATTGCAAAAAGAACTCACGGAACTTACTGGAAGCTCCTTGTTGCTCTGTGAGTATTTACCTCTCTCTCATCTATGATATTAGATAACGTAACTACTATCATCCTCGTAGCTCCTATTACACTCATTATCACTAGAATACTCCATTTTAACCCTATCCCCCTACTTATGAGTCAGGCTATACTCTCAAATATTGCCTGAGTAGGGACTCTCGTATGAGATCCTCCAAATATCATTATTGGTTCTGTTGCTGGTTTTAGTTTTATGACTTTTCTCACATACTCCCTCCCCGTAGTTACCCTCGCTTGGATATCTGCGCTGCTATACATACTCTACTCATGTCAGTGAGACAATAAAGTAAAGCCAAAATATATAGAAAAACTTATGGAGATTAAGGCACATAAGTCTATTACAAAGCCTATTGTACTTAAAAAAAGCCTCTTTGTATTGAGTTTCGTTATATTTTTATTTTTCTTTCACCACGCATTGCATTTAGCTGCTAGCACGGTAGCGCTTCTTGGTGCTGCTTGTATTCTCCTCTTAGTCGCTCCTCATGATAACCCTCAGAAATATCTTAAAAAACTAGAACTATCAGTCTTTCTATTTTTTACATCTCTCTTTATACTAGTTTGATGACTTGAGGCAGCATGAGTACTAGATTATATAGCTACACTCATAGCTGATTGAGTAGAAACTAATATAGTAGCTACTGCCATAGTGCTCCTATGGTGAGCAGCTATTCTCACAGCAATTATAGATAATATTCCTATGACTATTGCTATGGTTCCGATTATAGGTTTTTTTGAATCTCAATGAATCCCGGGCACGAATATCCTCTGGTGGGCACTTGTGTTTTGAGTTGGTTTTGGAGCAAACATTTCTCCTATATGATCTACTGCAAACCTGGTAGTTATGGCAAAGCTAGAACTTGCATGACAGAAAATCCATAGCAAAGATTGGATGGCAATGTGAATACCTATTGCATTTCTCTGACTCTCAATTGCAAGCGCGGCACTCATGCTATTTGGAAACTATTTTATGGGTTAAAAGAATATTTCTACATTAATATGAGCAGTATCATCAGTAATAATTCAAATTATACTACTTCTTTTGTTATCAATTTGAAAAGTCACATGCGGATTTATATCTCACCATCCATCTGAAAAATTTGAGAACACTTCTAGGTCTTCATAATAATCATGATATTGAATACCTACTCAAACTCATAGAGCAAATTGAGGAGAGAATTGATATTGATAGCCTGCCCTAAGTTCTACACTTGCGTTTCAAACTTCAAAGTGGAAATTAGAGTCAAGTAATACATTTCAATCATTTCAAGTAGGAAAATCACAATGTATATCTGTAGTTAAAAACGGATTATATAGAGTTTCTTTTCAATCAGCTGTAAAAGTTCATTCAATATCATAATTTGTTCACAATGATTCTCATGTAGCATCTATTTGGGTAACAACTTCAAAACTATACTCGGTCACTCAAACTCCTCACCAGATTTCACAATTTTTTCATTCTCTTATTTGAGCTGCAAGTTCTAAACTTTGATAGTCGTATTGAAATCTACCAAATATATTTCATTGTAAATAAAAATCTGGAATATTTATGTCTTGTGGAATAACTATCTGAGGTGGAATGAATTTTTGGTCAAAATAAAAAGAATTTGAAAAATTTCAGCCACTAACTCCATGACCGTACGACACTCGTAAATCTCTTCATAAAACAGTAAAATTATATCCTATCTCCCTTTCACTGTTTGATATAAATGTTGAGCTTGACTCTCAATATCCAGAAAAGCTCAATTCACCAAGTGGTAATTCTTGGAGTATAAGTTGGACGTCTCAAGGTATTACTTCCAGGATCTCTGGAATAGTTATTTCTTGTCAATTTACTGATGTTGTTGGTATTGAAAATACTGCTGCAGCAGCACAGTTTTTTAGTGTATTCATAAAAAAATCATATAAAGTTGTACTTCTTTATATGATTTAATCAAAAATAGTCAATAATATATTATATTTCTATTATTTCTTCTTTTTTTCCCCTTATTAGCAATTCATATCCTCAAAGCTCTAATGTCTTTGGAGAAATTACAATTCTATTTGGAATTCCCCACAGTTCGCAGTCTCCTGCTTTTTGTCAAAATCAATCTTTCCTTCCCATTCTATCGTCCAAAATAACAGTTTCACCTGATTTTTCTAAATCCTCGGCTATTTTTCGAGCCGCATCCAGATTATTTTCTCACATTACAATAATATAATATGAATACGGAGCAATGTGATCTGGCCACGCAATACCTTTTTCGGTCATAAAGTATTCTGCCATAACTCCCATGAGACGAGATACCCCGATACCATAACATCACATTTGTACTTCATCCTGCATTTTATTATTTTCATCAAGATAGCTAAGTCCAAATGGTTTTGAGTATTTTGTACCTAAGTGGAAAATATTCCCTACTTCAGAAGCTTTTTTAAATACCAATTTTTCTCCTGGTACATGTATTGAGGTAAATCCCTCTATCGGCTCTGAAAAATCTCAAAATTCAGAAATAGCAAGGTCAGAAATATTTACATTTTTCGTTGATTTAGCAATCGCATTAGCTCCCCCAAAGAAATTTTTAACTGTTTTCAAAGATTCATCTGCATAACACTCAAGGTTTAAGTTACTATCTGAAAGTGGAGAAATAAATCCTCTCACCGTTCCTAACGCTTCTAGATCAGATTCATTTGCTAAAACAAATGTATCATCGTATTTTTCAGCTATAAACTTACGAAGTTTTATTTCATTAATATCTAAATCACCTCTTATTGCAACTGCAATATATTTTCCTAATCTTTCAAGCTTATATACTACTGTTTTGAGCATTTGCCAGTTAGGAGCATCGAAATACTTTGTCATTTTGTCCATATTCACAATTTCTGGAACTGAATCTATGTACTCCATAGTATGCTCTGACTCAGATATATTTTTATCATCAGGTACACCTGAAGCAAGCTCTAAATTATAACAGTATCCTGATGAATCAGACACAATTATATCCTCTCATACTGAAAGATAGGTTTGGAACTCATGAGAATTTTTATCTGAAATAGCTCCACCATCAGCGTCCGCAATCACTGTATCAGCTCACAGTCATAAGTTATCAAAACATCTCATGTATACCTTTTTTACTTCCGCGTAAAACACATCAAAATCCTCCACATTCGCGTGAAATGAATATGCATCTTTCATAATAAATTCTCGACCTCTTAGGAGTCCAGACTTTGCACGTTTTTCATTTCGAAATTTCTTTTGGATATGATACACACAAGTTGGGAGGTCTTTATAGGATTGAATAAATTCTCCTAGTATTGGAGTGACATTTTCTTCATTAGTTGGAGCAATACGGTATTCAGTACTACCGTGACCTGGAACTTTAAAGTATTCAGGAATTTCCCAGCGATTAGTTGTCTCCCAATACTCTCTTGGTGTGAGTATCGTCATGAGCATTTCATGATATCCTGCATCGTCCATTTCTTTTCGGATAACCTGCTCTATATTATGAAGTACCCGTTGCCCCATTGGGAGAAACTCATACGCACCGGCCATAGCTTGCCTGATATATCATCCTTGTAAGAGAAGGCTTGTAGATTTGTTATCACTCACTTTTGGAGCTGATTTAAGGGTCTTAAATGGAAATTTTGAGAGTTGTAGCATAGTGTTATAATTAGTTGTAGTATTTATTTAAAGAACTTATCTCTATGGAGATGTCCTCATCTTTTCTTTTTTCCCTGAATTCTCCATCTCTGAGTTATAATGTTCTTTTCTAATAAATGTTGCACAGAAAGTACATCAAATATATTTTTTTGAGTCGCATTTTCGATATCTCAGAAAACATCTTCTATGAGCTCTATTGCCCTATCATTTAATCAGTATTTTTCGTAATCGGTCCCATGGTAATTATTTTGTTAGATAAATAAAGTCAAAAAAATCCCTCCCATATAGCAGGAGAGATTTTTTAGATTGTTACATCTTAAAACAGTTCCCTACTATATAGAAGGGATAAGGGGTTGCAGGTTCCTGTTCTGTTTTGTGTTCATACCATAATAATATTTTAAAAATAGCACATGTCAAAGCTTTAAAAATAAATCTATCCAGAAAAACCACATTCAACTAAAAAGTTGGTAACAGCTTCAACCGTTCTTCAACACGTATCAGGCGAAATCACCCAATGACGTTCATTTCATGTTCAAGACCAATTCCAATAACAAAGTTCAGCTCTTCTAGGTTCAAAACATATTCATCAAACTTCTATTGAAGAAGATGATGATACTTTATTATCAACATACCCTTTAGTTGCAACGGTATCATTACTATCACTATTAGAAGTTTGGTTTCTCATTCTAATTTTTCCATTTACATCTAATCTTTGAGTTGGTCCAGAAGTTCCTATCCCAATGTTACCGTTTGAAACTCAATAAATTTTGTTGGCTATATTAAGTTGATCAGACGCTGTAGCACTCGGCACCTGTGTTGCGTATCAAATTGCTACATTTCTAGAACCTGTAGAAATATTTCTCCCTGCTTCGTATCATATACTAGTATTGAACTGTCAGGTTCTTAGTCCTCTCATAACCGAACTTCATACTCAAGTATTTCAAGCTCAGGTAGTTACACCGTCTAAGGCTAAATGTCATACAGCTACTCCAGCATAGGAGGTAGTATCCTCTAGAGCATTAGTACCTATTGCAATATTTGTCCCGTTTGAAGAAAGTCTTCTTAGAGCATTATACCCTAATCAAATATTATATGATCAAGTAGTGTTTGTCGTAAGAGTGTTAGGTCAAATTCATAGATTAAATCGTCACGTTGAATTATTTCGAAGAGAAGCATATCATATTGCCGTATTATATGTTCACGAATTTCCAGTTAATACGTATGGTCAAATTGCGGTATTAGAAAAACTATTTCCTCCACCTCTCCCAAAAGTCATTCCATTTATAGTCGCATCAGAGTACAGAGTCAATCATGCCATAGAAAAAGATTCAGAATTGTTGAGTTCACTATTTCCCACTGAATTAGCCGCAAGTGATGACGCGGTCAAAGAGTTATTTTGAATCTCTGAATCATCTATTTGGTTTTGCGCTAAATCTACTTCTCAAATACTTCCATTTTGTATTTCACTACTATCTATTGTCCCATCTTGAATAGTATCACCGTTAATACTTTCTCATACGTTTACATATCGACCATCATTATACAGTCGGTCTCACACATCATCATCTGAATTTGGATTTCAGGTTATTGAAAGTCGTCCATTAACAGATAACTTTTCTCATGGATTACTCTCTCAAATACCTATATTTGTACCCGTGTCTGTAATTGTTCCAACCTCAAAAACCTTAGTACTTGAATTCCATACTGGAACAGTATTGTCTGTGTTTATAATATTTTGAAAGGCTAAGACGTAGTCTGATAGTATTTGTCATACTGGATCAAATATTTGTGAAATTATACTCCCAATGTATCATTTAGGCTCATAGCCACTTGGGGTTGTGTAGTTTGATGGTTGCTTAACTTCTGTTACATTTGATGCTACTGATGCAGCCCTTACTATCCCTACACTAAGAAATAGCAGTAAAAATATTAATATTATTTTTTTCATAAAAAAAATGAGTAGTTAATATACATATATTAGCACTCATTTTCTTGTGTTTCAATATATTCACGTTTACAAAATGTAAGAATATTTTTTAATCCGCAAAAAATGGTGGAGCAGAGGTTTGGATTGCAGGATTATATTCTATCACTAATGGGTATTTTCTATATCAAGCTTTTCCTACCTGAGATTCAGTATTAGTATCATCACCGTCTCACATTTCTGATTCATTTCAACTGTTTGCTGCGAATTGATTTCATGTTGGATTTCATTCATCATCAACCTCTGTTACTAAAAGATACCTACGCAAAAAGCTTAAATCATATTTTTTTGCAAGATTTTCATCACACAGGTTATCTTCAAAAAACGGACAAATAAATGGAGATTGTATAGCTCATCATGTTGTATTTTCTGAAAATACCGATCCATGTATATATAACTGATTTGCTAAATCTGAATCTGTAGTGTTTCCTGTAGCAATAGTTCATCAAACAGAACTTAAAACTGACCTATCTGCATACATCACCGCATGAATATCTGTAACATCGTTATCAATTATAATATTTCAACCTATTCCAGATTTTTGTATAGCGATGAGTCATAAGGTATCGTTATCTCATATATTATCTATTATATTACTATCAATAAATATATCACCCCCTTCAACAACTAAAGTTTTAACTCAAGAAATATCTGATGATCAGGTGACTCGCACTAAATCACCATTCAAATCTCAATAATATAAAACTGTGCCGTTCAGTAATACGGTTCATCATCAAGCTCCGTTAGTCCAACTACTATCACTCAGTGAGTTTACCTGCCTAGTTCCATTAGAAATAGGAGCCTTTAATATCGCTGCATAAACTTTTTGTAGAATATTTTTTCTGAGTCAAGATTTTTCTACATTTCATATAACTCGGATGTCATTTTCAAACTCTTCAATATTAGTATTTTCATTTTGTGATGATGTAACTCCATCAACTCGTACATATCTCCCCTCAGAACTATGATCAATAGAGCGATCTACAAATGCATCAAACTCTATGCCACCAAAATGCTGTGTACCAATATATTTGCTATATGCATTTCCTCATAAGTAAGAACTCAGCTCACTGTTTTCCAGACGAGGAACACAAATATATACAAAATTTCCAGTGTCAGTGTCGTTAAAATTCATTGCTCAAAACTCTTCATTATATGAGAATCCATCTAATTTGTATCAAACATGAGTGAGATTGTCATCACAGTTTGTAACTATCTCTGAAGTAATACTGACTCTTTGAGAATTTCAAGGGTAAACACTATAATCCATTTCAAATGGTCAATAAACAGTGTCATGATAAAATCCAGTAAAATAATCCCCCTCTAAGCTTGTGTCATTATCAAGATTAATAATCTTTATTGCTCCATCTTGTATATAGAGCTCTTGTCCATCATAAGACTTTGGTCAGGATGCATCATTTGTTGTTTCAGAAATAATAACCCGTATTGTATTTGCAGCATAGACAGCTCAAAAAAGTGTTAGTGGTATCAATAATATCCCTATCAAAGTTTTATTATTCATCATCTCATAAGATTTATTTATAAATTGCACATACTCTACCGAATTTCATACCTCAAACAAAAAATCTCACCAAATTATACCTATACAAAAAAAAATAATCTCTTATAATTAAGAGATTATTTTTAATAAGTTTTACAAAAAATACTATTGAACAGTAGTTTCAGCGTCAACTTCCATCATTGCATCGTCTTCCATCATTGCATCGTCTTCCATCATTTCTTCGTCAGACATATCATCTTCCATCATAGCGTCATCACCAGTAGAAGCGTCATCCATCATTTCTTCATCTGTCATGTCAGCGTCATCAACACCATCCATTTCATCTTCTATAATTTCAGAGTCATCGTCACCGTCAACAAAATCAACAACTTCTTCAGTACCTTCAACTACAGTATCAACTACAGCTTCACCACCTTCAACAACAGTATCTATAGCTTCATCAGCACCACAAGAAGCAAGAGCCATTAGAGCTACTAACATCATTACACCTAGTACGTTTTTCATAATTTTAATTGTAAAACAAAATAAACTAGCCCGCAGATTATAGGGATAACTCTGACCTTTCCAAAAAATACATATATACTATTACTTATTTTATTGTATAATTTTATACTAATTGCTTTTTCTTGTATTTATAAACTTTTAGTTATAATTATCTATATTATATTTCAATAAGATATAGCCCTCATGAGTCGAAATAGAAGTAGAAATGCAATGCAAAATACCTTTAAGGATTATTTAGTTCCAATAGTAGGTTGAGTCATACTTATAATACTGTTATTTAGTGTTTTTTGAGGAGATGATACTCAAACGTCTACAAATACTGAAACGAGCGAAAATATAAATCCTGTTAGTGTTAATTTTTCGACTGAAGGAACTCAAGCATTTATTATGTATCCATGAGATGAGAGAAAAGAAATACAACAGTGAGCTTCTCTCTATAAGTGAGAAAGCGTAATTGTTAAGGAATGAATTGTTAATCTTACTTTTGAGAATAATAACAGTATATCACTCAATAAGGTAGCTGAGTTAAAATACAATGAAGATGCGAGCCTTTCGCTATACAGTAGTGATGCCTGGGTTACACTTGCTGAAAATACCAAAATTGCAATGAGATATGTAAATATTGAATCTCCGGCTGGTAGTATTCTCTCCCTCACTCAAAATGAAGCAAGTAGTACTATATATGTCTTGGACTGAAGCGCTAAAATAACGAATCTATGATGAGCTGCAACTTCAATGGTTTCATGACAAAAACTTAGTATAGCTCGACAATATGCTGCAGACTGAGAAGCAGATCTTGCGTGAGATAAATGAAATATTGATAGTTATTTTAAAAGTAGTGACTGGTTTATTGAGAATGACGGAATAAGTGTATTAAATAAAGCTAGTAGTGAAGAGCAGGAAGAAAATAACGAATCCACAGACCTTAGCTCTACTGGCAGTTTACAATGAGAAGTATGAGTTTTCCTCAGTTTTGACAGTATCAGAGATGAGTGAAACATTGATGCAGCTTCGATTGATATTACTGGAAAAGTTTTGAGTGAATCTGTAGAACTTGTAACCATTAACGGAAAACAAGCTGAAATATCTGCCGATAAAACATTTGTTGTCACGCAAGTAAGCACAAATCAAAGTGTAAATGATATAGTAGTTAAGATTTATGATGATAATAGAGCTGTATTAGATAAAAATGTTATAACACTTTATAATTGAAATCCTAGTACTAACACAAATACTCCTAACCAAAACTCCTGATCTGAAACAAGCACTTCTCAAACAACATCTGACACTAACTCTCAAGGGGTTACGACATTTTGAGTTGATGCAACAAATTTTGTATTTACGCAACCTGCTGCAAGTGGAAAATTTTCAACTACAGGTTCTGAAGTAACAATTAGAGGATTAACCACAGCTGAAAATATTTCTAAAGTTGAAGTTAACGGTTTTAAACTCGCATCGTTTAATGGGAGTACTTGGAGGTACCACGCATTTGAAAGATTTGAAACACTTGAATCAGGAACGAATCAATATCGGGTTGATTACTACTGAGAAAATGGCTCTATAGTTTATACTGATTACTATACGATTGTTAAAAGAGATGAAGAAGCTCAGACTCAAACTACCCCAGAGCCAGAGCAAGAAAGTGAAGAATCTGAAGATACAACAATACCACCAGAAGAAGATCTCTTTCAATAATAACTACATATAAAAAAGCTTAGAAAATTTCTAAGCTTTTTTATTAACAAGAACATCACGTCCCACACGAACCATTTTCATCTTTAGAACCACATCATCAAGCTGAACCTCATCATATTATCGAGATAAACATAGATTTTAACTCCTCTGGCTCTGGAATGAGTCATTCAAATATCATATCTTTAAAATTAATACTTTCTTCCTCTATAATAAGAGCTGACTGCTCTGTGATATTTAACTCCTCTTTGATACTACTATCATTTGTAGTCTCAACGATTACAAAGTCTGTTAGACCCAGCTCTTCTAAAACGAGCCGAATCTTATCAGTTAAA
Source organism: Candidatus Altimarinota bacterium (assembly GCA_020629795.1). Lineage (GTDB taxonomy): Bacteria > Patescibacteriota > Gracilibacteria > BD1-5 > UBA6164 > JAACSU01. The sequence goes on from JAHDCR010000007.1 coordinate 22,079, forward strand.
GTACTTGCTTGCTCTCATTTTCCCCATACACATACTTTCATAGTGTTCTTAAATTATTTTTAATATAAAAAACTTCCTCTAGATTGTATAGAGGAAGTTTTGTTTTTCAATTTTAACTATGCGTTTTCTTCTGTGTTTTCTCCTTCTGCTGGAGTTTCACCTTCTGGAGTTTCACCTTCTTCAGATTCATCACTCTCTTCTTCTTCAACCACTACTTTTGGAGCACTACAAGTTACAATCGTATCTTCATCATGGAGGTGTGTTTCATATTTTTCTGTATCAATACCAAGATCTGAGAATCTAATTGCATCTCATTCTTCTTTTAATACAGATAAATCAACGTCAAAATGATCTTTTAAATCTCTTGGAAGACATTTAACCTCTATTTCTTTAATAACTTCTTGAACTACACATCCTTCTTTTGTAGCTGGAGCTTCACCCACAAAGTTTAGATGAATATTTGCAGTAAGTTTTTCACCTCTAGTAATTGCGTAAAAATCTACATGAGTAAATTCTCCACTTACTGGATGTTTTTGAGTTTGTTGAATAAGAACTTCTAATTCAAGTTTTCCAACTTTTAGGCTTACGATATTACTCTCACCTGCTCCTCTATGAAGTCTGAGAAAATCAGAAGCATCACAAATTAAAGAAATTGGTTCTTGAGTTTTTCCGTAGACAACACCTGGAACCTTTCTTTCGGCTCTAAGTTGAGATGTTTTTTGGTTTACATCTCTGATGTCAGCTGATATAGCAAATGATGTCATAGTTTCTAATAAACAAAGTAAATTTCTTGTATTTCAAAGAAAGCTCACAGATTGTATATAAAAAGCTATTTCTTGCAAAAGTTTTTTCTTTTTTTCTGAGTAAGTTATGACTCTCAAATCTTTACAAGTAAAACAAATAGTATAATATACTATAAATTACCTTATTAATTATACATATATGTGAAGAGGTCCTGTAGTACAAGCCCGTAAAAATGCCGTAAATGCTGTAAAGTGAAAAGTATTTTCTATGCATGCCAAACTTATTGCAATCGCAGCTCAAAAATGATGAAACCCTGAAGACAACCCTACCCTTGCTACACTAATACACAAAGCAAAAAAAGAATGAGTCCCAAACGACACCATAGATAGAGCTATTAAAAAATGAACAGGTGAAGATAAAGATGCAGCACAAATATCTGAAATTATTTATGAATGATATGCTCCAGGATGAGTAGCCCTACTCATATCTACACTCACTGATAATAAAAATAGAACGGTTTCTAATGTGAGAAGTATATTTTCAAAATATGGATGAAATATGTGAGAATCTGGTGCAGTTTCTTGGATGTTCCACTCAAAATGAGTTATATTTATTGACCCAAGCTTACACAGCTATGAGAGTATAGAAGAGCTCGTTTTTGAAACAGATGCGCAGGATATAATGCTCGAAGCTGGATATGTAAAAATTATTACAGCACCTGAGGATTTACAGAGTGTTGAAGATTTTTTCGTAAATAAAAATATATCGATTTTTGAATCTAAGCTTGATTATATACCAGATAATGAAATGGAAATCGACGATTTTGATAAAGCTCTGAAATTTACAAAAATGATTGAAGCCTTTGAAGAGGACGAAGATGTAAATATAGTTTCAAGTAATGAAATTATTTCTGAAGAATTACAGAAACAAGTAGATGAATTTATAGAAAAAAATACATTTAGAACATAAAATAAAAAGAGCTGTAAGCTCTTTTTATTTTACTATCAATCCATTATCACTTACCTCAAATTCTAATTTATACACTCAATTACTACTCGCTACGAAAATTTCATTATCATTATCTACATAAAAATCATCGATTACAATATCCTTTCATTCTACTTGGCCTATGTAATTTAAAGATTTAGTATCTCTAAAGTTTGTAGTATTTGGCTGAAATACAAGAATTCTATTATCTAATAACATATATACGTACGAGAGATTTATTCTGGCTCTTATAGATGGAAGTTTCTCAGAGTCTAAATTATCAAAGTTATAATTTTTAGGGAGATTATTTAAAACCAGTGATTCTAATCTATACTGAGGTGATCTGAAAAGTTTTACAACACTTCCATCAAGCTTCAATATGTATATTCAACCATCAATTGCGAGAGATAATATTCTTCCCGTATTTATGGCATCTTCATCTGTAAGATATGCAACACCAGCATTATAATTTTGACCATTTTTACTATGCATGAGTATCTGATTCTTTTGATCTGAAAGCATATATATATTTGAAGCATAAGACGTTACTATTGGAGAGTCTCCCCATCTATCTTGATCTAACACATCACTATAAGAAAAGAAATTATTTTTTGCAAAATTAACAACCTTTCATGAATCCGTCAAAAGAACTATATTAGTATCAAAAATAGTAGCATCTACAAAACTATCCCCCTCTGACATATCTGTAAATACGTGTTTTTCAGATTCTTGTCATGAAAATATTGGACCTGTAACTCCGTCAGGGTGAACAACATACACTTTATTACTAATACTAACAATCTTTACTATTTTTTCTCCCGTATCACCAAAACTATAGACTGTATTTTCACTATTTGTTATAAATGCTTCAATACCATTAAATTGTTTTTGGAGTATTCCGATTCTATCTTTTAAGATTTGCACATCAGAGAGAAAAAGTTTTTCAGCCTCCAGCTTCTCAATGATATCATTTGCCTCTTGTATATTCAGAGTAAAAGTATCTTCATTATTTATATTTTGACTCGCAATTTGTATATTTCATTGTGCTGATATGAGCTCCTGTTTTAAGCTATCAGTTGAGCTAACAGTATTAGCGACACTTAAAAAACTTGAAAGAATCACATAGAGAAATACAGCTGACAAAAGAGCTCCAACTCAAAGCAATATTTGTTTTACTTGCTTTGATTGAGTAATAATCCTATCTTTAATATGATACACATATCAGAGTGCTCTTTTTACAAAAACATTATCACAGGCTTTAAGAACGTAGTGTGATATTTTTTCATAATTAAATCTTGATGGTTTTGCATCAGCAGATGTTTTTTGAAAATGTATTATTCCAGCGTTCTTTGAAATATTTTCTCATACAAGAATATCATGCATATTTTCAGCAGATGTTTTAATGTTGAGATTATAGAGACCATCAGCAATATCATCTCTTGAAAGAACATCAAGTAACCTCATCGTTGAAAGAATCATAACCTCTCCAGAAGCTATATCTCAAGATGAAATAAATGAAAAATCCTTGCTTCTATCGTCACTGTCAGTTGCCTCAATAATATCACGTCCACTATTGAAGAGATAACATGAAGCCTTTCATACTGTTGAAAATAAAAATGTTTTTTTACTATACACTCCGACAATTGCGTGAAGTCATTTTATCTTTCCATCTTCATGCTTCCAGTTTCTCAGAAATGCATTAATGTTTTCAAGTGCATTAGAAAAATCTTTGTACACATTTTTAGGATGAATTCTATCTATAATAGCATCAGTAATCTTGTGATACAGTAAATCTGCTAGACTTTGATCTTTACAACTAAAGAGTATAAAACAATCAAGATTTTCATCTAGATTGAGACTATAAGATTTGATGATGTTTTCTCACCCAACATCAATTTTTTTCAGGTCTGTTTGTAGCATTTTTCGTGAAAATATTTAAAAGTATTTATAGTAAAAATAATATCCTCTAGAGCTCTCTTGTCAAAGAAAAAAGACAATAAGTGCTTTTGTTTTGATATTTGAGTAAGCTTGATATAATACTGTCACAATGCTAATAATTAACTATAAAATATGTTTCAAATTGAGCAATCACTAGACCTATCAGGAAGTGTCACAATTTGAGGAAGTAAAAATGCTGCTCTCCCTCTCATATCTGCTGCTCTCCTTATTCCAGGCAAGGTTACATTTACAAACGTTCCAGATATTTTAGATGTTCATGACTTTCTTCATTTTTATAAAAGTCTTTGAGCTGAAACTAACTTTTCATGAGATATCCTCTCTATAGACACAACTGATATTTCACTCGATAACATAGATACATCTGCCATAGCAAGAACCCGAGCTGGTATATATTTTATTGCCGGACTCCTCTCTCGATTTGAAACTGCTGATGTTCCCTTTCCTCACGGAGATAAAATCTGAAAACGTCCTATAGATGAGCATATAGATGGATATAAAAATATGGGCTACAGTTTTGAGGAAACAAGTGAAATGCTCAAATTTTCAGGATCATGATCATCAGATGATGTTACAATTACAGCGTATTTTGCCGTAACAGCTACTGCAAACCTCGTCATGGGTGCTGCAACGAGAAATGCTACTACGACAATACAGCTTGCAGCTTTTGAGCCTCATATCTTCAATCTCATAGATTTCTTGCGTCTCGCTTGAGTACAAATTGATGTACGATATGACCATACTATAATCATCCATGGAACTCGCAACCTAAAAACTAATCTGCAGCAAGAAGTCATTTCTGACTATCTCCAATCTGGAACATTCGCAATTATTGCTGCTCTTGCGAGTAAAGAGTATATCGATATTCATAGAGCAAGGATTTCAGACCTATGAGCCTTTCTCTATAAGCTGCATGATGCTGGAGTAAAAACAGAAAATCTCTGAAATGATACACTGAGAGTCTATAGATGTCATAACCTTAAAGCTGTAAACATCCAGACAAATATATTCCCAGGATTTCCAACAGATTTAATGCCCCTGTTTACCGTACTCATGACGCAATGCGCGTGAACCAGTAGAGTTCATGAAATACTCTATGAGGGAAGATTAAACTGGCTTGTAGAGTACGAAAATCTTTGAGTAGCTCCAAGGATCATTAATCTCCACGAAGCAAAAATTGAGTGACCAACATCACTTCAATGAGCAACGGTGAAAAGCTGGGATCTCAGAGCATGAGCTGCTTTAGTTATAGCAGGACTTCTCGCAGAGTGAACTACAAAAGTAGAAAATGTATACTGGATTAAGAGAGGATACGATGATTTTTTATGAAAGCTACAAAGCCTCTGAGCCAAAATAGAGGAAATACAAGATTAATCACCCTATCTTGAATTCTTTCCCTAATATTAGGGAAAGAGATTATAAATAATTACTAAAATAAACACATGAATAAAGCTGGAATACTTCTCATACTCTTTGGAGTTACAAACATAATGTTTCCTGATTTTATTGCCTATATCATAGGATGATTCAGTATCTTTGCTGGAGTAACTATGCTCTTAGGATCAAGCATCTGACCGAAAAAACCAAATGGAGAGAACTATGTTAAAGTTGGAGATTATAAAATATTTAGGTAATATTATAAACTCTTAAAAAACTCGTCTTTCTTAGTTTTCCAATCTTCCGACTGTCTCGGAAGATTTTTTTGTTGTGTTGGTGTGAGCTGTGGGGCAAGTGCTTCTTCTGTAAAGATAGTATTTTGTGAGCCCTTAAAGAGGACTACATATTTCTCCTCGCTGTGATCTTTGAGATATTTCTTAAGATATTTTCCAGCTTCGCGAGATGAGAGTGAGCTGTGTATATCTCCTGAAAAATTTTGCTCATTAAGTTTTGGTAACGCATAGCTATACATATCTGGTCAGATGAACAAAACAGCAGCAGAATCTAAAATATGCTCTGCAATTTCTTGGTGAGCTGATTCTCGAGCTTCTCAAATTTCTCGCATGTCTCACAGAACAAATATAGTTTTGTGTTTTGGATAGAGCTCTCTTTGAACTAACTTCGTATTTTCTATAACTTTTTTCATACTTTCAGGTCCAGCATTGTAGCTGCTATCGATGAAAATATTTTCATTTCTCTCAAAAATACTAAATCTTCCTGCTTGGAGCTCAAAATAAAAGTTATAGGAGTTCTCCTTAATTTTTATCCCTATATCTACTGCTATTTTCAGAGCAAGTTTTGTATACTCTATATTTTCATTTCACAGAAGATTTATAGAAATGTCTTTCTTGTTATATGTAAAATTTTGTGTCAGTCAGGTGTGAGATTTTTGAAGATGAGTTTTGGTTGCTGCTACAAATATTTTTTCATGAGAAGTTGAAAGAAGGTTTTCATGCTCTAGTGAAAAATCATCTTGACCATTAAAATACACCTTTTGCTTAGATGCGAGAAGAAGTTTAAATTTATCTTGCCATAACTGTGATGTCCCACCTGGAAAATTATCACTATGCACACTATCTAGTTTTGTAATAATTCCAATATCTGGCTTCATAATAGAAAGCAGAAAGCCCATATCCCCTGGAGTATCAATACCGTATTCTGCAATCAAGATATCATATTGTTTTTTTTGCAAAAGAGATTTTTTAAATATCTCCCACGATAGAGCTACAAGATTTTTAAAGCTCGGATTATAGTCCTCAATCTGAAAAATAGAAAAGACTAAACCAAGCTCAGAGTTATAATTCTTAGGTGATGTATATATTTTCTTATCACTTTCAAGTTGACGTAACACCTGACAAATAACTAGTCTACAACTCGTCTTTCAAACACTTCAGGTTACTCAAATAACAAACGGTTTTGTCCGAGCAAGATAGATTCGAGCGCAAAATGCAAGGAATCTATAGAGGAGTTTTAATAGTTTTTGTTTCATTTTTTACAATTCATGAAATACATATTCACTTCCTATATTTCCCAGGAAATGTTCTACTGATATCATATTTAAAACAACGGTGTTGTCATTTTGAAGTGGGTGAAATCCTATAAGTTCATCTTTGAGAATACTATCGAAAACCACCCTAATATCTCTCTGAGTATTATTTATAAGAGCAAATGGACTGACAGAGCCTGGTTTGAGTCATATTTTTTCCATCATTCTCTCTTCACTGGCAAAGCTCATTTTACTATCATTGAAAATAGCCCTGATTATATTCGTATCCAGCTGTTTAGAGTCTGGTAATACAACCATATAAAAATTTGTAGCTTTTTTATTTCGCAGCAAAAGAGATTTTACTCTAAAACCTGGTATATCAACTCACTTAGCTTGGTCGCACGTAAACACAGCATCGTGCTCATAGTTTGTATACTCTATTTCTAGAGAATCGAGTACATCAAATATCTTTTGTTTCATCTTATAGCTCTTTTAAGTTTCAAATAATTTCTGAAATATCACTATACCCTTTACTGCTCGCATATTCTATAAACTCAGATTCAATTCTCTCAAAACAGTCAGTATCTTCTTTTCCAAAAACAGTACCAAGTTGCACAAGGCTTGCTCCAGCGAGAAGATGTTCAAAGACATCTATTCCGTTTTTAATTCATCCACATCAGATAATCTTTGTCTTGTCTCAAATCATTTTATAAAACATTCTCACATTTGCGAGAGCTACAGGTTTAACATAGTCTCCTCATAAACCTCCAAGTCCTCACTTAGGAGCTATAAGAGGCTGCTCCGTTTCGGGATCTATGATGAGCGTGTTTCCTACAGAGTTAATACAAGTAATGAAATCAACTGGGTATTTCTTGAGAATATTTGCCATCATCTCAGTGTGTACTGGATCAAAATATGGTGGGAGTTTAAATCCTATTGGTTTCGTAATTCCGAGAGCAAATATTTGCTGCAATAGCTCGTCTGTAGTTTCAAAATCATAGGCAATTTGTGGCTTTCCCACAACATTTGGACAACTGAGGTTCACCTCTAATACATCAACATTTTTATCTTCCTGAAAAGCTTTAATGAGTAAGAAAAAATCTTCAGGACAAAATCATACAATAGAAGCAATAATTGGTTTATTTGGAAACTGTTTTTTTATTTCAGCTGCGTATTCTAGATATTTTTTGTATCCATGATTTGGAAGCCCCATTGAGTTAATACTTCACATATCTACTTCAATATATCGTGGTTCAGGATTTCACTGCCTTGCTTCTGGAGAACATGATTTCATCGTTATTCCCCCGGCTGAGCTTCCAGCTATTTTTAGGAGCTCACCCTGAGTTGTACATCGTGGTCCTGACGCGTTGAATATGAAACTTGGGAATTCTACTGTTTTTAGGGTTTGTGAGATGTGCATAGAAATATATTATATAGTTATTGTATCGTTCTCAAACTTCACCACTCCACCAACAAGAGTATGTGTCACTTTACCAGTTAGTTTCATACCACTATAAGGAGTATTCTTACCTTTAGAGAAGAATTTATTTTCATCTACAATCCATTCTTGTTCTGGGTCATATATTGCAATGTCTGCTGGAGCTCACTCTGACAGAGTTCAGGCATTAATACCTAATATATTTGCTGGCCCAGATGTCATTTTTTGTATTACTTTTGAAAGTTCTACTTTTCCTGTTTCTACGAGATAGGTATTTGCAACTGCAAGAGAAGTCTCAAGTCAGACAAATCCGTTTGGAGCATCTTCAAAAGCCATGAGTTTATCAGGCTGCGTATGTGGAGCATGGTCAGTCGTAAAAGCGTCTATAGTGTCATCATTTATAGCATCAATCACTGCGTCAATATGCTTCTGACTTCGTAGTGGTGGATACATCTTTGCATTGGTATTATACTCGAGACAAGCCTCGTCAGTAAGAGAGAAATGCTGAAAAGTAGCTTCTGCTGTGATATTGCTGTTTCCTCTCGCTTTTGCCTCTCTAATAGCTCGCATCGCTCCAGCTGTAGAGTTATGTAGTAAATGAAGTCTCGCTCCTGTATCCTCAGCAAGAAGAATATTTTTATATACGGCCATATCCTCGGTGATAGCTGGAACTCATGGAACTCACATTTGAGTCGAAACCCACCCCTCGTGCATCACTCATAAGTCAGTGAGAGTATTCGTTTCGCAGTGACTCATAAGGAGAATATCACAATTTTTTGCGTACTGCATCGCTCTTCGTAGAATACTTTCGTCTTGCACATCAAGTCCATCATCGGTTACTGCAATAGCTCAAGTATTTTTCAGTTCATTCATTTCGGCAATTTCCTTTCACCCAAGTCATTTGGTAATTGCTCCTGTAGGATAGACTCTTGCAAGATCTAGCTTCTGAGCTTTTGAAAGTATATATTCTATAACTGTTTGGTTATCTGCTGTAGGTTTGACGTTTGGCATACATACAATTGACGTTACTCAACCTGCAAGAGCAGCCTTGCAGCCTGTTTCAATTGTTTCTTGATCCTCTCTTCCTGGCTCCCTGAGATGCACCTGCATGTCTATAAATCCTGGAGTTACTATTTTACCAGTTGCATCTATTTCTCTCTCAAAATTTCAAGTGATGTTTTGTCCTACTTCTTGAATCTTTCAGTCAGAAATAAAGACATCACAAATCTCGTCTCTGTTATTCGCTGGATCGATCACTCGACCATTTTTTATAAGTATATTCATTGCTGTAAATTATTTTCGAGTAAAAGTTTTTGTTTTTCCATCCATTCTTTGAGTCATGAGCCAGATGAGTGTTTTTCTAATAGCGAGACCATTTTCAACTTGTTTTAAAATATGAGACTGCTCATCAACTGCTGAGAGTGCGCTATGAATATCTATATCTCTGATAACTGGCCCTGGATGCATAAGTATGGCATTCTTGCTTGCAAGCTCGAGTCTCTTTTTGGATATACCATACATCTTTGAGTATTCTCGCAGACTTGGTATAAAACCTGTAGCTCCTCGCTCCTCTTGCATTCGTAGCGCGTATACAATATCTACTCAAGTAAGTGCTTTTTCAACATTTGTATACATTTCTACTCAAAAATTCTCTACATGTGCCGGCCAAAGCGTCATAGGACAAGCAACTCTCACAGTTGCTCAGAGTTGCTTTAAGAGTCTTACGAGGGATCCAAACACGCGTGAATGCATAATATCTCACACTATTGTCACCAATTTTCACTCTAAGTTATCAGATCAAACATGATCTAGCATTGTAAGAATGTCCAAAAGTCCTTGTGTTGGATGCTCATGCCAACCATCACCAGCATTGAGAATACTCGCTGCAGTATGACGTGATAGCATCTGTGCTACTCAAGCTTCACTTGAACGAATTACTATTACTTTAGCATTATATGCATCGAGCGTCTGAGCCGTATCAAGATAACTCTCTCATTTTTTTACAGAGCTACTTCCTCATACGCTTGTAGTATCCATAGAGAGATGTTTTGCTGCGAGATCAAAACTCGCAAGGGTTCTCGTGGAGTTTTCAAAAAAACAATTTATTTGTGTGTTTCACTTTGCGAGATTAAATTTATGAGTCTTATATTCTCTAAATTTTCGAGCAATTTCAAAAATTACTCCGAGGTCAGTTAAGGATAACTGATCTACGGAGTAAAGGTCAAAAGCTCAAATGTCACGTCCATCACGGACATGTAAAAGGTCTTGTTCTGGAGTGAGTGTCATATTTTTTGACTTTAAAATATATACTTGTACTAAGATACGAAAAAATACTTTCTCATCAAAGAAAAAGTATTTTTCATGTGAAAAAGATGTGGAATAATTTATACACCTTCCTTCTCATTCTTCCAAATATCTTCAATATTCTGTCTTGCTCTTATTTCTACAATTTCTCCACTCTCTTTTAACATTAACTCACCTGATTCTGGAAATGAATTATAATTTTTTATGGCCATTGCAGAGTTATAAGCTCCTACTCCATCTATTACGAGTATATCTCAAATAGATGCTTTTTTAAGCTTTCTCGGCTCTATTACTTCAGCGTCATAGAGTTTAGAGGTAATAAGGTCAGAGCTTTCACAGCAATGTCCAACAACTGCATACTCGACATATTCATCAGAGTTGTTCATAATATACAAAGGCTCTTGAACTCCGTACATTGCTACTCGTGGCATATCATTCATCCCTGAGTTTGTTTTGAGAAATGTATACCCCTCCTCTCCCGTATCTACTATATCTTGTACCTCTACGAGCATGCTGCAGGAATTAATAACTAGATATTTTCATGGTTCCATTTCAAGATGTATTTTCCTCCCTGTTTCTTTATAGAAATCTTCAAATTTTTCAGACAGGGCTTTTCAAATAGCCTGCAAATCAGCTGATTTTTCATATGGCATTATTGCCATCTTGTGTCCTCCTCACATATCAAAAGTATCTATAGAAGGTATTTTTCTAAGTATATCAAATCCGTACTTAGCTGAATCAACCCAACTCTCTGGTGTATTTTCGCTTCCGATATGAAAATGGAGTTTTGTAATAGTTATATCATATTGCTCTGATAATTTAATTATTTCATCGAGTTTTTCATGCCAAATTCAAAAAGATGACGTAGGCCCACCTGTAGAAATTTTTGCAAAGGCTCATGATGCTACTCATGGATTAATTCGGATTCCACAAGATTTTCCTGGGAAGTTTTTCCCAAAGAATTCTAATTGATGCATACTTGTTGCCACAAAGAAAACTCATTGTTGGATTAACTCTTTAGCACGCAATCATAATTCTTGACTTGAGATTTGGATATTTTCAGCCGGGACTCAAGCATTTAAAGCCCTTAGAGCTTCAAAGTCACTACTTGCGTCTATTAAAAGTCCTTCTTGATGAAATATTTTTAAAATATTCTTTTGTGGATTTGCCTTCATCGCATATCTCACAGAATGACCAAAAGCGCTTGGAAAGCCCATAAATTCACGAGCTCTTTGTCTCAGCTCTTTTTCAGAGTAAATATATACTGGTGTAGCATAAATTCACTGAATCTGAGATATAATCTCTGGAGTAATAAAATTTGGTGTATTCATAAGATATATTTAATTATTAGAATATTGTAAGTCTGTTATAAATGCTTCATGGAGTACATTAATTGCCTTTTGCATATATTTTCAATCTATCCCGAAAACCATTGCTCTTTGGAGTCTTCACTGAGAGACTAACTCTATATTAATATTATTTTCAGAAAGAATATTACTCGCTCTCGCTAAGAGTCATACGTTATCTCTCATATGTTGTCCTATACAAAAAATCAGCGCTCTATCAGTCTCATACTCAACAAACTCCATATGTGTATTTTCCTGAATGTTACAAATTATTCTAAGTTTCTCACTCATTGTATCAAGTTTTTTACTAATATCCTTGCTCGCATCAATAGTAAATGTAACTTCTGTTTCTGAAGCGGAAATTATATCTACAGAAAAATACTCTCTCACGACTCAAAAGATATTTGCTAAGACACCCGATTGAAACATTTTTCCAGAACTAATAGAGAAGAATACAATATTATTACGTCCTCCAACAAATATTTTTCCTGAAGTTTTTGTCGCTTTTGGTAATACCCATGTCCCGTTATCTTTGTCACTTGAAAAAGGATCAAACAAAAGAATTTTTACACCTGCATCTTGTACTTCTTCTCTTATAGCTTGGCTATGAAGTAGCTTTGCATTTGCTCAACTATCTCCCGTAATTTCTCTCGCTATCACATAATCTATTTCTTTTATAAGTCTGGCTGACTCAGGATTATATAGTACTCGAGGATCAGCAGTCAGTACTCATTTTACAGATTTTTGAATTTCTAGTATTCATGAATATCCATTATGAGCATATCAGACGATACAAATTGCAGCTGTAGCATCACTATATCATCTCCCAATAGCATACTCTATTCATCCATCTAACACTCAAATATATCATGAAAGTATTGGTACATTCCCACTATCTATATGATGATTTGTTACGCTATATATTTTTTCTTCTAAAAGTGAGAACAAAGCTTGTTCATCTAAATGTTTCGTTTCATCATTACTCACAAGAGATCATAGATCTATACTTATTCATTTTATATCAGTTCCAATTTGAGATAATACATGAGAGAGGATTTCAGATGATAAATACTCTCAAAATCATAATAGAGAAATAACTTTTCCTTTATGATTAACTATTGAATAGTCATTTTCAGGACATGGGATTATAATTTTATTTTCTTGCTTTATGTAGTAGTGAATATCACTTTGAAGTATTTTAAAGAAAGTATCTATGAATTCCTCTACTTTTATATCATACTCTGAAAGTTTTTCAGCTGATACTTCCCTATGAAATAAATGTATAGTATTAAGTATTTCTAATGCCTTCTCTATGTTAGGTTTTTCTTCACCTAAGAGCTTACCTAACTCAATCAGGTAATCTGTTGTGTTTGTCTTTTGAGACCTAATAGCAGAAACTACTACTATTTGTTTCTTTCATTTCCTATGATCATCTAAAATATTCTGACAGCTTTTATAGAGCTCTGCTGCATTTTCTCATCACATTTTTTTTACTACAATATCCATAGGTTTCGTGACTAATAAATAAAAAAATTCCAGGTTTTTCTCCTGAAATTCTTATCTTTTAATGCACTCATGCATTACAAAACAAAAACCAGAGGAGAAAATCCTACAGGTTTCGTTTGTTTTGTAATAATTTTTGTATTCATATGATGAGTATAATAATTTTTCATTAAAATGAAAAAGTTTCTTCTTCCCCTGTTTTTAAATTCTTAATAGTATATTTTCATGCATCAAGTTCTTGTTCTCAACAAATAACTATGTGAGAATAATGATTCTTATCTGCATATTTGATAGCTTTTTGAAGTTTTTTCTCTGAAAGTCAGAGATTTACATCTTTTCATTCGAGTCTCAGAACACTTGCTACTTTTTGAATATCTGTAAAATGAGCTCCATCAAGGAGTGGGAGATAGTATTTAGGAGTATAGACATTTTGAATGTCTTCTAGGAGATTATGCCCTTCTAAAAATAATTTCATTGTCTCATCTCCAGGAGCAAAACCTATGGCTGGGATGTCTTCTTTTACACCGAATATTTTTGCAAGGCCATTGTATCGTCAACCTCAAAACAGCGCTCTTGGGTTATCAGGATTATTATCAAATACTTCAAAAATGATTCCATCGTAATAATCAAACCCTCTAATTAAGTCTCCTGCAAACTCGATTTCAGAACTGTATCAGAGAGCTTCCAAAGACTTCATAATGCTCGTAAATTCTCAAAAACTCTCACTTCCAGCCAGAGAGACAAAGCTTTGTTGTAGATCTGTGATAGTTTTTGCAGACATAAAGTCATGAAGCACTTGAGATTCGCTTCCTAATCATAGTTTAGCAAGTTCATCTTCAAATACATCCTTTTTGAGTTTCGCGTATTTATCTAGCAGTCTCATGAGATCACGCTTTGTATCATCACTCGTAATATCCAAAACGATAGAGAAAAAATCATTAATGAGTCCCCTATGATTAAGCTTTAAACTATAAGAATCTTTTGGAGCATTAAAGGCTCGCATGAGCTCGAGAGATAGGGTAAGTATTTCACTATCAGCATTTATGCTAGATTCACCAAAAATGTCAGCATTTAACTGCCAAAATTCTCTATTTCTTCATTTTTGAGGTTTTTCATTTCTATAGAAATTCGCAATAGAGAACCATTTTATTGGTTTATCAATTTCTTTCCATTTTCTACTCACCATACGAGTAACAGTGGGTGTCATCTCTGGACGGATTGCCAAGCCGTCTAATTCACCATTCCTGTTTGTAATTTGAGTCAGCTCTGAACCTCAAACATCTTCTCCAGATTTTGCTTTCCAGATATCTGTGGATTCAACAAGTGGACCAAGATATTCCTCAAAACCGTAGCTAAGACACACTCGTCTCCATGTATCAAATATGTGTTTTCTAATTTTATATTCATCAGGAAACCAGTCACTTGTTCCTTTTGGTGGGGTATTTGCTATTTGCATGTATGAATTATCTAATAATTATTAGCAGAAGTATAAAGAAATTTTTATGATATCCAAATACCAAAAGCATTATTTCCGTAGCTTTTCTGCTTCATATGACAATGTCGTCTGTAGCTATGAAATTTATCATTATTTTCATACGTACATTCAGAAGAAATGCTGATATTCTCTACTGTAATACCAGTATCTTGAATTTGTTTTTTAGCTATATTTCTGATGTCTAAATAATATTTTCATGGTGATTTAATTGAAGATTGTATAAAGTCAAAATATAACTCTTTAAATGGCTTAATCTCATCAAGTCATAACTGATAGTTTTTTTGAGATATACAAGGTCATATAAAGACCTGTATGTCCATAATTTTTGATTGAAATTTGTTAGTGAATACATCAATTGTTTTCTTTATAATATCTCACTCTAATCACTTTCTTCCAGCATGTATAACTCAAATAGTTTTTGATACTCTATCATGCAGCATAATCGGTACACAATCAGAGGCTAGAACAAATATAGCAAGGTCAGTCAGATTTGAAACAATCGCATCTCCTGAAAGAATAGAGTGTTTATTAGCATCAGACAAAATGACTACTTTTGAACTGTGATATTGGTTTAAAATTTGTACTTGTTTTCAAATCTGCTCGGATAATACCCTGATATTAGTTTCAGAAACTCCTCTATCCTCTCAGTCGTATTTAGGAATTCGAAACAAATATGGTTTCCCTATAATTCAAAGAAAAACCTGGGGCCAAATATTATCAGGAAGGATTATATTCATATACATAGAGTATATATTATGGCTTCGTAAATACTAATTTTCTTCTCTTTTTCTATAACTCAATGATTCTAACACATGATTTACTTGTATATCGACAGAATTTTCTAAATCAGCTATGGTTCTACTGAGTTTTAAAATTCTATAGTAACTCCTTGCGGATAGATTCATTGTTTTTACTGCATTTTGAAGAATTCATTCTGACTCTGCATCTAAAATACATAATGATTTAATATCCTTAGAAGACATCTCAGAGTTTGATGATATCCCCATTCATGTAAAACGCTCAAGCTGAATATTACGCGCAGCTTGGACACGTATTTGTACTTCTTTTGAGCTCTCGGCTAATGTAGCATTAGAAGCTCTGAAATCTTCTGTAGGGACTTTTGGAACCTCAATATACATATCTACTCTATCTAGTAGTGGTCAAGAAAGTCTTCATCTATAGTTTGCTATTTGATTGTTAGAACATATACACTGTTTGTCTGGATCAGTGAGATATCCACAAGGACATGGATTCATAGCTCCAACAAGAGAAAATTTTGCTGGATAGTTATAACTCGCATTCACTCGAGTTACTGTAATTTCTCAATCTTCAAGTGGTTGACGTAAGACCTCTAGTACAGTTTTCTGAAATTCTAGTATCTCATCTAAAAATAATATTCACTTATGAGCTAAAGATATTTCTCATGGTTTAGCTTGCCTACCTCCTCAAATGATACTTACAGAACTTGTAGTATGGTGTATGGCTCTAAAAGGTCTTTCAGTAATGAGAGGATGTTCATTTGATAGGAGTCAAGAAATTGAATATATCTTGGATATTTCAATTGCTTCATCCAGTGTTAAATCAGGAAGAATACCTGAAAGAGATTTTGCAAGAAGCGTTTTTCCAGATCATGGAGGTCATTCCATAAGAATATTATGTCCACCAGCAGCTGATATTTCTAATGCTCTTTTTGCATGTGATTGTCATATAATATGTGCAAAATCATATCAATTTCCAATCTTTTCTCACCGTAGTGATGAAAGATCTAAAATATCTTCTGGTCTATATTCCTCATCTTTATTGAGTATATCAATAAGCTGGGTAAGATTATGAATCTTGATTACTTCTATATCAGGAATAATAGAAGCTTCTTTAGTATTTTCAGCAGGTATAAAAAGTCGCTTAAAGCCCTTTTCTTTTGCTCAGATAGTAGCTGGAAGGACAGAAGGGATATGACGTAAAGAGCCGTCAAGAGATAGCTCTCAGAGGAATATACTTCCCTTAACAAGCTCATCATTTTTTATATATCATTGATCGAGTAATATTCCAATAGCGATTCATAAATCAAAGCTTGGTCCAGTTTTTTTAATATTCGCTGGAGCTAAATTAACTGTAATCCTACTTGGAGGTATTTTAGCACCAGCTGATTTCAGTGCGCTTCTGAGTCTCTCTTTACTTTCTTGGACTCACTGATCCGGTAATCATACTATAGTAAAAGCTGGGAGTCACTGGTTTATGTCTACCTCTATATCTACTACTGTAGTATCTAGACCATTTACTGTTATAGCGTGCGTTAATGATATCATCTCTTAATTATGTTATGTGCTAATATTATGTATATATCAAGTATATATATTGAGTATATAAATAATTAATTCATAATCAAAATAGGATAATCAATTTATCTATACAATTTTTGCGTTATAAGGATGATAAATTAAAATTATATTAAATCTATAATAAAAAACTTAGTACATAAAAAAAGACTAGAAGTAATTCAAGTCTTATTTATCTTTCAAATTTCTATTTATATTTTGAGTAATCAAACATCTTCATGTCACCATCGATTCTTCTAATAATATCTAGTATTACTGATACAATAATGATAAGACCAGCACCAGTTACTATAAGATCAACTGATTGACCTAGGAATTTTCCTAATATATATGGAAGTACAGCAATGAGTGCTAAGAACGAACCTCCAAAAAGATTTAAATGATTAGATACTTTTTGTAAGTAATTAGCTGTATCTTCTCCAGGTCTAATTCCTGGTATATATCATCCTCTTTTTTGAATATTTTCTGCAACTTGTTCTGTATTGAAAGTAATAGAAACATAGAAAAATGAGAAAGCTAATACTAGAGCAAAGTAAATAGCGATGAAATACCAAGATGGATTATCTAAAGAAAAATATCTTACTAAGAAATCTCAAATGTTTGATGCATTCCCTCCACTCGTATTTGATAGTATTTGACCTAAAATTGCTGGGAAAGTAATAATAGAAATTGAGAAAATGATAGGTATCATACCTGCCTGATTAATCTTTATTGGAAAATAAGATTTTTCCTCTCAACCTGTTTTAGCATAAATAATTGGAATTCTTCTGTGCCCCTCAGTAAATTTTATAATAACATATATGATTGCAAGAGTAGCAAGTAATAGTCCAGCAAATAATGAATACTGACTCGTAGAGATGTATCCACTAATAACACCAGGAGTAGTAGATAGAACTCAAGCCATAATAATGATTGATATACCATTAGAGATACCGTATTCAGTCATTACTTCACCAAGCCACATGAGGAATATAGTACCTGCAGTAGCTATTAACATCGCAGAGAGAACGATTCATGCATCAGCAGTATTAATTATAGTCCCACCTGCTAAAGAGTTAAGAAGAACTATCATACCATAACTTTGCAAGAAAGCTATTGGAAGAGTCAGAAGTCTTGTATATTTTGTGATTTTTTTCTGACCTTGTTCTCCTTGTTTTTGTAACTCTCAAATTCGTGGTACAATAACTCATAGAAGTTGAATAATAATCACAGCATTAATATATGGTGAAAGCCCCATTAGAATAATAGAGAAATTTTGTAGACCACCTCACATAAGTGCAGAAAAGAATGACAATCCTTTTTGACCATCAATAATCGCTGCTAAACCTGCAGTATTTACTCCTGGAATTGGTATTACAGAAAGAAACTTGTAAACAAGTACTAGAAGAAGTGTTGCTATTATTTTTTTACGTAAATCTTTAATAGAAAAGATTGATGTAAGTGTATTTACTATCATAAAAGTTAATTATTCAATATTTTGTAAATTATACATAAAAGAAGAAAAAATCCAAGCTATGCTTGGACTATTTTCATTCTTAATTAAGAAACAGAAACGTTGAGTGTCCCACCAGCTTTTTCAACAGCTGCTTTAGCAGAGCTAGAAGCTACATCAACAGTTATAGAAACTTTTGATTTTAATTCACCATTCCCTAAAAGTTTTACACCTAAAGATTTTCTTGTTATCACTCCTGTTTCAAGAAGAGTATCTTTTGTTATTTCCTTTGCTCATTTAGTAATAGCAAATTCAACATCTGAAAGGTTTATAATGTTGTAATGCTTTTTAAATTTTGCATTAGAGAAACCTTTGAGTTTTGGCATTCTTCTAAAAAGTGGAGTTTGACCACCCTCAAACCAATCAGGTACTCATCCACCTGATCTACAGTTTTGACCGTTCATTCCTCTACCACAAAATGTTCCTACTCCAGAACCATTTCATCGTCCTACTCTTTTAGATTTCTTTCTGCTCCCGGCAGTAGATTTGATTGTTTGTGTTGTAAGCATAATACCTGATTTTATTAAATTGTTGTATAAAGACTATTTGAAGCTAGTAAGAGCTTTCATAGTTGCTTTTGCATTATTAAGGAGGTTTGAAGAACCATATCTTTTAGCAAGAATATCACTATAACCAGCAACAGAGAGAACTTTTCTCGCAGATCCACCAGCAATAATTCCAGTACCTTTTGAAGCAGGATGAACCATTATTTTAGCCGCTTTAAATTTAGCAGTAATTTCATATGGAACAGTGCCATTCTCCATTTTAACAGTGATTAGGTGTTTTTTAGCATCTGCAATTGCTTTTGCGATAGCATCTACTACTTCCCAACTTTTTCAAGTTCCAAGTCATACTCTTCCTTTACCATCTCAGATTACCATAACGGCTCTAAATCTAAGCTGACGACCACCAGCAGTAACTCTTGTTACTCTATCAATCGCAAGAAGTTCTTCTTTAAACTCTTTTTTTGGTTTAAAATTATCTCTTCCTCCTTTTCTAGGATTTCTCTTTCCTTCGAATGCCATAAATTTGTATAAAAATAATTAAAATTTTAGTCCTCATTCTCTTGCTGCATCAGCGAGAGCTTTTACTCTTCCGTGGTATGAAAATCATCCTCTATCGAAAACAATAGTATCGATTTTAAGATCTTTAGCTACCTTAGCAATTTCAGATCAAACTTTTCCAGCAAGCTCAGTTTTAGTAGCTTTATCTTTCATTTTTAAATCTGAAACATATGCAAGAGTTTTACCAGCTTCATCATCAATAAGTTGAGCAGTTATATGAGAAGTACTTCTAAAAATACTGAGTCTTGGTCTGCTCGCAGTACCTGAAATTTGAGATCTAACTCTCGCTTTTCTTCTGAGTCTATTTACTTGTTTTTGTAACATAGCTATATTGCTTAGTTTTAAATATTATAATGAGTCTTATTTCGCACCAGTTTTACCAGCTTTTCTTCTAACATGTTCTCCAAGATACTTAATACCTTTTCCTTTATATGGTTCAGGTTTTTTCTTAGCCTTAATCTTAGAAGCGAATTGACCAACTCTTTGTTTATCTATACCAGATATATGAAGTACATTTTTAGCTTTTTCATCCATAGCAGCAGATAAATCAGAAGGAACTTCCATTTCTACTTTATGTGAATATCCAATAGAAAGAATAAGTTTCTTTCCTTGAACTTCAAACTTATACCCTACACCATTAATCTCTAATGATTTTTTGTAACCGTTTGAAACTCATTCAACCATATTAGCTATGACAGCTCTAGTAGTTCCCCAAAGAGCTTTACCTGCATCATCAAGTTTTGTAACTATAACATTTCCATCCTCAACATTAACAGCAACAGTCTTAGAAAAATCGAAACTTAGAGTTCCTTTTTCTCCTTTCACTTCTACTGTATTTCAAGTAATTTTAACTTCTACCTTTTCTGGTATTACTACCGGTAGCTTTCCTATTCTAGACATTTTTTAAAAATTTTAATTAAATTACGATAGAATATATTCTATCTGCATTATTATTGTTTACTAAATTAGTAAACCTCACAAAGAAGTTCTCCACCTACTTTTAGGCTTCTTGCTTCGTATCCAGTAACAACACCTTTTGGAGTTGAAACAATATAGATACCTTTTCCATTTCTAGATTTTTTTATATCATTACTTCCAAGGTAAATTCTTTGACCAGGCCTAGATATTCTTTTAAATGTAGGAACAACAAGTGTTTTTCTAACATCGTTTAATACTATTTGTAGGTCTTTTTTTCCTCCTCCAAGATCATTTTCTGAGTAATCAGCAATATACTTATTCTTTTTTAGAATTTTAAGAATATCAGACTTAATTCTTGAGTATGGAACAGAAATATCTTCTTTTCGAGCAAGATACGCATTTCGTATTCTTGTGAGTAAATCTCCTATCGGATCCATTATCATATGACAATATTTATGAAACTAAAACGTGTATTAACAATTTTCTATTACCAACTTGATTTTCTAACACCTGGAAGTTCTCCAGCGTTTGCTTTTTCTCTGAAACATATTCTACAAATTCCATATTTTCCAAGAAATCATCTGGTTCTTCCACAGACTCCACAACAATTAAATACTTTTGTTGCTTCAACTGGTTTTCTTCCATCAGCTATTGCTTGGAGAAATTTCTTTTTCAGTTTTTGAGATTTTGCAATCTTTGATTTTCTAGCCACTTTGTGATTATTTAAAAAAGTATATTACTTAGCAAATGGGAATCCCATTTCTGTAAGGAGTGCTCTACCAGCATCAGCTGATTTTGCAGTAGTTTTTACCGTAATTTGTAATCCATGGTTTTTAACTACATCATCCTGTGGTACTTCTGGGAAAATTGTATGTTCCTTTATACCAAAGTTATAATTTCCTTCACTATCAAATGATTTTGAGCTTATACCTCTGAAATCACGTACTCTTGGAAGAACAATTGTTACAAGCTTCTCTAGGAAGTTATACATATTGTCACCTCTTAGTGTAACTGTAAGACCAACTGGCATACCTGCTCTAAGCTTAAAGTTAGAAATTGCCTTTTTAGCATTTTTAACTACAGGAGCTTGTCCTGAAATAAGCGAAAGGTGTTCAAGAAGTACAGAGTAGTCCTTATTACCATTACGGATATAAGTTCAGATACCCATATTGAGTACAACTTTTTCAAGTTTTGGAACTTCCATAATATTTTCACATCCAAGATCCTTCATTAGCTTTGCAGCGATCTTGTTATTATATGTATCTTTTAAAGTCATCTGAAATGAAATAATTATTTAATAATACAATCTTTTGGCTCTTTTTTATTGTCTTTTGCTGCTTTTTTTGAAAAACGGAATTTTTTATTTTTTCCTTTTTCTTCAATCATCACATATCCGACTCTCGTAGGTTTTTGTGTAATTGAACATAATAACATAGCGTTAGAAGCATCAATGGCTTTTTCCATTTTTAGGATTTGACCAGGAGTAGTTCCTTGCTTTTTTATATGCTTTGTAACAACGTTTACTCATTCTATTAGAATTCTGTTAGTTTTCAGAAATACTTTTAAAACTTTTCCACTTGTTCATTTATCTTTACCAGCTATCACTGTAACTGTATCTCAAGTTCTTATTTTCATAATTTTTATTATCGTTTAATTATAAAACCTCAGGAGCGAGAGATACTATTTTATTATAGCCTTTCCCTTTGAGTTCTCTTGCAACAGGTCCGAATATACGAGTTCCTTTTGGTTGTCCGTTATCATCTATGATTACACAAGCGTTATCATCGAATCTTACATAACTCCCATCAGTTCTTCTTACTTCTTTTGCTGTTCTCACAACTACTGCTTTTACTACCTTTTTCTTTTTTATACTTCCATCTGGAGAAGCCTTTTTCACTGAACATACTATGATGTCACCTATAGAAGCATATCTTCTATGAGAACCACCAAGTACTTTAATACAAAGAACTTCTTTTGCTCCAGAGTTATCTGTAACAGCGAGTCTTGTTTCTGTTTGTATCATAATAAATTGTAACTTTAGTCTTTAAAAATCTTAATTATGCCACCGCAAGTGTCCATCTTTTTTGTTTTGATAGTGGTCTAGATTCATTTATTGTTACCACATCCCCTATGTTACTTGAGTTGTTTTCATCATGTGCATAAAACTTTTTAGTTACCTTATACTTTTTATGGTATTTTGGATGACTTTTGTATGTATCAACTGATACTACAATTGTTTTGTCCATTTTGTTACTCACAACTGTTCCTGTAATAGTTCTCATATATATGATATATTTTCTAGTAAAATTATTTAGCCCCGAGACTGATTGTTTTAAGAGAAGCAATATATCTTCTCATTGCTTTAATGAGGTGAGTTTGTTTTACTTCACCAACAGCAAGCTTCATTTTTAGAGTGAAAAGTACTTTTTCAGCTCCTTTGATTTCTTCATTGATTTTTTCTGCTGATAGTTTTCTCACAGCATCTGAAGATTTCATTTTTAGATCTTTAATTTCTTTCATGTTGCAGAGTGATTAATCAACTATAATTTTTGTCTTCACTGGAAGCTTATAAGCAGCCAGCGAGAAAGCTTCCCTTGCAACTTCTGGAGCTACTCATGTCATTTCAAAGAGTATTCTACCAGGTTTTACAGGAGCCCTATACATTTCAACAGATCATTTACCTCAACCCATCGGTACTTCAAGCGGCTTAGCTGTATAAGCTTTATCTGGAAAGATTCTTATCCAGATTTTTCCACCTCTTTTTACATAACGTACCATTGCTCTTCTCGCTGATTCTATCTGACGAGAAGTTATATAACCTCGAGTTGTAGCCTTAAGAGCGTAGTCACCAAATGCAATTTCTGCACCTCTGGTAGCACTCCCTTTGAGACGACCTCTCATGGTCTTTCTATATTTGGTTTTTTTTGGTTGTAACATTGTAAGCCAAGTTAGTATATAAATATTCTCTAAGAGTCAAGTTTTTTATTTTTTTTATAGATATCTCCTTTGTATATCCACACCTTTAATCCAATCGTACCGTAAATAGTTTCAGCTCTCACTGTAGTGTAATCAATATTAGATCTAATAGTTTGTGTTGGGATATTTCCTTCTTTAAACGTTTCTTTTCTTGCTATTTCAGCACCATTTAGTCTTCCACCAACTTTTACCTTGATACCAAGAGCTCCTTTTTCCATTGCTTTTTGAAGAGCTTGTTTGATAGCTCTCTTATATGGCATTCTTTTTTCAATTTGATTTGCTATAGAGAAACCAACAATCTTAGCATTTGTGTCTGGTTGTTTAATTTCTTTTACGTTAATAACGAATTTTCCTCCAAACTTGTTTTGAAGTTTTGTTTTCATTTCTTCTACTTGTTCTCCTGTCTTACCAAGAATAAGAGACGCTTTTGAAGTAAATATATCAACAACAACTGATTCTTCATTTTTTGATATAAGTATATCTCATACAGGAATACCTGTAAGTTGTTTATCAAGCAATTCTCTTACTTTGATATCGTGAAGAAGTGCATCTTTATATTGTTTCTTATCACCGTACCAAGAAGATTTCCAGTTTACGATATAAGGGAGACGGAATGCGATTGGACTAACTTTATGTCACATAGACAAATATATTTATAGTTTAAAATTCTTTATAGTGGTCTAGGATACCCCGGGTAACACTCTACTATACTACTTTGCTTTACATAAGTAACTTTAATGCAAAACTAGTTTTGCGTAATTACTTAACTTGAAGTTCTAATTTAACATTAGAAGTTCTTTTCAGAATCGGGTGCATTCTCCCTCTAGAAACTGGTCTCCCTCTTTTATAGACGATACCTTTTGTAATAATAAGAGTATCAATCATAAGTTCATCAGCTTTTTGAGAATCATTATGTACCGCGTTACTTACAGCGCTGTGAACTACTTTATAGAGTAGATCTGCACCTTTTTTTGGAGCGAATTTGAGAAACTTAAGAGCTTGCTCTGCGTTCATTCCACGAATCACCTCAGCAACTACTCTGAGTTTTTTTGGTGAGATTCGGATATTTTTTGCATTTGCTTTCATGACTATCTATTTAAAGAATTAGTATTATATTATTTTTTTCCAGCGTGTCCTCTAAATGTTCTAGTCATTGAGAATTCACCAAGTTTATGACCAACCATATCTTCTGTAACAAATACAGGAGTATGAGTTTTACCATTATGTACTCCGAAAGTATGACCAACAAACTCAGGAATTATAGTACATGTTCTTGACCATGTTTTGATAACAGTTTTCTTTCCTGTTTCATTGAGCTTCTCAACTTTCTTTACGAGTCTATCGTAAATATAAGGTCATTTTTTTAAACTTCTTGTCATAAGACGATTTCTATTAAATAAAAGTAATAATTACATCATGAGTTTTCATTTTCTCGTTTTGAGAATCCATTTTCCTGTAGTTTTCTTTCTGTTTCTTGTTTTCTTACCAAGAGCAACTTTCCCCCATGGAGTTTTCGGAGCTTTCATACCGATTGGACTTCGCCCTTCTCAACCACCATGTGGATGATCAACTGGATTCATAGCCTTACCTCTTACTGTAGGTCTTTTACCCATCCATCTAGATCTACCTGCCTTACCGATAGTAACTTGGTTATGATCTGGGTTTGAAACTCTTCCAAGAGTTGCGTAACAGTTTTTGTGAACTAATCTGATTTCACCAGATG
>JAHDCR010000019.1 GCA_020629795.1 Candidatus Altimarinota bacterium
ACAGACCAAGCAGGGAATACTCTCTTGATCCAAGTGAATGTATGAGGAAGAGAGGGGGAAGAAGAGAGTGAAGAGGAGACAGAGGATACTGATAATGAAGAGGGTGATACAACGATAATCGACAAAGAACTTGAAGATGAATTGAAGAAGTTATTTGAGGAGTTGGAATTGGAGATAAACTCTGTTGAGATCGCTAATGCAAATAATCCTGATAAAAAAGCTGTTGCATGTCATTTAGCAGATAAGAATTGAAACGATAATTATTATCTACGTCCATACAGCGCTTCGTGTAATGATGGTTTTTATATAAAGAATAATGCTTGGACTTGTCATGACGACTATACAGACTTATACAATAATGGAATAAACAGTTGTATTAAGACAGATACTCTTAATTATATGGTAGCTAAGTACGACTCTATATGAAATGTGATAAAGGCAAAAGAAAGTGTAAAAGAAATTATAAACACTCTCAATAATGGAAAATTTTCTAAGAAGTTATCCGAAACGCTTCCAGGAAATACTATAGATAGTTTAGTATCGTGGCAAGATAAATTAGCAATGCTTTCCAATACTGATACTGATAAGTGAAGAGTATATGTAATACAAATGTTAACTATTTATCTTGATGGTAGAAAAGATGTTGTATATGCAAATCTGCCTGCTTCTGAGAAGGAAACAAGGATAATTGAAAAAGGAGGTAATCAGGGAAAATATGAAAGTGAAATATTGTCATATGTTGATAAAATAAAAAAGATCAATAAGGATATTAACAGGAGATTCCAGTTAGATGCTAATCTCAGATCTGCATATACATGACTAGATTGAGTTTATAGTAAAGAAAATGTTGATATTTTGTATAGGATTTGAGCTATAAATGATTCAGAATACAGTGATTTATTTAAGTATGAAGATCAGTTCAAAGATCTGATAAAACAAATTGCAAAAGATAAGGTTTTGACTGATAAAAAAAATGGGCGTACAGAATGATCTGACCAGGCAGTTGAAGACTTTGTGATTGAGAGTCTACTTGTTTTTGATCCATTAGAATTTGCTGAATTGATAGTTTGATTAAGTAATGCAGATCTAGATACATTAGTAGGCGAGTATAAAGAATTGTATGAGATATATAAAGATAGAGAAGAGATATTTGCGTGACTGAGTGATTACCAGAAAGCATATTATTTAGGATACATAGAAACAACACTTGCAATGGTAATTATTCCTGTTAAACTGAATAAAGCAAATAAGCTGAAACGCAAGTGAGATTCGAAGACAATTCAGGAGATAAAAGATGAGAAGAAGAAGAAATATTGATTAGCAAAAAAAATTACTAAAAAGAAAAAAACAGAAAATAAATGAATAGTTACGGGTGAAGAGAAGAAGATTAGCGCAAATGATTATAATGATCCCAAAAACGTTAATGCAATAATTCGTGAGAATGAATCGCCATGAATCCTTGCTGAATATTGATATAGTGTTGAGAGATTGCCTGAAAAAAATCCAACTTGAGAAAAAAATCCAGATTATAAGATCAATGGTGAAATATTTGATAATATAGCACCTCAATGATCAAGCGATCCATGGAGTGTTTCAACAAATATGGTTAATAAAAAGTTTAAGACATGACAAACTCCATGAAACATCGTTTTCAATCTGTGAGATTATACGAGATCTACAGAAGAATTTATTAATCAATTTAAAGATCATCCTACGGAATTGTTAAAGAATATGATTATTATAACAAAAGATAAACAAGTTTATGAACTAAATTTTTAATATGCATATATACATATATATACCATTGAGTTTAGAAGTACTCGGAGAAAAAATTAATAAATATAAAGAGAGAGAAAGAGAGAAGTGAGTAATTATTTATGATAAGTCTAGTCATCCGGAGTGATTCACAAATAAGGAATCTTTCTCATTACTGTATTCTGAAGAAGATTGGTTATGATTTAGTAAAATAATTGCTACAAGTGAAGATGAAATAAAAATGTTTTTCCGTAATTGAATTGATTTAGAGTTATACAGCAGTTCTATGTTTTTTACAATAAACAGAGAAAACTTTCAAAAATGATATGATAGAATAAAGGATTTTATAGATTTTATTTGAGGAGATTATATTGCATTATGAGAAAGTATGCAGAGTGTTTTTGACTTTGAAAAATGATTTATTCAGGAATTGTTGTAGAATACTATGTAAATTTTTACTTTATACAGACTGATCATATCATGAATTGATTAATAGAATCCTGAGAGAATCAAACTATTCAAATTATAGAGCAGTGAAACATTCACTGAAACTTCCAATATGAATGGACCAAAACCATGATTGTGAAAAACATATACAGGAGCAAAACCTGATCAATGGGGTTGGAAAACAAAAAAAGATGCATCTACTTTTTTTCCTGATAATTGGAGTAAAGACAAGATAAAGAATGAGATTGCTGAAGCTTATAGTGTAAAAATATATGAAAGAGATTCAAATACTTGAGGGAAAGTTTATAGATGAACTTCTGAGTCTTGACAAAAATATGAGATAGTTGAAGACATTGATGAAACTATAGAAAGCACATACTGAATATTTGATTAATTAATTACGAGAAGTATGATTTTAACTCATATTAATACATCTGATCATGATATATTGGTTAGAGATGTTTACTGAAAGAATATATATTTGTGGAATGAAAAAGAGAATAATTGCGATTGATTCATATGATTTATTATGAGCATAAAAGATCTCATCTGAAAGAATTGAATTCTGGAGACGATAGAATGAATAAAAAATGTTGAAATTAGTAAAGCTGAATATGAAAAGAGATTAAAGAGAGAAAAGGATATGTGAATAGAAGCAATGCGGAAAGAGAATATAGATTATGAACCCATGTCATTTTTAATTGATGCACCAGAAAATTTTACTAAAAAACAACTATCCCAAACATATTATTCTTGGAGTGGCTGAGAATTATGATGGGCAGAAAGTTATTCGGATATCACTGTATGTTTTAGTAATTTTTCAGACGAGAAAGAATATTACAAGACAAGTGAAGTTCTAGAAGTTCTTGAGAAATGGAAGGAAGCATTAGAAAAATGGAATGATCCAGATGAGAGGATGAAGATGATAGAAGATTATGAAAGTAAATCTCACGAAAGAGTATAGAGATGAGATAATCAAAATTCAAGGATAGGAAGAAGATACAAGAGGAAGTAGAATATGCTATGGAGAATAATATAGGTCATGTAAGGGATAGTAAGAAAAGTGATGGTATAAAATGATTAAGTAAAGATTGAACTTTTCAAATACAGATACAAATGTCGGAAGATTGAAATATAAGTTCATTTTTTATAGGGTATATATCTACTAACCTAGCACTAGATCACTGAGTAATCTACACAAAAGCTTTAGGTAAAATTCGTAAACAATTATGAGTATGAGAGAATAAACTTGTAAAAGCTCTTAGAGATGGTAATAAGAATAGAAATAACAAGAAAAAGGATGAGGATGAGGATGAATGTACTTGAAATAATCAACCAAAGAAATGTGTGAAGGCAATAGCCTGAGTTGTAGATTTCTCGAAATATGTAACGGGTACAGACCTAACTGATGTAAAAAAATATAGTAAGCTAGATTATAATGCTATTGTAAAATGAAGTATTTCAGTAAAATATCCTGGAAAAACAAAAGTGAACGCCAAAGAAATTTTCAACAGAGTTGATACCAAGTATACTCATGTGACTAAAGATATGGCTGAATGTAGAGTCAGAAATTTAGAACCAATTGAACTTGAAAGAGCTCTCAAAGATATTACAGAATATGTTAATAATTTTTGAGATTATGGATGTGTGAAGGTAGATAATCCAAGACAGAAAGTTGAAGAGAAGATCAGTCATATCATGAAACCAAACTTTACGTGAATAGGTGAAAATAAAAAGTATCAATGACTTCACTCAGTTGATGAACTTGATGAAGACTCGTACGTAGTAGAATACCTTACTGAGTGAAATTATGATCATAAACCATATGAAGCAATCATATATGTTGCTGAGAACATTAATGAGTGAAATTCTTATTGAGAAGCTATCATAAAGAGATCTCCAGGCACAATGTCTAGTATGTTTCCTGATTCGTGGACCAGACAAAAAATCATGTATGAAGTGACCCATGCTGTGAAATATAATAGATGAAGAAAATTTCCAAACGCAACTAATTCAAATAAAAACATTTATAGTTGATATATATCTGATAATATAACTGAAATTAGTTTTGTAGTAGTGAATTGAAAAATATTAACATATTATCCATTTATTGATTAAGTATGATTAAAAATATTAAATATTGAATAAGTGTGACACAGGATATTTCGCTTTGATATGATGTACCATATATTGAAATAGATACTATCCCTGATAAATTACCCGATGAATGTATTGTTGAATTAGAGTTACTACAGCTTCCATCATATTATATTAGAGAAATTGTTGATGAACTCAATGATGTTAAAAATTGAAAAAAAGAGTATTATGATTTCTGATTTGAAACAACATTTATTAATGTATTTAGAAAATGATATAAAAATGATATAGTATTTTTTCCAGATGGTAAAGTTAGTATTGATTATAATTATTGAAAAAGTGAGCTAAAAACTGATCTTAAAATAGATGATATTCTCAAGATGATGACTGATTACAGAGACTTTGTAGATGCTTGGGAGAAAGAAACTGGGAAAGTAAAGAAATAATATTTAATTAATTATTAGAATATGAAAAATATATTTGGGATTATCTTTAAGAGATGAGGGACGATAAATCGTGTGGAGTATTTGGTGGCAAACATTTTGATATTTGTCATAACGCTTGCATTGATACTACTCTTCATGCCATTATTGTGAGTATTATTTGTGGGTGATAATATATTTATCATTGCTTCTATCATAGCTTTACCTTCATTGATATTTTACACATATACATGACTCAATATTACATGGAAAAGAGGGAGAGATTTTCTAAAATGAGAATGGTGGATGAACGTCTTTTCTGTTGTAATTATAATTACAACATGGTTTCCTGTTTTGTTCTTGGTTTCTGCTGAATTCTCAATAAATATCATATTTCATCCTGTTATATGGGGCATCTGAGTAGTTATGAATTTCGCATGGTTTATTCTTTGGCTTATTTTTCTCTTTGCAAAATGAAAACCAAATAAGGAAGTCAGGAAAAAGAAAGAAGATATAAAAGCAGTTGCAGAATTGTAAAATTTTTGCATAAATAAAAATAATAATATAAAATTAATATACATTTACTTTTTATTAAATTATTGTATGAATAAGTTTTGTATTGTTATGATGATAGGGTTTTTATTGTTTTCTCATCAAAATGTTTTTGCTGAAACTCACGATATAAGAGAAGATATATTTGATTCTGTAGTTCAGGATTTACAATCTGATGAATCTTTCAGTGTAAATATATGATCATATTTTGAAGATGATGGAGAAACTGTTACTTGATCTCTGAATCTTGATCCGATTTTAAGGGGAGATGTATTGAGTGATCAATTTGATTGAGAATATCAAATAATACAGGGGACAGATCTATTCGAAGAACAAATGATGTTTGAACAACAAATGCAGGAAGAAATGTAGCAATAAAAATGGAAATACGGTTAAAAAACACATCAAATTCATGTTTGATGTGTTTTTTAGAGATCTTAGGAGCTTTCCTTGGGAGAATTATTCATTTCCTCTAGATAATTATTAAGTCAGCTGATTCAGTGATCTTTGTACTGTTTGAGGAGCTCTGATCAGATAATTGGGTAGTCAGCATTTTGGAGCACGGCTTGGATATGTTCTGGAGTGGATACGCCAAATCAGACTCATACAGGGATATCTGACTGGGATTGTACTCTTTGGATATATTCTTGGAACTCGTCACCAAACTGACTCTGTCATCCAGTCGTCATATCTTGGCTTATTGCATATACAAAACCTCTCGATTTTTCTATGATTGACTTGAGTCTTTGAGATTCTGTAGCCGGACTCACTGTGAGAATTATATGTATATTGTAAGCAATTGAGAGCTTGTAGAGCTCTTCAAAGTCAGGAGTATCATGCGGGAGATCTGGAACTATTAGTCAGTAGGCATTTGATTCTTGAGCTTTTTTCATGAAGTTTTCCATACCATATCTGAAGAGTATATTGAAATAGGTCATGATGATCAGATTATTGTCTTTTCCTCACTCTTTTATGAAGTCAAAATACGTATCTGGACTTATATTTTGTGATAAGGCTTGATAATTTGCTTCTTGGATTGTTATCCCATCTGCAATAGGGGCAGAAAAAGGGTATTGAACTTCTATGTATTGAGAATGTTTTTTGAGTATTTCAAGTATATCTTGAGATTCCTGAGTATTTGGGTAGCCATATACCATATGACTGATAAGTTTATTTTTCATCTTTTATAAAGTTATGTATATAAGGTGCGAATGAATCATCGAGGAGAGGAGCTGTGATAAATAGGTCTTTCTCTCATCTTCCTGATATTCATACAACGATTGTTTGTGTGTTTTTGAGTGTGGGTGCGAGTCTTAGTGCGTATGCAACTGCATGGCAAGACTCTAGAGCTGCAAGTATTCCTTCTGTTTGCATCAGTATTTGAAATGCTTCAAGAACCTCTGCATCATCTGCACTTTTCACATCTATTCTCTTTTTTGAGTGTAAATATGCGATCTGTGGACTCACTCAGGCATAATCAAGTCAAGCAGAGATAGAATGTGTATTTGCGATTTGTCAGGATCAATCTTGTAAAAAATAGGATTGATATCACTGATTGATTCATTTTTGTTTTTGTATAAAACGAGCAGCATGATTTCATATTTGAGGAGATTTTCCTCATGCCTCGACTCAAATCATCTGTATTTTAGGATTGTCGAGATAGTTATAAAATAACCCGAGAGAATTACTTCCTCATCCAAGACATGCAATCAGATAATCCGGTGTTTGAGCTATTTGTTTTTCTAACTCTTCTCATATTATCTTTTGAAAAAAAGTATTCATACTTGGATATGGATGAGGTCCACACGCAGTACCGAGTAGATAATACGTATCTGAAGAATTATTTACAAGATATCTCATTGCAGCATTTACAGCATCTCAGAGACTTTGTTGTCATTCATATACGGGAATTACTTCGGCTCAAGCAAGTTCCATATAGTAGACGTTTGGGCGCTGACGATCATAGTCTTTTTTTCCCATAAATATTTTGCAGGGAATTCACATTTTCGCACAAGCTGATGCTGTTGCAAGTCAGTGTTGTCATGCTCAAGTCTCTGCAATTATCTTTTTTTTTCATAGGTGCTTGGCGACAAGAATCTGTCAGCATACATGATTAATCTTGTGTGCTCAAGTATGCGAGCATCATTCATTTTTCAGGTATATTTGAGCTCATCAGAGTTTCTGGGAAAGATTTTTTGCATGTATGAGAGGAGTGGGTCTTCCGATATAGTTTTTATATAGATCTTGAAGTTCACCAAGAAAAGGAGTATGAGTTTTAAGAGTTTCAAAGGCAAGAGCAATTTCTTGCATAATCGGGATCAGAGGTTCTGCAATATACGAACCTCAAAAATCTCAAAAATTTCCAGAGTCTGAGATAATAGTGTCTTTGTATTGGGTCATGATAAGTATATTTGTTTTATAAAAAAAGAGGTATTAGAAAATGTGTAATACCTCGTAGTTCTACTAAAAATAGTAATTTTGAGAATTACACCAGGGTGGTGTGTGCCACCAGATTTTATAATTGAGCTGAAACATATGTTTTTAAGGGGAAAATAAAAAAAGATCTTTTCCAGAAAAGATCTTTTTATGAGCTGTTTTTTATCTACGCACTAAAAATAGAGATCTTTCTGTGAGAAATATCTACTATCCACCAAGAGATGTGATTATTTTTGTGTGTCATAATGCATATTTGTGTCTGTTCTTAGGTTATATTTTTTCCACAACCTGTCAATATTTTCTCAAAAATATATACCATAATATAGATATAATCAGAATCAAGAGCGGAAAATTTGCGAAAGATAGTTGAGGAGCTATACTGAGAAAGTATTTATTATTAATTTAGTTATTATGAAGAAATATGTAGCAGAGGCATTTGGTACTTTTGTATTGGTGCTTATTGGTTGTGGGGCAGCAGTTCTCAACGGTGATAGTATTGGATATCTTGGTATTGCACTCGCTTTTGGTCTCGCTGTTATGACCATGGCATATTCTATCTGACATATCTCAGGATGTCATATAAATCCTGCAGTGAGCTTTTGAATGTGGCTCAGAAAACAAATCTCTACAAAAGTATTTATCGGGTACGTAGCTTGTCAGATTTCATGAGCAGTTCTTGCAGCTGTAGTTTTGATGATTATCTCCGGATCCAACCAAAGTCTTGGAGTAAATGGTTTTGGAGCTGGGTATCTCTGAGAATACTCTATGCTCTCAGCATTTATAACAGAAGTAGTTTTTACAGCTATATTCCTGCTCGTAATTTTTGGATGTACCGCAAAAAAAGCATCTTCAGATATGGCATGACTTGGGATAGGTATGGCACTGACTATGATCCTTCTTGCGATTCTTCC
>JAHDCR010000020.1 GCA_020629795.1 Candidatus Altimarinota bacterium
TTATTCAGCATAGTTTTTATTTAATAAATATTGGAGTAGTAACTACTTTCATAGTCGCATCAAAGTCTCAAGAGACGAGAGAAAACTCCCCATCATCTGATAGGATAGTTACATCTTGTACTCCGAGTTTTCCGTTATCTTTTTTATAATACATAATCTTTCTCTCATCTTTATTATAGATAGAACTGGTAGGGACTCTGTAAGTGAACGTTTCTGACTCAAGAGTCACTCGAATAGAAGACTCATTAGATATTTTTATGCTATCGTCGACTTTTGCCTGAACCGTAATAGAACGTGTATCTGGATCAATCTCAGGAGATACTCTATATATGGTTCCTGAAAAAGATTTTGCTTCATTTGCAGTAGAAAAATATATTTCTTGCCCTGACTCAATCTGATCTTGGAGATTTTCTGGAACATAAAACTTTATCTCTTGTTTTGTAACACGTGAAAGAGTATTATCTACTCAAGCTACTCGAAATGCTTCATTTTTTGGAGAGATCATAGCTCATATTTTCAGGTCTCTTTTTGAAATGATTCATGAAAATGGAGAAATAATTTTATAATCTCAAGAGGCAGTGGATTCTTTATCAAGCTCAGACTGAGCAATTGCTACAGAGTTTGCAGCCGATGTTACTTGCTTATTTTCATTTGCTATAAGAAGACTCTTTGAATGAGATAATGTATGAATTCAAGCTTCTGTGACTTCTATCTCTGATTGAAGTTTTTGTATTTGTAAAAGTTTATTACTTCATGCAAGTGTATTAAGCTCCGCTTCTAAAACATCTATCTCTGATTGAAGTTTCTCAATCGCAAGTTTTTTCTCACTTTCTGTGAGCTCTATAGAATTATCTGTTACAAAAATCTCATTATCTGATTGTACTCTCTGAATCTTTGCTTTTTGTTCTTCTATTTTTTGCTCAATAGCAGAAATTTTTTCTACTTCACTTACTTCAGCTATTTTTAGGTTTGTAACTGCATCATCATATACTTCTTTTTGACTCAAAAGGCTTGTTTCAAAAATCTTTGCTCTTGAAATATATGACTTCACCGTAGCTTCATCAGTATCTCATACAGAATATACTGTATTTTCCAGTCCTGAAACTGTGAGTTTTACTATTTGTAATAAAAGCTCATATTTTGAAAGAGTACCAAGTGTATATCTCTCGTTTTGAAATCTCTTCACTTCCAAAACAAGGTCATTTTTCACCTGAGAATTACGAGCAGAAAAGAACTGACTCAAATCTCATCTTCTTGTATCGTTATAATCTACCTGGTTTTCTTCTCCTACGTATATGAGAGGGATAATACCAGTATATACCTCATCAATCTTTGAATCCAAAAGTCCTTTTTTCTGAGGAATGTTATTTTTTGCTTCAAGTATTCTTTCCTCTTTCGTTACAAGAGCATTCTCTAAGCTTACTTCAAGAGTTGATAAAACCTTTTGCTCTATCTCAAGTGTATTATTGAGAGATTCAGCTGACAAATTATAGTTATTTCTTGCCTGAGATATTTTGATATTAAAACTATTTCTTGTTTCTTCGAGTACTTGCTTTTTTTCATCTAGCTTCCTTTTTTCATCTAAAATTTTTGCATCAATATCTGCAATAGTTTTTTCAAGTACTTGTTTTTTTTCTTTGAGCTTTTCTCGCTCTTCTGCTATCATAGCATCAAATTCTGATATCTTTGCTGATGCAATTTTTTTTGTATCTGCAAGTATTTTATTACTTGTATTGAGTATCGTTTGTTTTAAAGCAATATTGCTTTCTGCCTGACCTGAAACTCCAGGTTCAAAAAGGATTGCAAGAGTTTGTCACTCTTGTACCTCATCTCATATATCTACGAGTATATCTTTTACCAGAGCTTCTCTTCGAGGATAAATCCCAGCGACATCATTTTGCATAAACGTTCCCTGAAAGAAATCACTCTTTGTAACCTGCTCTGGGAATGTATGTTCGTATGTTTTCTTCTTTGACTCCATAGACATAGAAGAAGTACTCTCTTTCGACTCATTCTGAGATGATACATAATTATACCCTAGTACTGAAGCTAAAAGCACGATACATACTATAGCTCCTCCAATTATCTTTTTCATTTTTTGATTTATAACAACTAAAAAAACTCCCTGCATAACTGCAAAAATCACAAAAATATTTTGTGTTTTT
This sequence comes from Candidatus Altimarinota bacterium, assembly GCA_020629795.1. GTDB lineage: Bacteria > Patescibacteriota > Gracilibacteria > BD1-5 > UBA6164 > JAACSU01. The sequence goes on from JAHDCR010000020.1 coordinate 2,166, forward strand.
TAAAGGAGTTTTCTAACTGTTGTTTCTAACTATACCCACCAAATCAATGTAGGTATTATTCGGGGCATCATAAAGCAACTCTGCATATCTAGGTGGAGAATTGAGTTTATGGATATTATTGCTGATGAGACTTTCATGGAGAGCAGAAAGGATCTTTGGATCAGTATCATTAGAATCATCTGTTTCATCTGGATCTGATAGAGTTGAGTTTCCACTATAGGCTATAGAGTCTAAAAATGGAGATTCACAGCATTCATGCATACTAGCTGAATCATTCTTTGAATGACAAGGCATCATCATATCACCAGACATATCATGATCCATATTCTGATGCATCCCACTATCCATACTACTCATAGCAAAAGTACCTAATGTTGGAAAGAGACATCCAACAGAAAGTGCTGAGAGAAGGAGTATGAAAGTAAGTAGTTTCTTCATTGATTTAGTTAATTTGTTTGTGTAGGGATATTATTCAAAATATACAATAAGTCAAGCATAGAGTATTTGAGAACCTTAAGAAAAGCTAAAATTTTTTTTTGAGGTAAAGTTCTCATATCACAACATATTTTAAAGAATTATATTATTTTCATTGATTTGATTTATAATAAATTCAGTGAATGGAATAATATTTTCATTCTCAGATACTTCTTGAAGGCATTTGAAATAATCATTTCTATCTCTTGATGATATAGTTACCCAATTAAATTTATTCACTCACAGTAAGTAATTCATTATAAAACGAGCTGTTCTTCAATTACCATCCTTAAACGGATGAATATATACGAAGATAGAATGAGCTATAATAGCTTGTTTAATAACATCACATAAATTATTTACAGGCATTTCATTTATATACCCCATATATTTATTCATGTAACTTTCTACATCTTCAAATCCAGGAGGTATGTGACTCGTTCATATGATTTCTATATTTTCCTTTCTATATTGATCATATGTGTTTCATTCTATGTTAGAATTAGAAAGAATACTAGCATTTAACTTACAAATAAAAGCTTTAGTAATATGTGGTTGAAATCAAAAACAAGATTCTATGTGTTTAGTTGTTATCTTATATGCATTTAAATATCATTTAATGATAAAATCTGATGATGTTTTAATGTCTTTTTTTGTATCAGGATTTTCTTGATTTAAGAGAGTAATTTCTTCACGATTTACATTGTTACCCTCAATAAGGAGTGAATGATAGGAGTCGTTCACAATATTTTTTCGAAAATTCTGTATAAGTAATTCAAGTGATTGAAATTTAAGATTTAAACCGTTACATTTTTGTAAATATTCATGACACTGTTTATGTAAGGATGCTATAAATTCATGAAAATTAATGTGTTTTATTTCTCATAAGTTTGTGTTCTTGATTTTAGAATCAATTGGAATTCAAAATGTACCTAATTTATTATTATCCTTATCCACTCAGTATCTAAAATCTTTTCAGCATTTTGCTATAGCTGTTTTAATAAGCTTAAAATTACGAATATTATCTATTTTTTTATACCATAATGCTATAGCTGAAAGCGAAGTTATAGAAGCTCAGTTATTCAGAAAACGTATAATGTCTCCCAACATAAAATTAGTATGTGATAAAAGAATTACTATATCTTTAGAATTTTTCTCTTTTTGAAAATTATTAATGAGGAAAGATATAGGAGATTCCATAGAAATTTCTGCATTTCAAATCTTACATATGCAAGTTTCTCTATATATGCTAGATTTCTTAAAATATACAGTATAACTTCTCTCTCAATAAAATTTTATCGTGCTATTCTTTGTATTGTTGTATATTTCTATCTCAGTTACTTTTTCTAATTTTCATATATGATACTTTAATGCAAGGGATCATGAGACAATAGCTTTCTCAGAAACTTTTTCTATGATTTTAAAATATGTTTGTTCTACTACTATTTTATTTATTGATTCCTGAGTTTTTATAATATACAATCCTTTAATAGGTGAATATATAAAGCCTTTATTTAATAAAAACTCTCTTACTCTTCTGTTAGTAATTCTATCAGAACAAACAATATAATCTTTTTTGTTTATATGTCTTTTCAGAAACTGTTTTGCAAGTTTAATAGTGTTATTATTTATTGAATCTCAAGTTTTTTGATTATGCTTTTTAGTTGCCATAACTCTATATTTTTATAAATAGAATATTTATTATATACACTATTAATTAAAAATTGCGTACATGTTTTATGAAATATAGTATATATTTAAATAAAAAAAGTTAAACTAAAAATAAAATAATCATGAATTTTAAAATAAATTGTTAATTGTGATTGGTTAGGCTTAATGTGGCTATAAATATATTTTTTATAAATAACAATAAATATATGTCTAACCATTTTTTTTGTTTTCGTGCTCTGTACATATATATGATATAAGGATGCATTCGTTTTTTTATGCTCCTTATTTTTATGTGTTTTTAAAGTATACTATGAGAAAACCAATCTATAATGATGTCCAAAGAACTGAATTAATGAAAAATATTTATGTGAAAAATTGTACTAGTAAAAGTATTTCATACACTCCTGATGCAAAAATAAAAGCTCTAGAAATGTGGAGATCATGAGAGAGTGTACGACAAGTGTTCGAGAACTTATGATTTCCTTGATACATTTTAAATACCACAATCCCCAAAAAATGCATCTATAGATGGAATAAAATCACACAAAAACATGGAACAAAAGCAATAAAAAAAGAAGGAAGGTGAACATGATGAGCTAGGTATAAAAAACGTGATATAAGTAAGATGTCATCGAAGGAATATATTCAGTATTTAGAAACAGAATTAGCTTATGTAAAAGAAGAAAATACATTATTCAAGCAAGTAAAAAAAAACGTCCCACCTAAGTCAGAAAGATTTAAAATAATACATAAACTATCTCAGAAAGGTCATTACATTAAAACTTTATGTTATGTTGCTGAAGTGTCACTTTCTTGATATTACTGTTTCAAAAGAAGATTAAATGCTAAAGAGCTTATAGAACATAGAGAAAAGAGCGATAAAGAATTAATACAAAATTTAGTATTAAAATGAAAAAGACGAAGAGGCTATAGAACTATTACTATGTTAGTTAATGTTTCTTGAATAAAAATGAACCATAAAAAAGTATATAGAATTATGAAAAAGTATGGTTATCTCGCTATTACACGTAGAAGGAATCCATATAAATGAATGATGAAAGCAACAATGGAACATAGAAGAATGAAAAATATACTCAATAGAGATTTTAAGACATGAAAACCATATGAAAAGTTAGGAACTGATATTACATACATGAAGTATAATTGAAAAAACTTATATTTATCGATAGTGAAAGATATCATTAGTGGTGAAGCTATTTCTCATTATTTAAGTGCAAATTTATCGATAGATATCATATCCGAAACTCTTAAAAAATTACATAAATATCAAGAAAATAAGAATGTGAGCTTTGAGGGAAGTATTATTCATTCCGATCAGTGAGTTCATTATACCCATCCAGATTTTTCTTCTTGAGTAAAGAAATTATGATTTATACAGTCTATGTCTCGAAGATGAAACTGTTTAGATAATGCTCCAACAGAATCTTTCTTTTGACATATGAAGGATGAAATAGATATATCTGAATGTAAAGATATAAATGATGTTAAACTCTATATTGATAATTATATATATGATTACAACAATATGAGACCACAATGGAATAAAAAAAAGATGACTCCTGTTGAATACAGAAATTATCTTCTACTTGAATGAACTAATTAATGATGACTCTTTTTAAAATTCTACTATTCAGGGGGCAGTTCAGTATACGAGTCTCTTTTTTGTTTATGTAAAAATACAAATTATTCAGTATTTTTTAGCTATCTAATATAAAAATAAGTACTAATACAAAACTGCTCTAGCTCGGGGAAAGATTTTTTAGTGTACGGTTTCTATGGATAGGACTACTCACTCGGGTCTTCTTCCTCAGGTTTTTGTGACCTGTACTTTTACCGTGTCTCCACTTTGTGCTCAGTTGTAGTTAGAGGCCGAGATAAATATATCATCTTGTCATTTTTTTGTATATACGAAGCCAAAATCTCAGTTATCTTTGAGCTCTCACACTGTTAGTTCATTTTGCACTTCTTTTATGTTTGTGATGATTCACTCTTCTTTTCCGTTGTAGGAAGCTATTTCAGCTTCTACCATGTCTCAGTGTTTTGCTCAGTTTCTCTTTGATGCATGTACAAAACAAGACTTTTCAGAATCTGGTATTTCGATGAATCCAAACTCAGCATTGGTCTCGAGATAGATTCAACTGATAGTTTTTTTATTGTAAGTATTTTGTTTTTTTTCTCAGATGATTTCAACTATCTTTGCCTCTGGTTTTTTCCCTGCACTTTTCGAGAGTTCTCTTGCAATAACTCTTTGTCATTCTTGGGCATTTCTATCGTTGTGTTTATTTACAAAAAAGTCTCCTCAAAAATGATCCCTGTTGTCGGGTATAAAAAAACCAAAATGCTTATATTTTTTAAATGTTCATTTCATAGTCGTATGTTTATAACTCAGGGATGATAAAAAGATGTATTTTTTATACAAGTCTTTTTTGGAGATTTAGTGAGAAAGTGCGTATTGGATAATCTTGTCGTTGATGACTTTTATAATTTCTCCAATATATTCTGGATCATTGTGAACATATTGGATGTTTTGTAATAATGCGCGAACTTTTCCTAACTCTTCCATGCGTGCATTTGTAGATTTGTGACGAGCTTCGATTTTGTAGATGTATCTGTAGGCAAAGATTTCAGCATTGCTCTTTTTTTGAGCTGGAGTTTGAGTTTTTATTGCTTGTGTTTGAGTATGTGAATGTGTGCTTGAGTGATGCTGAGTATGACTGTGGTACACAGTACTTTGGATCTGCTTTGGGAGTGGTACTTTTCTTGGGTATACTTTGTATGTTTTTCTATAGTCCTGCTCTCCTCTATGATAGATTTTTATAGATACATTATACGAATTTTTGAGACGTGATTCGCTTAAAATAGACTCGCTAATACTCGTAAAAAGGGAATTATGTGTGTCACTGTATCTCAGGTATCTTTTGTGATTTTTTCCATTTA
>JAHDCR010000002.1:0-13988 GCA_020629795.1 Candidatus Altimarinota bacterium
TTCCTCATAATCACTTCATATTTTAGAACTAACATACACAGATATGTCAAAAACATATATAGATGGTACAAGCTGTAAAGCTATAAACGGACAATACGGAGAATTTTTTAATATGTCTTTTAATATTGAAAAACTCTCTCAATATGCAAATGAAAAAGGATATGTAAACGTTACAATGTCTAAAAGAAAAGAACCAGGTCAATACGGTGATACACACTACTTTACGCTCAATGACTGGAAACCAGAAGGTGGTCAGGCATCAGGTGGAAATCAAAACTCAGGTGGTGGAGATGATATCTCTGTTGAAGATCTTCCATTTTAATATCTTTCTATAAAAATAGCAACTCAAGAGAGCTGCTATTTTTGTGCTTATTTTTTAATATTATTACATGTTACTACTTTCTTATATTCAGAAAACTTGATGGTTGAACGAACTTTCAGATAAAAACCAGCTTAAAACTGATATTCTCTCCGGTCTCACTGTCGCTCTTGCTCTGGTTCCTGAAGCTATAGCATTTTCATTTGTGGCTGGGGTAAATCCTATGGTCGGTCTTCATGCTGCATTTATTGTATGACTTCTTACTGCAATATTTGGTGGTAGACCTGGTATGATATCTGGTGCAACAGGAGCTCTTGCTGTAGTTATGACCTCTCTTGTAGTAACATATGGTGTTGAGTATTTGTTTGCAACACTCATACTAATGTGAGCGCTACAAATCACATTTGGTATATTTTGACTCTGAAAACTCGTTCGACTCATACCTCATCCAGTTATGATATGATTTGTAAATGGTCTTGCGATAATAATATTTCTCTCTCAAATTGAGCTTTTTCGAGTGGATGAGCAGTGGGTATCTGGAAACTCAATGCTCATAATGTGAGGACTTATACTCCTCACTATGGCAATAATACAGTTTCTTCCAAAACTGACCAAATCTCTCCCTTCAGGTCTTGTTGCTATAGTGGTAGTTACACTGATTAGTCTATTCGTACCTGGATTTGAAGATGTTCGTAATGTTTCATCATATCTAGCTGAAAATGGATATTCAAATCTCATTGGTAGCTTTCCTGTATTTCATATACCTGTAATAGAAGTATGATTCTTAGAAATGATGAAGATTATAACTCCATATGCACTCATACTCGCGATTATCTGACTTACAGAATCGCTTATGACTCTGAGTCTCATCGACGAGATTACCGAAACGCGTGGGAATAATAATAAAGAATCAATAGGGCAAGGAATTGCCAATGGAGTATGTGGATTCTTTGGAGCGATGGGTGGTTGCGCGATGATTGGACAATCTATGATTAATATTTCTAATGGAGGTAGAGGTAGAATGTCTGGAATCTCTGCGTCTCTCTTTTTAATACTACTGATAGTATTTGCTACAAAGTATATCTCGATGATCCCTCTTGCGGCACTTGTAGGACTCATGTTTATGGTAGTAATAGGAACTTTTGCATGGCCAACATTCAAAATGCTTCCTAAAATACCAAGAAGTGATGCATTTGTTATTGTTATTGTAACAGTAATTACTGTTGTTTCTTGAGATTTAGCTCTAGCAGTTGTAGCTGGTGTTATTATTTCTGCGCTCGTATTTGCTTGGAAAAAAGCCGAAGATATCTCAGTAAAACGATATATTGATGATAAAAATATTACTCACTATGAACTCAATGGACCACTATTTTTCTGATCTATAGAAAAATTTAAAACACTTTTCCAAATAAAAGATGACACAAAAGAAATAATTATAGACTTTGCTGACTCACATGTTATGGACCACTCAGCAATCGAAGCAATAAACTCACTTACAGAAAAATATGAAAAATCCTGAAAAAGACTTCATCTAAAGCATCTGTCTCCAGACTGTCGAATGAGAATAAAAAATGCCGAAAAAATTGTCGATATAAATGTGATAGAAGATCCAAAGTATTATGTAGCGGATATAAAAAAGCCTCAAGAATTATAAATAAAAAAAGACTCTATTAAGAGTCTTTTTTTGATATAACTACTGTTCTATAATCCATTGCCTTCCATTTTCTCATCCATTCTTGAGTCTCATACATATGATATCAAGTGTCAGTATCCCACACTCTTACATGTGTTGGATTGCTGATATCTCACTTCCATCCAAGGAGCACAAATGCATGTTCTCCATCCAATCATTCATGTTTTATAAGGTTTCAGTTTTCATCCTCATAGCTCCATTTCAGTGTTCTATCACTATTTACATTATAACATCCGTTTTTGGCACTTATAAAATCTCATAGATTATTCACGTCTACTCAGTTTGCTGTAGTAAGAACTCCATCATCAAACTCAGGTCTTGTACACCAGTCACCCCAAAGTTGTACCATATTTCATCTTGAAAGTTTTGTGAGTATGTATTCTAAGTGTATCTCAGGAGTTATAGCATCATCGAGAGTATCTCTACTCATTGTTTCAGTTTCAAATCCATATTGCTCGTATACGTCTGCAATTGGTTTTTCATATACTCCATATCAAGTCATTGTTTTTTGTGAAGCATTATCTATCTTTCAAACAAATCCAGCGTTTGGATCTCACCAAATTTTTTCTCCTGCTTGATTAGTTGGAAGTTTGTTATAGGTATTTCCAACAGGTAGTTTTGAAATAACGTCGTCCTCATGGATATATGTTCCTAGCATTGTCTCGAGTATATCACTTGTAGCTGATGACTCACACGAAAGATCTTTTTTTTGGAGTGATAATTCATAAAAATCATCTCGTAGATTAAAATCTGTCATATCTAGCTTTCTTTCAACATTGAGAGGGACTACATAAGTTTTTCATTTATATACAATTTCTAAGTCAGCCTGTGAATCAATTTCTCAATGTTGTAACCAAAACTGAAGAGAATTATCTCTCTGGATAATGTCTATGTATGTATTTGGAATAACCTTGTAACTAAAATCATCTGAATCTATTATGCTTTTTAGGTTTGGGTTTTTATTGTAGTCTAAGAATACTTGATAGTTTTTTGAAATACTGAGTTCTCATAGTTCTGTCGCAAATACATTTTGTATAACTCAAATTTGTAATGTTAGAGTAAGTAATATTGCTCCTGATAGTAAAATTTGCTTAAATCACTTTGGCTTTTTCATCTTTCTTCTTTTTAGTATATAATTGTTACGTATAAGTATATACTATTTAAGTAAGAATACTGTAATAAACACAAAAAAAGACATGTATGAGATACATGCCTTAATTTTTGAGAGAACTAGTCTCTTGGTTTTTCTTCTGCGAAGTCAACTTTGATTTCTCTTCCGTCAAGTTCAGCACCGTCCATAGCTTCTTTAGCTGCAGTAGCGTCTTCAATAGAAGCAAATTCTACGAATCCGAATCCTTTAGATCTACCAGTTTCTCTATCAGTAATAACTTTAGAGTAAACTACTTCTCCGTGTTCGTTAAATGCTTCCTTAAGGTCTTGCCAAGACAATCCCCATGAAAGACTTCAAACAAAAAGTTTTTTTGTTGGTTCCATGTTTCGATGGTAAAAATGTAAAATGAGAACCGTTCTACTGACACATTGCACATTTAAATCCATGATTCATGAGTAGCTGCAACAATCTCGATGACAATTATGAGCTAATGCGATAAAAAAGCAAAACTTTTTTATCGTTTTGCCTTTAGAGTGCTGATTTTATATAATTTTTATTTCTAGCCTCGTCTATGAGTCATTTTTGATGAATGATTCACACAAAACTTCAAGCTGTATTTGTGAGTAGCTGCTCTTCATTTTCATGAAAGTCTTTCTTATCTCTTCCTACTACTAAAAATCAATAGTGTTCATCTCACAGACTCAAATCAGTGCTAATAAAGTATTTTGATAGTTCTATTCATTCTTCTTTTAGGATATTTATATCGAGATTTTCATGAGGAAATTTTATAATTTTATTCTGAATTGAATCCGTATTTTTAGAATCATATCTGAGTTTATAGTATGAATCCATAACTCTGTTTTTTTCAAAATACATTATTTGATCAACTCCTAATATAGACTGGAATACAAGCAGTAGTTTATAAATACTTGTAATTGAAATATCTTTGATTTTTGAAATCGCTACACTCACCTCATAGTTTGCAGTGAGTTGTCTGTTTGATCTTAATAGTCTCGTATTTGCTATGGATATAATATTTGTGAGTACGTTATATCAATCCCGAGGATATGCTGTAACATATTCAGGAAATGCTTTTTTTCATTCTATTTTTAATAGTGTGGTAGCTCTATGAGCTACAATTTGAACTTCTTTCGGTTCGCTATGAGAGAGAGATGCTTCTCATACTATATTTCATATTCCTATAAGTCATAGCTGTTTAAATTCTCATTTTTTAGTTTCTATTGATCTCTCAACAGAAAGTTCACCATCATAAATAATGTAGAGGTTTTCATCTACTTCTCACTCTCTAAAGAGTATTTCTCATTTTTTAAGTGTTATTTCTGAGAAATGTCCGGAAGATTTAATATTTTCTAGAGGTATCATATGTTTCTTAATTTAGAGCTTCAACATTTTCTTTATCTCGTACGTAGCTCAGGAGTATTTCTTTTGAAATAATTCATTTTTTATACAGAGCTATGAGATAGTTATCCATGAGAACCATTCATTGCTTTTGTCCGATTTCAATTACTGAGTAGAGCTGATGCGTATTACCTGTGATGATAAGATTTCTTACAGCATCATTATTAATAAGTACTTCTCTTGATGCAATTCTTTCTTCTTTATCGACTCTTGGTACGAGTCTTTGAGCTATAATTCATACTAGACTCATTGCTAGTTGCATACGGATTTGACTTTGCTGCTCTGATGGGAAAACGTCTACGATTCTATCTATACTTTGCACCGTATCATTGGTGTGGAGCGTTGAAAATACCAGGTGACCAGTTTCGGCTAGTGTTATTGCTGCCCTGATGGTTTCTGGGTCTCGCATTTCTCATATCATTATAACATCAGGATCTTCTCTGAGACTGGCTTTCATTGCGCTTGCAAAACTGGGGGTATGGATTCAAACTTCTCGCTGATTGATAAGAGATTTTTTACTTTTAAATACAAATTCTATAGGATCCTCGATTGTGATAATATGCTTTTTGAAATTACTATTTATATAGTCAATCATACCAGCAAGATTTGTTGATTTTCACGTTCCAGTAGGACCAGTAACGAGTACAAGTCATTTTGATTTTTCACACATACTTTTGATTTGTTCTCAGAGTCAGAGTGATTCGAGTGTTGGTATTTCATGAGGTATAGATCTCAGAGCTATAGAATCACCGTTAGAATCCTTGTAACAATTTATTCTATATCGAACTCATCCTACATGTTGATAAGATCCATCAATTTCAAATTTATTTTTATATATTTCAAAGTTTTCTTCTCAGAGTATATGATGGCTAATAGCTAGTACGTCCTGATTTGAGAGCTTTTGTAGCTGGATATCTCAAGAATTAGTATGTATGACTCATACTTCTATGATATCTCAACTGGCATCTCTAATAACAGGTAAACTACCTGTGTTTATATGTACATCTGAGTATTTTTTTGATTCAGCTATCGAGAGTATTGCTGAAAATATTTCTAGTATTGTCATAGGGCTTTGTAAATGTATATAAAAATAATATCACATAATCTCTGAAAATGCTATATTTTGCATTGACCAAAGCTGATATTTCTGATAAAAATTAATTTTACGAAAAAATATTGGTATGACTGCAATTAAGGGTATTATATAAAAAATATTTTATGATAGAGTTTCAGTGCAGAAAATAAAAGATATACACATAGATTGATTAGCACCAGATATCGATACTCGAGATCCAAATAGAGTTACTTCACCAGTGACTGACAGTGTAAAAACTCAGTATGTAGATGATATAAAAAACTGAAAGTGAAGTATTATATCTCTGGCTAAAGAGTACAAAATACGGCTTGAAAAAAAATCTGGAAAACATTTTGATGCGCTTGAAAAAAAATCTGCCTTTTCAAGAATATTTTTAATGCGGGATATCTCGCTCAAATCAAAAAATAATACACAGTGATTTACAGAGTATATTGGATACAAATTTTCTCATTTTTTTTGATATATATCTTCTTTTCATCCCATTAGTCTTGTGCTACTTTGTATTATATTTTTAGGTATATATTGACTTGGGTCTAAGTATATAATAGAAAATCGAGTGAATGCTTGATATCAAAAATTACTGAGTATAAAGGATAATACAAATGGTGTAGAATCAGTTCAAAAAAATATTAATAATGCTCGTTTTGACCTATTATTAGCAGATATATTATTTACTCCGTTTAAACTGTTTTGATGAGAAACTATAGATTCTGTGGGACATGTTATATCTTGAGGAAGATATCTTACAAAATGACTTGATGACTCTCTGGCACTCTATACGCATACAAATAAATATGTCGATAGTAAAGATCTCAAGAACATATACTTTACTCAACTCTTACTAAATATTTCACCTAATCTTGAGTCTATAGAGGATTCTTTATCTCAGGCTCTTGATCAATATGAAAGTATCTCTTGGCTCCCGAGTAGTGACCTGTGGCAACAAAAAAACATTGGTCAAGATTACATTGAAAATATGCTTCAAATAGCAAGATGAATAAATCAAGATTTTCCAGAGTTTCTCAATATGTTTGGACATGAAACACGAAAGAGGTATCTAATTGTCTTTCAAAATGCGGATGAGATACGTCCAACAGGTGGGTTTATGTGAAGTATGTGACTCTTAGAAATATTTAGATGAAAGGTACAACTCTTTCAAAAAAAAGACGTATATGCTATAGAATGGGATTTAAAAAAAGCTGAATATGAGAGATTGCCTGCTCCAAAATGAATTTCTGAATTAACAGATACTTTTGGCCTGAGAGATGCAAACTATTATGCAAATATCTGAGATTCATCTAATGCAATTAAATTTTTTACGGATAGAGCTGGTATAGATTTAGATGGTATAGTATATATAAATCAAAATACACTCTTACATTTATTGGATATTACGGGTCCTATTTACTTTGCTCCTCTAGATAGAGAGATTAGCAGTGAAAATTTTTCAGAAATAATGTCACTTGCTGTAGAAGCTAAAACATTTAAACAGGGAACACTTGGAACACCAAAACAGGTCCTATTTGATTTTATGGAAGTATTTATATGAGAACTCACTGAGCAGTGAAAATACTTTGATTACGCGCAAGTACTTTCCCAAGATATCGAAAACAGAGATATAGTCCTGTGGAGTTTTGATGAAAATCATAATAGCATACTCTCAAATCTAGATCTCAACTGAAATATAGATTACTCTCAGAGTTTAGACTATTTTTATCCTGTGTATACATCACTTTCTGGAAACAAATCCGATAGATACATGAAAAGAAATTATGTTATAGAGGTAAACTCTCAGAGTGATTCGTGTGATTATGATGTATCGTTTCAAATTCGTTCGACTCATGCTATGACTAAAAACCGTAGAGATGACATACAAAACTTTATTGCAGAGTACAACTTAGACTCTCCGAATCTATTTGAAATACAGTGAGCTGCACGTAATAGGCAGTATGTCAGAGTCATTGTACCAAATAATACCATCATTCCTCCAAGAACTTGAACTGATATAGTAGATTATGGAAAACGAAAATGATTGGAGTTTTATTTAGATACTCTACTTTCACAAACTTCAATTTATGAACATAGCTATACGCTCATAAATCCCAGCTGTGAAAATTATTCAACTACAATCTATAAACAAGCAGGTATACCAGAGTTTTGAGTGCGTATAACTATAGATTGAGAGAGCTATAATTATGATAATCAACAACAAGATTTTTATTTCGAAGATAGAAAATAATAATCTTGAGTAAAACGCTCTTTGTTCTATAATACTAAAAAGATTTTCTAACTATAACAATATGCTTCAAAAACTTAAATCACTTATTTCACTGGATAATCCTCTCAGACTCTGGTATCATTTAGCCAGAGCGATAATAGCAAATATAAAATATGGATTTCCAAGTAAAGGGATGACTATTATAGGTGTTACTGGTACTAATGGTAAAACTACGACTTCAAATATTATTGCAGAGTGACTCAGAGCGAGTGGAAAGAAAGTATTTATGTTTACTACTGTAAATATTATAGTTGGAGACGAGGAATTTACCAATCATACAAAAATGACTTCTCCTGATGCCTTTGAGCTTCAAAAATGGTTACAAATCGCTAAAAAAGAAGGATGTGAAATAGCTGTTATAGAAACAGCGAGTCACGGTATTAAAATGAACAGAATTTGGGGCATAGATTATGATATTTGTGTGTTAACTAATATTACTCAAGATCACCTTGATTTACATAAAACTATGGATGACTATGTAAATACAAAACTTCAAATATTTAAAAAGCTGATGTATTATCAGAGAAAGCCAGGAGTTAAAAAAACGTGAATAATAAATGCAGAGAGTGATTATAAAGAGAGGTTTTTAGCTGAAACCTATGATTCACTCTTTACATATGGGAGATGATATGATGCAAACGTAAAAGCCATAGATATAAAAAATACAAAAAATGCAATGAGTTTTAGAGTATCTATGCCGTGACAGGATATAAATGTAGAAACAAAATTAAGATGAGATTTCAATGTATCAAACATACTTGCAGCTATATCTGTATTTGCTTCTCTGTGAATAGATAGAAAAACAATTGAAGAAATTATTCCTACAATTCACGTAATTCCTGGAAGAATGGAAGAAGTAAAGTCAAAAGATGGTTTCTCAATTTTTATAGATTATGCGCATACAGCTGATGCCCTAGAAAACGTACTAGGTACATTACAAGAAATGAAGTGAAAGGGGAGAGTTATAACTGTGTTTGGATGTACTGGTGACAGAGATACGAGTAAAAGACCAGTGATGGGACAAGTAGTTTCAAAACTATCTGATGTCGTGCTCGTAACTCAAGACGATGATTACACCGAAAATACTGGGAAGATAATCAAAGATATTCTTCCTGGTATAGATAGAAAACAGTGAGAAGATTTTTGGATTATCCCAGATAGACGAGAAGCTATTAGAACAGCTCTTGTGATGGCTAAAAAGGATGATATCATTCTTATAGCTGGTAAATGAGACGAGCATGCTCTGATTACAAACCAAGGACCAATTGAGTGGCATGAGAAAACTATTGTAGAAGAAATGCTGAAAGAAATTGAAGATAATACTATAATGAAGTAATGATAAAGACTATTGTATTTGATGTAGATGGAGTAATTACGGATTCATGAATCCGTAAAGATAAAATCATACAAGAGGTACTCGATAAACATTGATTACTTCATCTATCATGAGTTCGTCAAATATTAGAAAGATGACTTAATAGAGTTTTGATTTTAGATGAAATATCAAAAATTAAACCATTTGATGATAATCTTGTGCTCCGTGAAATTAACACGTCTCTGCTTAATTTAGAATCAAGCATTTTACTTATTGATGATACTCTTACATTTATAAGAGAAAATTTTGAAAAATATCAATTTTTTACTAATACATCAATGCCAAAAAGCAAACTTCAAAGAATTTTTTCAGAAAAAGATATAGCAAAATATTTTATGGAATTACTAGCTTATGATGATGGGAGTAAAAAAGAAAATATAGAGTATATAATCAAAGTTTATGATGTTAAACCAGAAGAAATACTCTTTATTGATGATAAAATGTGTCATATAGATGCAGTAAAAAATACCTGAGTTCATACGTTGCTTTTTGCGCAAGATGGAGTATCTTTAGAACATAAAATTAATTCAAAATTAAATACATAATTCATGGCACTTTATCTCAAATATAGACCTCTCGATTTCAGCTCACTTGTGGGGCAAGAATTTATTAAATCTACACTTAAAGCAGCTGTTGCCCAAGATAAAACGGTTGGTGCGTATATATTTACCTGACCAAGAGGAACAGGGAAGACCTCTACCGCGAGAATATTTGCGAAAGCAATTAACTGTGAGTCTCCAATAGATGGTGATCCAGATCTAACATGTAGCGTTTGTCAGAGCTTTGCTGACGAAAATCTTATAGACGTGATTGAAATAGATGCTGCGAGTCATACAGGTGTTGATAATATTCGTGAAATAATTGAAAAAGCACAGTTTCGGCCAACACAATCAAAGTACAAGATATATATAATTGATGAAGTACATATGCTCTCAAAAGGAGCATTTAACGCGCTTTTAAAAATATTAGAAGAACCACCAAAACATGTTAAATTTATCTTAGCAACCACTGAAATTCACAAAGTTCCAGATACTATTTTATCTAGGTGTCAAAGATATGACTTTAAAAATTTTACTCCAATTGAAATCTCTGGAAGACTCAAGTATATTGCTGATCAAGAGGGGATTACTGTGGATGATGAGAGTTATGGCTATATAGTAAAATCATCAGAGTGAGGAATGAGAAATGCAGTAAGTCTATTTGAACAGCTTGTAAAAGATAATACTATTTCTTATTCTCATATTATTGAGACTCTTGGGATTATGAGCGAAGATGAGAAAAAAGATTTTATTATGAAGCTCCTTTCTCGTGATGCCTCGCTTTTAGAGGATTTTGAATCTATTGCTAATAGTGGGAAAAATCTGAAAATATTTTTCAAAGATATTTTATCAAATATTCAAACAGAGAGTATCCGTTTGCTACAGTTATGAGAAGATGTTTCAGCAAATATACATGTTATGGATCTCCTCTCTGATATGCTTATGAAATCAAAAAATAGTTTTGATGAAATTATGACCTATAAGATAGGACTTTTAAAAATAACATCATCATATACGGCTCCTAGCTCGCTGAGCATATCAAATCCTTCATCAACTCAAACTCCTACAACTACGAATCTAAGTGTTTCAAAAACTCATTCTATTAATGATAATACGCAAGATGACTTAGTAGCTTCTGCAGAAGATATCTTTGCTCTTGATACTCCAAATGATAATCTTGTTTGAAAAAGTACAGTATCTCCAAGTGAGTCAAGTACGTGTACTGATATAGATGTTAGTAAGCTAACTCTTGCTACTAAGGAAAATGGATGAAAAGCTGCGCTCAGCATGACTCTAAAATGATCAACTTATAGTTTAGACTGAGATATACTTAGTATCTCAACAAAAACCAGTATAGCAAAAAATACTCTCAACAAGACGGAAAATAGAGATATATTATTTCTAGCATTAGAAAAAATATGAGTCAGTGTATCAGATATTATTGTATCTTAAATCTATTATGTATTATAGAGTTATCCCATTTTCTCAGTCTTTTGATACCTATGGCCTGATTTATTCTTCTAATGAAGGTAATATATACCAAGCTGGAACTATAGTCGAAATACCGTATGGGAAAAGTTCTCAATTAGCTGTATGTCACTCTCTCGTACATGAGGATGATATAAATTGCAATACTGAGGATATTAAATCAATATCCTGAGTATATCCCGTTGATTTTGTATTTTTGAGTTCAGAGCAATTAGAGCTGATTAGTTTTATTTCTGAGCATTATATTACTCCGATTCATAATGTATTATGATTATTTTTTCCTAGAAATTTATGAGAAAAAATATCAAAAAATACGCTTTCTAAAATCAAACTCTCTGAGTATAGCTACAAGCATCCAGACGTGAGGCTCTCTGGAGTTCAAGAAGAAATATACAAAAAAATTACTACTAGAAATCACCTCCATCATCTTATTTATGGAGTTACTGGAAGCTGAAAGACTCAAATATATATGAAACTAATTGATGATTGCTTACAATCATGAAAACAATCTCTTCTCCTGATTCCAGAAATCATACTTACCAGTCAAATATGAGAACGTATTCAAAATATGTTCTGAGATGATGCCTTGATACTACACTCATGAATTACGGCTGCTAAAAAAGCAAAGTATTGGATGGATATACATGCCTGAAATGCAAAAATAATAATCTGAACGAGAAGTAGTCTCTTTTATCCTTACAATAACTTAGGACTCATCATTATAGACGAGGAGCATGATAGTAGTTATATATCAGATAGCGCTCCAAGATACCACTCGCTGGATGTTGCGCAGAGACTTTCTCAGCTCTATGATATCCCATTGGTTCTTGGATCAGGAACTCCAAGAACTACTACACTGTATAAGTGACTTAAATGAGATTTCCAGATTTTGCAATTGTTGGAGAAATTTAGTGATTAATCCTTAGGGGGAAATCTTTCCTATTTTCTCTGCTTTTTTGAACGTCTGCAAGAGCTTTTTTAGTAATCCAAGCTCATAATAAGTTTAACGGATATTTTTTAAAAGAAGAAAAACTTTTTGGTAAACTCAGCTCTCTCTGTTCAATATCTACAAATTTCACATCTCAATTATATTTTTCTATTATATTTGAAACAATAAACGGAGATGTAGTATCATTATTTAATACTTCAAGCTTTTCTTTTGGAAAATTATTAATTAGTTGAAGAATTGAACCAGCTAATGGTAAAACAATATCCTTTGCCTTTCATAAGTAAGTATCACTAAAGTAATAATTGAAAAGACGAACCATTCACTCTAATCAGAATACATCAAAGAGAATTTTTTCTTTTTCTTGCATAATGATTCAGGCATTCAATAATTCAAAAACTTTATCATTTGTAGTAGTCATTAAATCCACTGGATTTCATTCTATATAATCTTGATGAACTTCATATCAATCTTCAGTTTTTTGAAATTTAGTATCAGGAATAAATTTTCATAAGTAGTCTTGATGAATTTTTAATGCTTTTTTTTCATCATCTAATATTCTTGATGATTGATTTCGAGGTGTTTTAGTCACTCTTCAATCTTCGTTTCAAGCTACTATATATCAAAAACCTTCTCACACATAGTCATCTGATGTATTTTTTAAGCTATCCACTGTGATTTTTATTTATATTAATTATATTGTAACATGAATATTAAATTTGTAAAAAAAAATCTTTCAGGATATCCTGAAAGATTTTTTTATTTTTTTTCTAATTCTTGATAATTTTATCAATCAGACCATATTTGAGTGCTTCTTCGGCAGTCATAAAATTATCTCTGTCACAATCTTTAGATATTTTATCAAGTGGTTGACCTGTATGTTTCGCAAGAATTTTGTAGAGGGTTATTCCTGTTTTTTCTATATGTTTTGCAGCAAGCATAATATCTGTCGCTTGCCCTTCAGCTCCCCCAAGAGGTTGGTGGATCATAATTTCTGCATGTGGGAGAGCATATCTCTTTCCTGATTCTCCACCAGCGAGTATGATAGAACCCATACTTGCAGCAAGTCCCATAGCTACAGTATTTACAGGACATTTAATATATTGCATAGTGTCATAGATAGCAAGTCCAGCTGTCACGTGTCCTCCTGGAGAGTTTACGTACATAGTAATTGGGGCTTTTGGATCAGCCTTTTCAAGAAAGAGTAGTTGCGCGATTACTGTATTTGCTACAGCGCTATCAATCCCTTCTCCTAAAAATATTACTCTATCCTCTAAAAGTCTTGAGTAAATATCATATGCTCGCTCTTGACCACCTACTTTATCAATTACAGTAGGAATCAATGTTGAAGTAATTTGATTATGTTTCTTTTGTGAAGTTACCTGTTTTGCCATGTTGTTTTCATCTTTAATATATAATACACTTACAGTATATCAGAAAAAAATTAATTACCATATGTATCTGTTTAAAATGGATTTGACTATTTTTAAATTAAATATATTATAAAGTAATTTAAATTATTTAAATATTATAGATGGATTTAACAAGTCAGAATTTTTTAGATAATAATATATGAATTTTTTGAGTTGAAGGTTTAGGTAAAGTTATTGAAGTTCTCAATCAACAATTTTTAAAATGACAAAAAGCTAATTTTGGTATTGTAGAAAGTTGAACAGATGCATGAATCTATTTGGATATTGAAAATCGAGAGAGGATTATATTTT
>JAHDCR010000002.1:14088-108286 GCA_020629795.1 Candidatus Altimarinota bacterium
TGAACAGATGCATGAATCTATTTGGATATTGAAAATCGAGAGAGGATTATATTTTGATCATTTCATGATCTAGAAAATTATTTAATTCATGAATTTTCTCAAGCTCATATATCCGCATCTGATACTTTACTCAAAGAATGAATTGTTACTAATATCTGAAATTTGAATACTATTAAGAATGATATTCATAATATTATGAGTGCTCTAATTTCAGTTGCATATAACGATATCAATGTATGAAGAAGTAAACTAGCTAATATATGTGAGATATATTCTCGAGAAACCGATGAAATTCTGAGTCAAAAAAGAGTAGATAGTATAGCTCCAGCAAAACTAAAATTATACGATATAAATGATATTATTGTAGCTGAAAGGCATTTCTGAGAAGCAAATATTAATGTATTGTATAAGTTAATTTCAACTTCAGATGAAGCTATTGATTTAAAAAAATTATGTCAACAAACATTAGCTTCTATTCTAACTTTCATTAATGAAAAATGATATGAATTCACTCTTTATGCCCTTAAGAAGACTAAAGATTGATTTGAAAGTAATATTGCTGATAGAGATTATTGGGGAAGTAGTTTATATGATTGATACAATCTTGAAAAATACGTTACATAATAAATAAAAAGCTCCTTGATAATTAAGGAGTTTTTTCTATACTTAAAACTATATTACAACATAAACGAAATAGTGATGAGCATAGTTACGAGATTTGCACCGAGCCCGACATGATATGTACATATTGGGAGTCTGAGAACTGTTTTATATAATTATCTGTTCACGAAACAAAATGATGGGAAATTTATGCTCAGAATAGAGGATACAGATAGAACTCGTTATGTAGAGTGAAGTGTAGAAAATCTCATGTGAGTATTGGCTTCTGTATGACTTATCGCAGATGAAGGCCCTAATAACCCAGGAGATAAAGGACCATATTTTCAATCTGAAAGACTTGATATATATCAGGAGTATATAAAAGTTCTTCTTGAAAAAGATAAGGCTTATTATTGTTTTTGTAGTAGTGAGAGACTCACTGAGCTAAGAGAAGAACAACAATCTCTTTGATTACCAACAAAATACGATAAAAAATGTAGATATCTCACTCCTGAAGAAATTCAAGAAAAGTTAGATTCTGGTGCTCCATATACTATCAGATTAAAAGTCCCAGAAAACGAAGAAATCACTTTCGTAGATGCAGTGCGTGGAAAAATAACGATTCCTAGCAAAGATGTAGATGAGCAAGTACTTATGAAAACTGACGGATTTCCAACCTATCATTTTGCTGTAGTTGTAGATGATTATCTTATGGGGGTTACAGATATTATTAGAGGTGATGAGTGGATACCTAGTACCCCAAAACATGTCCTACTCTATCAAGCATTTGGGTGGGAGATGCCAAGATTTTCACATGTGCCTCCACTCTTAGGTGCTGGTTGAAAGAAACTTTCTAAACGTACAGGGGATGTTTCTGTAGAGAGCTTTTTGGCTAAGTGATTTTTACCAGAAGCTATGCTAAACTATATATCACTCCTAGGTTGGAATCCTAAAACGACTCAGGAAATATTTTCTATGAGCGAACTGATTGAAAAGTTTAAACTCTCTGATGTTCATAGAGCCTGAGCAATATTCGAAGAAGAAAGAATGGCTGGATTTAATGCTGAGTATATAAAAAGTATGCAGCTCCCAACTCTTTGGAACAAGGTAAAAACCTATTTATCACGTTATGATGCTGAGTACTTAGAATATATTTCTACTTATTCAGAAGATTTTATACTCAAAATTTTGTGAGAGTTACAAACCCGTATGAGGACATTTAATGAGTTTAAAAACCTTACTGAATATTTCTTTGCAGATATAGCGGATTTAAATCCAGAACTCATCGTTAATCCTAAAATGAAAGTGAGTTCTATTGCAGATGCAAAACAGTCTTTAGAACTGGCTATCGAGCTACTAGAAAATGATGAGATATCTCTCGATAATCCTGAAGAGATTAAGCAAGCATTTATAGATATCATCAAATCAAAGGATATGAAAAATGGTCAAGTATTATGGCCAGTAAGAGTTGCACTCTCTATGCAGCAGTTTTCTCCTTGAGCTTTAGAACTTGTTTATATTTTTGGAAGAGAAAAGTCAATCCAAAGAATATCAAAAGTTTTGAAACAGATGTAAGACTATGGTAAAATACTTACAGAGCTCTTACATGAGAGCGTGATAATAAAGTATTAAGTTATAATTAAAAAAATATGAATTTTTGAATGCTAAAAAATATGGTAGAAAATCTTGTATCTTCATATACATGTCCATTTTGTAACGGAAAAGATATTAGCGAACAAAACATTGATATAGTCTGAGCTGCTGGGAATACTGTAAATATAGATATGCACTGTCCAGGATGTGATAAGCATTTTATGGCTAAAACAGAGGTAGTTCAAATGGAACTTTGAAACTTTACTGCTGATAAAATTGAAAAAATAAAAAATTCTCTCAGCGCTCTAAAATGAAAAATGTGATGAGATTTAAGTGTAGTTGATATTTGAACTAACTTAGAGTCTCAAAGTGATGAAGCCGCAATTAAGGATGAAACAATTTTAGATTTACATAAGGACTTACAGCAAAAATGAATCAATGTTAACGACTTATTTTCTGACGAAAGCTAATGTTTGTAAAACTTATTCTCATACTTTTAATTCCAACAGTCTGATATGGTGTAACTGTTTTTGCTGCTCCAGAAACAGCATCAAAAATAGATAGTATTATATGAATTCCTGGTTTTTCTGATAAGATTAGAGGTTCAAAGGAAAATTTTGATAATGTCATTACTGATATTCCAAATTTAAACGAATTTAAAAGCTGAGCTCTAGATTTAAAAGAAACAGTAATCGACGGAGTAGCAACTACAAAAGATACAATTGACACTGTAAGATGATGAGCTCAAAAGGTTGAAGAGACCTATAATCAAGCTGTAGATACGTATGATTCAACAAAAGATGCACTAGATGAAGCAAACCGAAAAATAACAGAATTTCAGTGACTTTTAAATGGTTGAGCATCTGCTAGTGGCTCTACTCAAATAGAACAATAGTTAAATGAAAATATCTACATATAAAGTCAAGTCTTAAGTAAAGCTTAAAACTTGACTTTATTTTTGTTCTGACTAAAACTCTGTGGTCTTATTTTTTATATATAATTTATTATGGAAGACCAATCAGCGTGATGTTCACGTTTTAAAAGAATTTTAGTAGGTGTTCTACTAGGATGAGCAATGTGTGCTGGAGTATTTGCGTCAGGATCTACAGAGGTTGTAGCTCATGGTACGAGCGCTTTCAGTATAGCATCTGGAGTATTTATGACATTAGTAATGTTTTTAGTTATTACCCTTGTTGCTACGGAAAAAGTTCACCGTACTCTTGTGGTATTTTTTATTGCTGCGAGTTTATTATTTTTAAATTATACTTTTGGGCATTTTGTACCTGCTCTTCAGTTTTTAAATTTACATCAAGCATTTTGAGCAATAGATGGTGAAGTAATAGCTCTCCTTGTATCCATGATGATGATAGTATGAGTACTATCACAAACTCGAGTATTTGAGTGGCTTGCTGTTAAGCTCTTTGAGTTATCGAGAGGTAATATAGTTATGCTCTTTTTCTCATTCTTCTTTATTACAGCTGTGCTTTCAGCATTTCTTGATAATGTAACTACTATATTTCTTATAGTTCCTGTTGCTATATCTATAGCGAAGATATTTGAAATAAATCCTACGAGATTTGTAATCCCGATGATTATAGCTTCAAACCTTTGAGGAGCTGCTACACTTATCGGAGATCCACCAAATATTATGATAGGTTCATATGCTAATCTATCGTTTAATGCATTTATTACAAATCTATGATTTCCTGTAGTAGTTATGACTATTATCATAGCTTCAACGATGTACTTTATGATGCGTGGTGAGCTTGCAAAAGTTAAAAAAATCAAAGATTTTGATGCTACTCTCAAAGAGATGAAACAAAAGTACAAGATTAAACATAAGAAACTTCTTATTTCTTCTCTCATAGTTCTAGCACTTGTAATCATATTCTTCTTCCTGCACGGATTCTTTCATATGCCTGCTGCTGTTCCTGCTGTTATGGGAGCTGCGCTACTTATGCTTATCCGAGATAGACTGATTAGAAGAAAATTCGGTAAGTGTCACGAATCTAAAGAAATGATGGAACAACGAATCCACGAAACATTCTCGAGAGATGTTGAGTGGCTTGTAATAGGATTCTTTATATTCCTGTTCATGATCGTATGAGCTGTAGAACATACTGGTTTACTAGATCTTGTAGCTCACGAAATACAAGTTACTTTTGGTGATAATCTCCTAGTATGTGCTATAGCAATTCTATGGATTTCAGCTTTATTCTCAGCATTCTTGGATAATATACCGTTTACAGCAGTAATGCTCCCGGTAGTTGCAAGCCTTATAGATTTTTATACGGGTCAAGGTATAGAAGCAACATTCCTGTGGTGGTCACTTGCTTTTGGTGCCTGTCTTGGAGGTAATGGGACACTCATCGGTGCCTCTGCTAACTTAGTAGCTCTCGGACTACTAGAAAAAGAAAAGTTTCATTTATCGTTTATGGAGTACTTTAAAATAGGTTTCCCACTTATGTTATTACAAGTAGCTATGGCTACAGTTGCTGTATACTTTATGTATTTAGGAACACTCTAATAAATCTTTGAAATGATTTAAAAAATCTCTATAGTCACTATAGAGATTTTTTAATACACTATTTTTGAATACACCGTCACATATCATTTTTCATATAGGAATAAGAAAGTACTTAGAGTGAAAAAATATTTTTATACCAAAATCTTTTGTATTTGGAGCTCTAGCTCCTGATATTTGATTATATCTTTGTGTATTGCTCTATATTCCAATTTCAAAATTTATATTATGAAATTCAACTGAGTATACATTTAGGCATATGTTTGATGAATTATATTTTGAACATCCCATTTGGATTTTTGCTTATAATATACTGCATGCTCCCTTAACATTAGTCTTATTTTTATGAGCTGTTTATCTACTTCAGAATTATTTAGGGAAGCATTATAAGATATTACAATGGTTCATACTTGGTTGTATGTTACACAGCGCATTAGATATACCACTGCATCATAATGATGGACCAAGAATTTTTTATCCATTTTCAGACTATCGTTTTATGTCCCCCGTTTCATATTGGGACACAAATTATTATGCTAATTATATAATTCCTTTAGAATTGTGATGATGCCTACTAATCATTATTTACCTCTTATACAAAAAATATAAAACATAAATACTTATGAAAATATATATATTTCTTTTATTCTGTTTACTTATTCCATCAGGAGTATTTGCTATCGACCCAAAAATAGAAACTGCATACGAAAACCTAGCTAATAGAGTAGATAGAAAATACTCACAAGATATGCAGCAGATAATATTTGCTGATCTAGCTAACAAATTAGAAAATTTATCTGAGCGTACTTCTACATCATCTATTTTGCCACTCATTGATGATTTACAGATGTTGAATAACGAAAAACTCTATAAATTATGGCTCGAGTGAGAGTTGAGTATTTCAACACAAAAAGTCCAAGAACTCAGAGAAGTAGCAGTATTTAAATCTGAGCTTCCAGAGAGAGATATACCACAATATATACAGTGAATTATTTGATGAGATATACAATACATTCATACAGATGACTCAAGAGAATATTTTGATGGAACAGATATTAAAAGAATCCAATACAGCTCATATGTCCCTATTGATGAGTCTAATGCATCAAGATTAAAAAATAAATCAGGTATTATTATATATGATACGAGTACTTGATATAGATTTGTAGCAGACTATTCACTAGAAAGAAAAATACCTTATTCAGAACTTGCTGGTAAATTTAATTCATTTTTAACTGAAAATCATAGAGTTACAGAAAAAAATGGTAAGTACTATGCATATAATTTTATTAATTTTAGATATTTTGAGGATAAATATGGAGCTTATCCATCAAGTTTAGAAACTTCATGATTTGATTATTCTAACACCTTATTGTATAAACGTTCTGATTGAGGATATAATTTTGTATCTGATTATACTCAATATCCTATCGCTGATAGTAATCTAGTTTTTTGAGTTCCAGAAAAACATCTTATGTTAGATTATCTTCGAGAAGATGCCAAATTCGAATCTATTGATATGAACTCACAGTTGGAGTGAATTAAAGCATTATCAAAATCTCTAACCCAATGAAAAACAAGGCAAGAATCAATACAATCTATATATGCTTGGATTCTCAATAACGTAGAATATACAAGAGTTATTAATCTTTCTGATGAAAAAATATTTTCATGAATCGAAACATTTATTGCATGAGAATGAGTATGTACCTGATATACGAAACTCTCTAGCTATTTATTTTACTTTGCCGGATATCATGATGTAGAAGTTATTAGATGACATGTTATAGATGCTCAAGATTTTCCTGAGATATGACATGCCTGGCTCAAAATATGAGAGCTCTACTATGACCCTACTTTTGATGACCCAATTTGAGCTGAAAATACAAAAAATCCATCAGATTATAAATACTTTTGACTGCCAAAAGATATTTTTTATGCAAATCGATATGAGTATGATGATTTGCCAGAGTATTTAAATACTGCGAGCAAAGATGAAATCCACAATCATATATTTAATAAATTAACCAGCCTCATACCAAAATATCAAGGCTCATTGGATGAATATCCAGTTTTTTGAGAGATAGTATTTAGAAATAAGTATAATCTATCAGCAACTACTGATATCAGTCCTGAATTATTAGCGTCAAAAATCTGAAGCTACACTGTAGAGAATAATAGTTTTAAATACATAGATGATAGTGGAACTCAAAAGCAAGTTATTTGATTTAGATATTATCCGTTAGGCTCAGATAGTGTTTCAGCTGTTTTAGATTTATTTTGATATGACACTAGTGAACTTACTTTATTCTATTGGCAAAAAGAATCTTGAGACTATGAGTGGAGACTCGCTTATGAAATAGAAACCAGATAATATATATAAAAAATACGTTAAATTATTTGACAAATATTCGATAAAGTCTTATATTTATAAATACCACATAAGTTGATTCTAGTGGAACGGAAGCTTCTCCCGATTGAGGAGTAAAAAACAGTCCAAGTTGGACTAATAATAGGAGATTGCTAATGGCAGTCGACCCAACAAACTGGAGGCTTGCTGCAAAGCTTGCCCAACAACAACAAGGCAGCGAGCAGCAGCCACAAACAATGCAGGAGAGCAAGAAATGAGTCAACCCGTCCTTCCTGGTCTTGACCAGAAAACTCAGGTTCGTCCTATGAACACTCGCGCCCCTAATGGTGCAGATGCCAAGTTCCCTAGGGAAGCTGAAGCTTTGCGCGAAATGGGCTGCGGTGATTTGCTCCGAAATACAACCGACGACTTGCCCGATTGAGGCATTTCGCGACAAAACAGGGAGAGTTCGATGCGTTTGCATCGGCTCTTTTTCTTTATGTATTTTTAAGATATTTTTTGTTATAAATGATATCTGTATATACTCAGTGTATGAATACACAAAAATTTGAAGAGACATATAATATGCTCAATGAGCAGCAGCGAGACGCTGTAGATACTCTGGATGGACCAGTTATGGTTATTGCTGGTCCTGGAACAGGTAAGACGCAGATTATCGGAGCCAGAACTGCAAACATCATACTCAAGGCTTGAGTCGATCCACAGAATATTCTGATTACTACCTTTACGGAGGCTTGAGTGATAGCAATACGTGAGCGTCTTATTGATATGATTTGAAGTGATGCATATAAAGTAAATGTATCTACGATTCATAGTTTTTCTCAAGATGTCATAAAGAGCTTTCCAGAAAAGTTTACAGTGGAAAAGCTTGATACTCCTATCGATGATATAGAGTCTCTTGAGCTTATAAGCTCTATAGTATCAGATATGCTAAAACGCGATGAGTTAAAATACCTTACGAGCTACGGTGATACACTATTTTACGTACGAAGTATTAAGTCTGCTATAAATAATCTCAAGAGAGAATGAGTAAGTCCATCGAGTTTTGCAAAATCAATCATAGATGAAGAGCAAGAATCTCTTGCTTGGCTCGAAGAAAAGAGAAATAACAAGCGAATCAAGAAAATAGAGAACTACGAGACTCAACATGAAGAAAAAATAGGAAAACTTAGAGAACTACAGAGTATTTTTGAGATGTACAATGCTCAGCTTCGAGAACGTCATCTCTATGATTTCAATGATATGATTAATTTTGTATTAGAAAAATTCAGAGAGGATGAGATGCTCAGAGCGTTTTATGCAGAAACGTATCAGTATATCATGCTGGATGAGTACCAAGATACGAATAATCCTCAAAATGAGATTATAGACTTGATTCTTAGCTATGAGGAGGGTAATAATATTATGGTAGTATGAGATGATGATCAATCAATCTACAGATTTCAAGGTGCAAATATTGAAAATATGCTCGATTTTACAGCGAAGTATGATAATACAAAAATAATAGTTTTAGATAAAAATTATAGATCACAACAGTGAGTATTAGATGCTTCAAAAAATCTAATAGAAAACAATTCTGAGAGGCTTATATCTCGTATCCCTGGACTTGATAAACAGCTTTTTGCGCAGAGAGGATTTACAGTGCAAAAGCCAGAACTCTATATGGCTCTCTCTGATATTGATGAGAGACTTTATGTTTTAGACGAAATTAAAAAGTTACTACGTACTTGAACCCATGCAGATGAAATTGCAGTAATAGTAAGAAGTAATAGAGAAATAGAAGAGTGGTGAAATCTACTTACTGAAAGTGATATTGCAATTACATCAAAGCTTGAAAGTAATATTTTAGACTCGGATTATATTTCTTCTATATTAACTTTATTTAAGATATTAGAAAATCCCTATAGTGACGAAACTGGCTTTATTAATTTACTTAGAAGTTCTCTAAGTGATATTAAAACAATGGATGTTCTGAAAATATCTACCTATCTTTACAGAGAGAACTATGTAAGAAGAGGAAATAAACTTAAGATTTTTGATATTCTCAGAGATCCTGCAGCATTAGAAGTGATAGGAATCGAAAATACAAGTGAGATTTCTAAATTTGTAGAGAATTATCTAGATGTACAAAGACAATTTTCTGAAAGTAATTTTCTTATAGGTCTTTCTCATTTTTTAAATGTATTTTGAATTTTTAAACATATACATAAACAGTGAAATTTTGAAGATATGCAAGATGTGTATACTCTTTTTCATACTATTAAGTCTTGGAGTCAATTTAGAAAAGATTTATCACTCGAAACAGTACTTGCAAAGTTTGAGCTCTACACAAAATATGGATATAGAATTAATAGACTCTCCCAAGATGAATCATCTCAGTGAGTACAAATAGTGACAGCCCACAGTTCAAAGTGACTTGAGTACGAACATGTATTTATGCCAGGTTTATATAGCTGAAATTGGGATTCAAAAGCCAATAGAGATCTCATTAAGCTCCCAGAAGGTATTGCGTGAGATGGGTTACAGTTTGCGCTGCTGGAAGAAATGTCAGATGCCGAGCGTAAAAAATATGAAAAAGATAGGCAAACCCAAGAGGACAGAAGACTCTTCTTTGTTGCTCTAACGCGCGCAAAGTATTCTCTTAATCTGAGTTTTCCTGCGAGTATACTCTGAAAACCAAAAATTATTTCACCATTTGTCACTGAGCTATGAGATATTGAATATATAGAATCGATAACTAATAAGGAAGATATAAAGTGAGATATGCAAAGAGAAATGCTCCAAGAGTCTAAATTTATTTCATATAGTAATGATGAACTAGATTATATTGTTAGCTTTATGAAAAATTATAGGCTATCTGCGAGTGATCTCAACTGTTTTCTCGTAGATCCAGGTGAGTTTTTAAAACGTAGTGTGTATAAGTATCCTTTTGAAGAAAATGAAAATTCTATATTTGGTACTATGGTCCATAGAACTTTAGAGTTATTTTATAAAAAAATTCAAGAGACAGGTGAGGTTCAAGATTTTGAATATATAGAGTATGTGTACCTGAGGCAGCTTGAGAGAGAATACCTTAGTAGCGAAGAGCGACTGAGACTCAAAAAGAGAGGACTTGAATCTCTCAGGGGATACTATGATACCTACAGTTGAACATTTGTAGCTCCTCTGAAGACTGAGTATAAATTTAGTAGGAGAAATATATTTTATGAGGGAATACCAATAACTGGTATTATCGATAAAATAGAACTACTGAGTGAAGACTTCTCAGAAAATGTATGAGGTTGAAGTTTATTTTCTCAAAGTATCAAAATCACAGATTATAAAACAGGATCTGCTAAATATATGTGAGATATTAAATGAATTGATAAAGACTGAAACAAAGATGAGTGATTTGAGAGAGGGAAGTATGGAAGGCAACTTATGTTCTATAAACTGCTTTTTGAAAATGATTATGAACTATCTTCTGCCTATAATCTCACAGGACTCGAACTCGATTTTTGTGAATGAAAAAAATGAAACTATAAACGAGTTGAAGTAGAGTTTAGTGATGAGGAATATCAAGAATTTAAAGAATTAGTTTCTCAAACATATAAACAGATGACTGATATTAATTTCTGGAAAGAGTATTTATGAATTAATTAGCATATAGTCAACGCGAAACAACTTCTATATTTCACAAATATATAAAAAGACTTATAAATAGAGTAATATTTATAAGTCTTTTTATATGCAACTTAAATGAAATAGAGTTATTTGATTTACACTTGTGGAACTGATTGTAGTTATAACTATAGTCTGAATTCTTTCAACTATTTGATTTGTGAGTTATTCTGGGTATTTAACATGAGCTAGAGACTCAAATAGAATTTCACAATTAACAAAGTTATCAGATTCTCTTCAAGTCTATTCAGCATCTAAAACTCTTCCACTACCAGATGATTCTATAACTATTTCGGCTTCTTGAAGTAGTAATATTATCTGATATCAATGATTTGTTGGTGTAGATGTATTAGAAACTATTGATTATACTAATGGTTGAAAAGACCCCAAAGATGATTCGTATTATACATATTATCTTACAAAAGATAGAAGTTCTATCCAATTAATGTCACTAATGGAAGAAGCCTCTTCTGTAGCGCAATTAAATACTTTTAAGCAGAGTTACTGACAGTTTGAAGAAAGATTTCCAAAAGTATATGGTCGTAAGTTATGAATTATAACTCAGTCTGATACAAATCTCCCGGTTCAAAATTTAGTATGAGTTGATAATTTTGATGTAGTAAACGAGTGAGATTCATTCGTTGCTCATATTTCTCCTGAAGAAGATATAGAGTGAGATGGTTCTGAGTTGAGAGCAGTTATACCAAATGGTTCATGTAAAAGAATCAAGCAAACAGGAGGATCTAAATGAAATTGATACTATACTATAAATCCAAGTGGAAGCTGAGATGTTACTGTATATTGTGATATGGAAACAAATTGATGAGGTTGGACTATGGTATCACGAAGTATTGATAACTCTGATTTTGACTGATTACCATTTGGTTGGTTTGTGTCTATGGGGTCTCCTGAAGATAATTCAGCTCCTTATTCACTTTGAAATCAAGTCCGTAATATTCCTTTCGAAACGGTATATCTTACGGTTTATGATTCTGGAAAAAACATTACATGAGTTACGTCATTAGAAGTAAATGATGATGATATATTTGGAGGTGGTAATGGAACAAACTCTATAGCAGTGGAATGATGTGAAGGACCAGAAGTTGCTCCTTGAGTTACTAGCTGCGCACTGTTTAGTTATTGGGGGAAATTTGATAGTACTGAGAGTTACTGGTTCTCTAATAATCCATCTGATACTGACGATGGTTTAAATAGAAGAAGGTATGGTGCAACATTTCCTTTTCCATGAATGATTTTTGTAAAGTAAAGTTTTAAAAAATATAGAGCCTATAGCTCTTTATTTTTTAAAACTTTCTTTGATAGTTTGCCAAATACTCTGAGATTTTTGACTTCATGGTTTTATAAGTCAGTCCCTCATGTCTATGTGATGTTCTTGAATAGTTATGAGGTTTTTATCGAGCATTGTGAGAAAACCCGAAAAGAGATTCATAGATCAAGCATTTTGAGGAGTTACTGCTGTTGCGAGTCTTGTAAGGGCTGTATGTATTTTTACCTCTACTATGGCAAGTTGAGTATCATCATGAGTAGCTGCTGCATATTCTTCTTTTGTGACTCTCATTTCTTTTGGGAGATAATCATCTATATTATCTATCTTTTCTATAGCGTCTATTTGATCAAATATTTTTTCAATCTCTTCATGATCGAGCTCTGCATCTTCTATTACTTTATTTACCAGACTATCATCTATAATATGTTCTTCCAGTAGATCTCTTAATCTTTGGAGGTCATCTGATATCGCTTCTTCTTCTCTTATTACTTCTTTCTTCTTTTCGAGTTTTAGTATTGCTTCCTGCTCTTTTTTAAGCTCTGCCTCATCATTTATTTTTGCTTTTTTTCTTTCTTCTTCACTCAGATATGCTTTTTCTGTTGATTTCATAATTTTTTATTTAAAGTAATATCAGATTCAAATAAGCACTGAAACAGTTATAGTAAGAAGTATATTTTTCTTACTTGGGACGTCTTTGAGAAAAAAGTAGGATACCAGCAGTGTAACTCATATTCATAAAAATCACAGAAGAATAGAAAGAGATAACCCTAAGTTTTTTATTACCACGAGAGACAAAAACCATGATAACCATGACATAGCAGCTAAAAGTCTATAAAACCAAAATATAGGAGATGCTTTTATTAAATCAGAGACTTGACCAGATGTGAACACTAAGAACAAAGTTGGGATAAGATATGCTAACACATATACGTTAAAATATACGATTTCTGAATAACTTAATACGAGCCAACCTCATAAGAGTAGACCTATAGTTCTCATAGTTTCAACAAAGAGAAGTTTTGAAAAATTTCTTGGTAATCTTTTATTTTTAGTGTCTATACTAGCAAGAATTATAATTATTATAGTAATTATTGTGATACAAAAAGTGAAGTTTGACACATCTTTATATATAAAAAATGAACTGATTATAACGAAAATTTTACTGAGATTTAGATAAGGCATTATCACAGATATTTTCTCTTCTTTATATATTTGCTGATCTACAGGTTCTTTGATTATATCTAGTATGGCAATGATTGATATTATAATTACTGGAACTATTCATACTGAAAATAAATCAAATCCGGTGAGTATAAAATAAGCTAGCAAAGCTAGTGCTATGGGATATGATCATAGTGCATGAGCCCTGGTTCTGATTCAGTAAGTGAGACTTTTTTTCCATGATACTTCTCAAAATGATGATAGTATCGTAGATAATAGTGCTATTAGCATGTACGCTATTTATGAAATATATTTTTGATTTTTTGGATGAAATTAATTTTCTTTTCATAAACTGAAAACTCATACTCTACTCAATTATGATTTTCTCTTTTACTCCTAGAAATAAGATCAAAGTTCAAAGGCAATCAATCAAAAAATACATCGCAATGATATTTTTCATATATTCTCGTTATATAAGCTCTTTTAAATCTTTCATGCTTTAAGACTGAGTTATAGAGCTGTGACCCTCATATTATAAAATATGACTCAATCATATCTTGCGTATCTAAGTGATTTAGGCATGATTCAAGTGTATTAAACTGAAATGCTCAGTCTGGATTTTGAGTCCCATTTTTATAGTTTTGAGATAGCACGCAGTTATAACGATGTGAAAACGGTCGATATTTCTCAGGAATTGATTCCCAAGTTTTTCTTCACATTATCACTGCATTTTGTTTATTTGGATTTTTTGTTTGAGTTGTGATACTTTTGAAATATTTACGATCCTTTGGGATATCCCAAGCTAAATCGTTATTATTTCATAATCAGTTTTCGTTGTCTACTGCTAGTATAATGGAAAAATTTTTCATACTTTTTATAATAAGTAATACATCAGAATTATAGTATTTTTTTTCTAAAAAGAAAGTTTCTCAAATTGTTATATTTCCTTATTCTACAATACATAATTACAACAATATGAAACCAAATCCAAAACAACAAGAAGCAATTGAAACAGTAGAGTGAGCCCTATTAATAATAGCCTGAGCAGGTTCAGGTAAAACTGCTACTCTCACAAAAAGAATTGCCTATATGATAGCTGAAAAATGAGTTGAACCACGTAGTATTCTCGCGCTTACATTTACCAATAAAGCTGCCTGAGAAATGAAAGAGCGTACTGGTCAGGCAATATGAGCCACCTATCATCCACATATGATGAAAAATAGACATCTCCCTTATATGGGTACATTTCATAGTTTTTGAATTTACATACTCAAAGAAGTATTGGGCAGTAGCTATGCTGATAAAGCGAGTAGTATCATATGACTGAAAAAAGACTTTCTGATTTATGATGAGTCAGATAAACTTTCTGTTATGAAAGATATTATTAAAAATGAAATGTGACTGATTGAAAAAGAATACCCTCCAAGACAGATTGCATATTTTATTTCAGATGCTAAAAATAAGTCTATTAATGCAGCAGGCTATAAAACTACCGTAGATTCAACTCTCAAGGAGGTAGTTGCTACAGCTTTTGAAAAATACGAAAATAGACTCAGTGAAAATAATGCTATAGACTTTGATGATATACTTTGAAAGCTTCTGCAGGTATTAGAGATTCCAGAGATACTTACAGCATATCAAGAAAAATACAAATATATTATGGTTGATGAGTATCAAGATACGAATCTAGTACAGTATAATATAGTGAGGCTCTTAGCAGAAAAATATTGAAATCTCGCAGTAGTGTGAGATGATTGGCAGTCCATATATTCTTGGAGAGGTGCTGATATGAGAAATATCATTAATTTTAAACAAGATTATCCAAATGCAAAGCTTGTAAAACTCGAGCAAAACTATCGAAGTACAAAACATGTTATTGCAGCTGCAAATACTGTGATTAAAAATAACAAAGAAGCACTAGATAAAGAGCTATGGACCGATAATCCTCAAGGGGAGAAAATAAAATATGTTGCTGCTGTAGATGATAGATCTGAAGCTAATTGGATTGCTGATAACATAAAGGATCATGTAGCATGAGAATGAAGTTATTGAGATAACCTCATATTGTATCGTACTAATGCTCAGTCAAGATGACTGGAAGAAGCACTCTTAAAAAATGCTATTCCATACAAGGTAATCGGTGGTATGAAGTTTTATGACCGAAAGGAAGTAAAAGATATGCTTGCCTATCTCAGATGTATACTGAATCCACAAGATCCAGTAGCTCTCAAACGAATTATAAATACCCCAAGTAGGAAAATATGAGCTAAATCAATCGAAACTCTTGATACTTATAGAGAAAATTTTTGAATTGGGTATTTCGAAGTATTAGAAAATATCGACGAAGTCGATGATATTAGACCTGCTGCTAAGCTAGCATTATGAGAGTTCTCTGCTATGTTTTCGAGCTTTTTTAATATGAGCGAGAGACTCAGTGTATCCGAACTCATTTGAGAGATTATACGTCTAACAGGATATGAGGAATATTTAAGAAGCCAGTTTTCACAGGATGAGTTTGAATCAAAGAAAGAAAATCTCTCTGAGCTACAAAACGTAGCTTCTGAGTATAATGGTTTATCACCGAGAGAATGACTTTCTTTGTTTCTTGAGGAAGTTGCACTTATATCTGATCTAGACAAGGCTGATACGAATCAAGATTTTGTTATACTTATGACCATTCATACATCAAAATGACTCGAACAGCAAAGAGTTTTCGTGACTTGATTAGAGGATGGAATATTTCCACATAGTAGAACACACTCTAAACCAGCTGAGTTAGAAGAAGAGCGAAGACTCATGTATGTTGCTATGACGAGAGCAAGAGAAGAGCTATATATCACAAGAGCCAAAGAGAGACTGTATTTTTGAGATTATGTAAGAAATCCTGAAAGTAGGTTTATCCAGGAGATACCTGAAGAAAATATAGAAGTTGTTGAAATGGGCTGATGATTTTCTTTTGATACATCTAGCTCATTTGGGAGTAACTCTGGAGAAACAACTATGAGAGCAGTTAGGACTCCTACAGTTGAGAATAATGTTGCAGATTTTAGACCATGACAAAGAGTAGAACACCATAAGTTTGGTATTTGAATCATAGATAGTATGGTTTGAGAAATCGCAGAAATTAGATTCAAAATCTGAGTAAAAAAAATGAATATCAGAATAGCTCCAGTGAAAAAAATAACTTAATACTTATGAGATTCGAATATATATTACTCCTGATGCTTACTGTGTTTCCATTGATTTATAAGCTTGGCTACTGGCAAGCTGTCTTTACTGAGAAAGACAGTAATATAAGAGACTTTATTTCATACATCATGAGTAAACAGGGGAGAGAATCTCTTTTTCATTTTTGGACACTTTTAGAGTTTCCTATTTTCATTGTATGTTTGGTTCCATTTTTTGATCCAAATTTTGAGTATCTTTTCTATCCTATGTTCTTCTATTTTCTCGTGTTTTATAACGTATTTGTACTTGGGAAAATATTTCGAAAGAAAATACATCTCCCTAATGCCTCATGAATCAGTTATCTCACTATATTTTTAGTATTGCTCGAGTATATTTCTCCTACACTTTATCCGATAAGTATATATGTAACTATTATGTCTACTCTCTTATTTATACCACTGTATATAATATTTTCGTCTTTTATACTTACTCTTTTTATTCCTAAAATAACAAAATAATGAAAAAAATAGCTCTACTCACTGGATGACCGGGATTTGAAAGAAACGTTGCACTTAAGAGTGTAAAACTTTTTGAAAAGTATATATCTAGAGATTATGAAACATTTGTTCTTCCTGAGGACTTAGATACTTTTATATCTCGAAGACAGGAGTTTGAAAAGGTAATTCCAGTATTTCATGGTGAATATTGAGAGGATGGGAGGATACAAGCATTATTAGATATATATAATATACCTTATGTTGGATCGAGCTATTGAGTCAATGCTTTATGTATGAATAAGAAACAAGCTAACGCAGTTGCTGCACATAATTGACTTGTAGTTCCTAAAGAACTATGTATTTCACTCAATACTCAAGTATCGGAAGATTCTTTTAACTTGAATTTTCCTGTTATTGTGAAACCTAATACTGGATGATCAAGTTACTATACATACAAAATAGAAAGCTTTTTAGAATTAGAAGTAAAAATAAAGTATATTTGGGAAAATATATCTGACGACATTCTTATTCAAGAATATATTCTCTGAGATGAATATAGTGTTTCAGTGGTAAATGGAGAAATACTTCCTGCAATAATGTTTGTTGAAAAAAATAATAAAGAAGATTTCTTTGATTATGAATCTAAGTATGAAAGTGAATCAGGTATGCGAGAAACATTTCCAGAAATTAACTCAAGTTTGAAAGAAAAACTTATTACAGACACTCAGACAGCCGTGAAAGTATTTGATATAAAGTGATATGCTAGAATAGATTTTATTGTAAAAGATACAATTCCATACTTTCTTGAGGTAAATACTATCCCTTGAAGTACAGAGGTCTCTATACTTCCAAAAGCATGGAAACTTACTGGTAGAACTTTAGAAGAATTTGTAGAAGAAATTTTAAAGTAAAACAACAAAAAAGAACTAAAACATTGTTTTAGTTCTTTTTGATTACTAGTGTTTATTTTATCAAGTCGCTTCCAGCGATGAGCTTGTCTCATTTTGAGAGTCCACTTCTCCCTTCAAGATCTTCGTTAAGATAAATAACTTTTGAGTTTCCACCTTCTTGACCTATATTTCCAAGAGTTTCTATTCTTGATGAATCTAGGAGAAATTGAAGAACTTTTTCTGCATTAAGAGATTTATCTGTTGCCTTTATCATATCAACAGCTTCCTTGAATCCTTCTGCAATTTTAGTTCTTTGACCTGCCAT
This sequence comes from Candidatus Altimarinota bacterium, assembly GCA_020629795.1. Taxonomy (GTDB): domain Bacteria; phylum Patescibacteriota; class Gracilibacteria; order BD1-5; family UBA6164; genus JAACSU01. Next base: position 32,166 of record JAHDCR010000002.1, read on the forward strand.
ACCTTCTCATAAAAGTATTTTAGCATCTTTTTCAGCTTCTGCTTCTTTAACTTTCATGATTTTTTCAGCTTCACCTTCATTCATTGCTGCTTCTTTGAGTTTTTGAGTTTCTACAACCTTATTCATGGCCATCATAACTGTGTTATCCAGTTTTACATCTCGAACTTGTATTGAATCTAATTTATACCCAAAACTTGCGAGTCTAACCCTGAGTTTTTGTTCGATTGTTTCTCAAATTTCTTCTCTTTTTGCAAATATTTCTTTATGAGTAAATGCTACAATCATACCTCTGAGTTGTTCATCAATAGTTGAACGCATCATAGTTCGAGCATCATCAATAGAATACACAGATTTGTATATTGTACCATCTCTATTGTTACTATTATCGTCTTCTACATAGTATATAACATTGAGACCTATATATGCCGTTACATTGTCAGAAGTGATTCATTCTACTTCTACAGGAAAGTTTCTTTTATAGAGTACTTGAGATTTTGTTGTTTCTAAAAACGGTATGATAAAGTTTAAACCCTGTCTAAGTATTCTATCAAATCTTCCAAGAAATTCTACTGTTCTTACAGTATTAGGAGATATAATCCTCACCGAAAGCGCGACAAGAATAATATCAAGTATAAGAGCTACTCAAATTCCTGCCAATCCTCAAGTTGCTATAGCTACTATAGGTATAATAATAAGTAACAATGGAACTACTAATTTTAGCATACGAATTATGTTAAGAATATAATACTTTAATAATAGTGAATAATAGTTTATAGTAAAATTTCATTTTATTTTAACTCTATATCAGTATCATTATTATAATATTACTAAAAAAGTTTGATGTTACATTACGATATTATCATCATAGGTTCTTGATGAGGTACTAAACTTCGTCCACTCGCTGACGCGTGAAAATCTATTGCTATCATTGAAAAAGAAAAGCTTTGAGGAACCTGTCTCAATAAATGATGTATTCCATCAAAAATGCTTATTTATCCTTCGGACTTAGCCACATCAGCTCGTGAGCATGCATCTAATCTGCATATTGAGGGGTTAGAGAAACCTCGTATAAATTTTACAGCTTTAGTAGAAGAAACGCAGCAAAGAATTTCTGCTGATTCAAACTCTATTGAACCTATTTATAATGCTCATGAAAATATTACACTTTATAAATGACACGCAAAATTTATTGAAAATAAAGTCTTAGAAGTAAATTGAGAAATAATTTCTGCACAGACTATTTACATTGCTACCTGATCAGTTCCAGATATACCAGATATAGATTGATTGGATTCCACCCCTTTTATGACAAGTAAGCAGGCATTATCTAATTCAACTCTTCCAAAGAAAATGATAGTAATTTGAGGAGGGTATATTGCTGTTGAGCTCTGACATGTATATGGTGCTGCTGGATGCGATGTACATTTTTTAGTTCGTTCTAGTATGTTAAAAGCTGAAGATAAGGATATTAGAGAAGTTTTTCAGGATGATTTTGCAAAAAGATATAATGTGCATTTTGGTGTTTCACCAGTAAAGGTAGAACATAAAAATGATATATTTTTTGTTACACTAGATAATGGAGAAATTATGGAGTCTGACGCTTTATTTGTTGCTACTTGAGTTCGACCAATGATAGATAAACTGTGACTAGAAAATACAGATATTACATTATGATATAATGATTATATTGAAGTAAATGAATATCTTGAAACAAAAGTCCCATGAGTATATGCTCTTTGAGATGTTGTTTGAAACTATTTATTTAGACATAGTGTAAATTACGAAGGAGAGTATTTACTTAGAGAATATAATTCTGACAATAAAAAACCTATAAAATACCCACCAGTGCCTCATGCTATTTTTTCATATCCTCAAATAGCCTGAGTTTGAGTAACGCAAGATGAGCTTATAAGAGAGTGAAAACAAGAGGGGCTTGATTACGAGATTGCTATTCATAACTATAAAAATTCTGCAATGTGATCTGCTATGAAGGCTGAAGTTTGATTGGTGAAACTTATTGCAGATAAAACCTCAAGAAAAGTTATATGAGCTCATATAGTAGGGGAGAAAGCTTCTGATATTATACATATGATGATCGTAATTATATCGGCTCAAATGACCGTTGATTTTATGATAGATGATATGATATTTATTCATCCGGCACTCAGTGAAGTAATACGAAATACAGCAAGATCCCTTTCACATAAGTTATAAAAATAAATACTTGCTTTTCTTGCTAAAAATCTATACTCTTGAGTCTAGAATTTATAACACAATCACCCATGAAAAAAATACTTCTTTTTCTTTGTCTCGTCTCATTTTCACAAACTATTGTATTGGCTGCTATAGAGCCTGAAGATGAGTATATTTACGTGAGTGAAGTAGCAAGCTGATCTGGAACTGAAATAATAGTTCCAGAAGATATCAATTGGACTCAGAGATTTATACTCACAGAACTGAAGGAACTTAGAACTCAATTAGAAGCTACAAGAAGAGAACTGAATCAAGAACTCAACACGAGAGAGTTAGCTTCTGTAGATAGGGCATTGTCATATAATGCTAATACTGTTAATTTCTTTTGGATTATTATCACTATTGCTGTAACTGGTTTTGGTCTCGTTGGTTGGAGAACGATGAGAGATGTTAAAGATAATTTTTCAGATAAGTTTGAAAAACAAGTTCAGAGAAGAGTAAAAGAAGAACAAAAAAAATTAGAACTATTTATGAAGGAGTTTCAACAAGAACAAATGAAACAGTCAGAAGATATATTGAAAAATCAGGAATTTATTCAAAAAAAACAAGAAGCATGATACCTTTGGAGTCAATTTAATCGTGAAGAAAATCCATCTTCAAAATTAGAATTACTAGAAAAGATAACGCTAATATGATTAGAGGAAGATGAGTTATTTGTAAATATTGAAAGATCAGGAATTTATGTAGAGCTTGCTCTGTGGGATAAAGTCTTAGAGTCAGCTGAGAAATGATTAGAAATATCTATGGATAATACTACTTTATTATACAATAAAGCATCTGCTCTCGTAATGCTAGAAGAAAAACAAGAGGCTGTAAAAGTTTTATCTAATGTCATATGAGTAAATCCAAGTATGAAGGAAGAAATTTTAGATGATCCAATGTTTGAAAACATCCAATCAGAACTCGAAGAATATATCACTAATCAAGAGGTATAGTATGACTACACTCCAAAAACAAGTATTAGAAAATCTACAAAAAGCATTTTGAGATGATATTGCTATGGATTTTCATGATGAAAAATGAGATGGAAAACATTTCTACTTAGAGATTACATCTGATAAATTTATTTGAAAAAACAGAATTCAGCAATCACAACTTGTATATAAAGCTCTTGATGAGTTTATGAAAACGTGAAATATCCATGCGCTAAGAATGAAATGCAATACCCCAAAGATTTAATTACTTATTTATAATTTATGCTTACTCCTGAGTTAACGGATAGAATAAAACAACTTATCAAACAATATAGAGTTATGCTCTTTATGAAATGAACTCCAGAAAATCCACAATGTGGTTTTTCTGCTAACACTGTAGCTATGTTGGTAGAATCAGGTATCTACTTTGAGAGTTTTGATGTCTATTCTGATGAAGAAATACGTCAATGAATAAAAGAGTATTCTTCATGGCCTACATTTCCTCAGCTCTATATTGATGATGAGCTCATATGAGGAGTTGATATAATTTCTGAAATGTATGAATCATGAGAATTAGAGGATTTAAAAAAAGAAAAATCTCTATAAAATTATACTTTTAGAACTTTGTAGAAGAGTCAAATAAAACATTATTTGACTTTTTTGTTATTTTATTTGACAGCAGAAAAAATATATGTGATAATTTCTTTGTATTTAAAAATTAATCATAAAAAATATGACAGCTCTGTTTTACCAAATAATCAATAACATTGAGAAAATAACTCATAAAAATTATAAAGATTTTAAAAAGAAATTAGAAGCACTTCTAGAGTGATTTAAGGCTGCCAAGGACGTAGATAATATCAAGGTTTTGAGAAATAAACTCGAAAGACTCCTTTGAGACTATCAAATTACTGATAAAAAACACAAACCAATCAGAGCTCATCTACGAGATTTAAAAAAGTTTCTTCATGAACTTGATGAAATTATTCAAGAAATGGAAGAATGAACTGAAAAATTAGAACTTGTAGATGTTATCAAAAAAGTAGAAAAAAAATATAGATCACTTTCTAAAATAAAAGAAGACAAAAGAAAAAACTATAAAGAAGTAGCTATTAAAAAGAAAACTATTTCTTATGAAAAAGAAATAATCAAACTACAGCTAGAACTTGTGAAGCTTCAAAGGCATATTCAAGAGACGGGGCAAAAAGTTCTCATTATTTTTGAAGGACGTGATGCAGCAGGGAAATGAGGTAATATTAAGAGAATGATGGAATATCTGAACCCAAGAGCTGCAAAAGTTGTAGCGCTTCAAAAGCCTACAGACGAAGAAAAAGGACAATGGTATTTTCAAAGATATCTCAAACATCTTCCAGGTGCCTGAGAAATGGCTCTGTTTGATAGATCATGGTATAACCGAGGTGGAGTTGAACCAGTAATGGGGTTTGTAAATAAGAAAAACTATGAAAAGTTTATGCATGATGCACCGAAACTAGAGGATATGCTCATTGAGTCTGGAGTTAAAATAATTAAACTTTACTACTCTGTATCTAAATCAGAACAAGCTGCGAGATTCGAAGATAGAAAGCTTAATCCACTCAAACAGTTTAAACTCTCTCCTATTGATCAATTTTCACAGCAATTATGGAAGAAATATACTCTCGCAGAGTATCATAACTTTAAAAATACTTCTACAAAAAAATCTCCGTGGACTATTATTAATTCTGATGATAAAAAAGCATCTAGAATTAACTCAATTAAGTACGTGCTTGGACTCTTTGATTATCCAGAAAAAATCTCTAAAAAAGAACTAGAATATGATAGAGATATAGTGATCTCAGCTGAGCAAAAGATTAATGCTCTCAAAGACGAAGTAGAAAAAGATGCAGATTTATTTGCAGAATAATACAAAAAAGACTCCTAATTTGGAGTCTTTTTATAAACTATTTCTCTCAAGACCAGTCATATAAGCAATACCGATTGCATCTGCAGCATCATCAGGTTTAGGTATATCATCAAGTCTGAAAATCATTTGAATTGCTTTTTGGAGTTGCGCTTTTTTGGCAGCTCAAGACCCGGTAACTGCTTTTTTTATCTGTAGTGGAGTGTATTCAAAGAGTGATATTCATCTACGTGCTATCTCGTGAATTACGACTCATCTTGCATGAGCTACTGCTATTCAGGTTGTTATATTTGTGTTGAAAAAGAGTTTTTCTACTCAGACCCTTTCTGGTTTATGTAAATCTAATAATCATGATATATCTGCTCATATTTCTACCAGCTTTTGCTCTAGTGATATTTTCGGAGCTGTTTCAATTACTCAATAATCTATCAGAGTATATTGCTGTCATATTTTTTCAACTATAGCATATCAAACAGTAGTAGTTCCAGGATCTATACCAAGTATTTTCATATATTGACTTTTATTTTATTTATTTGACAATAATAATTATATATGCAATAATATATGTATGAGGGAAACTTCATACGTGTACATACTTATTTCTAGAGATATAATTAATATTAATAATATATTTCCATGAAACAAAGTAAAATAGTTATTTCTGCAAAAGTATTAGATACTATAGCAGATTCCAAAATATTAGAAGTAGGGGAGAAGTTACAGTTCTTAAAATATGTGTGATATATGTCACATAAAGAACAAATGCAACTCTGCACTATAATATAATAAAAAACTTCAGGAGTGGTTGCCTGAAGTTTTTTGGTGTTTAAATCCAGTTAAAGTATTGCTCTAAATCAAGTCTCTCATCATCATACCTAAAGAGCTTACCTTGAGAATGCAATCTTGCTAGTACTCAGTTTACTATTTTCTCACTAACATCATTTCAGTATATATTTTTTTTGTTCATTTTCTTATTTGCAATAGCTCACTCAACTATATCTGCTATAAGACTTGAGTTTATTGGTGGAGCAATGATATTTGCTCATTCTAATATTGTCTCCGTTCGATCAGATCCAAATCTAATAGTAACACATGGAGTTTCGACTATGTTTGCTTCCTCTTGCATAGAACCAGAGTCAGTTACTACAGCTCAAGCTTGAGATATCATGTCTATTACTTCGTGATGATGAGCGAGTGCTTTACCGTACGCAAAATTATCTGGATATTTTTTCACGAGCTCTTCAATATCACTTCTCAGTCCATAGTTATCTATGGCAAACTCACTTGCATAGAGGCCCAGGAAACATACATATACTCATCTCTCTATTAGCTTTTTAATTCCGTGATATATTGCGAGAAATCTTTCTTTTTTCTCACAGTTTTCTCTTCTATGAATAGTTATAAATATAAAATCTTTTCCTTTCATAGTAGGAAACTGTTCAAATGCTTTGGATTCGTGGATTTTTGTTTTTGAAATAGCGATTGCGTCAGCCACTGTATTTCCTACAACTTCCATATTTTCTACTGGGAAACCTTCTCTTTTAAGAGTCTTTTTGTAGATTTCATGAGGCAGGGCAAAATATCATGCTGATGGCTCTATACCCCTTGTATCAAACTGTTCTGGATATGGTTCAATACTTCCGAGCTCGTAAATTTCTTTATCTTGGAGAGATTTGTAATACTCTTCCCAGTTAAATTTACCATCATAATAGTCCTTAAATAATTTATGAAAAAACTCAGCTTTTGGAGTAAATGTTCTGATACCAGCTTCAACGTGTACAACAGCAAATTTATTGAGAAATGCGGCTTTATCTGCAGTAGTTGCGGTTAGCGTGTCACCATGTACGTATGGAACCGGAATTTTTTTGTATTCATCAGAAATTTCAAGAAGTATATTCCCAAGTCTTTCGATAATCATTGCGTATTTTTCGTGCAGTTTCCCGTGAATATTGAGGTTTATATCAACATTCATACCAAATTCTCAAAGTACACCGTGTGAGAGGTTATAATCATAATGTTGCCCTGTATGTATTAATACTACGAGCTCTTTTCGCTTTTTAAGCTCAAGATAAAGAGGAGCTTGTTTTATGATATCAGGCTTAGTTGCTATCATGATAATATGAGCATGACGTTTTCCTGATCTTCGTAGTTCTTCCCAAAATCAACTTCTAATGTGTACTTTTTTGTCCTGTGACATATATACTTATTTATTACATAAAAAAAATCTAGAGTGATTATGCTCTAGATTTAAGAAAATGCAAAAGGAGTTTTATTATAATTTATAATCAATTCCCCTTTTAATTTTTCATCTTACTCATCATTTAGTAGTGATTTCAAATCCTCAAATTACTTCTTTAACATCATGAAAAACCTGTGTGAGTTCGTCTCATACTTGTAGAGAGATATATCATTCTATTCAATCATATATACAGCTACGAATAGTCTTATCAAATGCTCATTTTCTTTGAATATTACAAATTCTTTCTCAATTTATGTTCGGTAATTGTATATTGCTAAATTTTAAATCTAAGCGAGGAGGCACTATCCAATTATTATCTACTTTCAATCCAGCTACTCCATTTGGACTTCATCAATCAATGGCATATAGTATTTGTACTCATTGGGGATCTTCAATTTGAGCTTTAGCTGTAAATCACTGTGGAAATTCTACAGGGCAAAGAATAAGTCATATCTCTTCTCATGTATATTGCAATTTTCTTGATTGATAAAATATTTCTTGCTTATTATCTTGCAATATAGATATAATAAGTGCATTGAGCTCAGCTGTTATTTCTCAAATATATCATTTAAGAATAGTTTGTTCACTTGTTTCTAGTGTCTCTAATGACATGAATTTTATGTTATTTAAATAATATAATTAAATATATGTCAATATATTAGAATTGCAAACCAAACTAATATGTATATATTCTGTATATAACTTTAGTTAAAACATTATGAACAATAAATACATAGCCTATCTCCATAGTTGCTGATTGAGTCAGAAAGAACTTACTGAGATTTTTACTCATGAAAACTCTCCAGAAGATTTTTTTACTCATCTTTCTGATACTAGCTTGAGTAGTTATATTTCATCATCAAAACGTCGAGAAAATATACTGAATTCATTTAATAAACTCTCTACAAAACAAATAGATACTAAGTTAGAGAAGTTTGGAGTTAATATAATTGTTTTATGAGATTCTGACTATCCAGAATCTTTATTACATATTCCTCACACTCCTTACATACTATATGTGAGATGAAAAATACCTAGTTGAGATATGTTTTGAGTTGTTTGATCTAGAAAAATAAGTTCATATTGAGATAAAATAATAAAGCAATTAGTTCCTGACATTGCGAATGTCTTTCCTATTGTTTCTGGTTGAGCTGCTTGATGCGATACATTAGCACACAAAGTATGTATTGATTCCTGAAAACAAACAGTGGTAGTTGTATGAACCTGAATAGATCAAACCTACCCTGTGAGTAATCAGAACTTATTTCAAAGAGTTGTTGAATCTTGAGGAGCTATTGTGTCAATCTTTCGTATATGAGAACCTGGAAATCCGTATAATTTTCCAGTAAGAAATGAAATAGTGGTAGGGCTGAGTAGATGAATTTTGGTAGTAGAAGCAAAAGAGAAATCTTGAAGTCTCATAACTGCTAGTTTATCATTAGATTTATGAAAAGACCTGTTTAGTGTACCCTGAGACATATTTTCTATATATCACCAGTGAACAAATAAACTTATAAAAAAATGAGAAGCTAAATGTGTTACTCAAATTAGTGATATTTTAGAGGAATATAATGTTCAAGTAAAACAAATCGAACATAAAAATATCCTTACATTTTCCGATGAAGTAGAAAAACTTATTTATGATACAATTGCAAGAAATTCATGAAATATTGATATGCTCTCAGATGTCCTAGCTATGAGCCCACAAAAATTATTAATAAAAGTATCTGCATTGGAGTTAAAGTGAGTTATAAAAAAAGATATGTATTGAAAATATGAACTTGTATAACTTTTACTTTCAATTTTACTTTTTTTTTATACAATCTTGCTATTATAGTTTTTAGTAACTTTGTATGCTCCTGCAGCTTGAAATCATAACATTTTTCGCATCATTTTTTTATATAGTATATTATTTTTCAGATAGTATATTTTGACTTTACAAAAAGAAAAAACTTGAGGCATTAGAACGTATTCAACGTCAAAAATTAAGAAAAAAACAATTAAAATCCGAAGAAGAGCCAAAAATACCTGGATTAGAATGACATGCTCCAGAAAAAAAGAAACAAGAACCAGTTTCTCACGAACATTGAGAGCAAATCAGAGAAATATCTAAGCGTGCTCAAATAAATATTTCAAGAGGATACTATGAAAGTGCTAGAAGTCTTATAATAGAGTGACTCGCACTTAAAAAACATGATAAAGATCTCAATCTCTTACTTGCAGATGTGTATGAAAGAGAGAGAAAGTATCAAAATGCTGAATTCATATATAGAGACTTGCTTGATGAACATGAAGATGATGAGTATATTTTACAACGTTTATGAAATATATACGTATTAAGATGAAAAAATAAAAAAGCCTTAAATTGTTATAGTGAGGCTCTAAAATTTGATAGAACTAATACAGAAATTTTAGATATACTTACTCATCTTCACTTAGAAGAATTAGACTATAAAAAAGCCTTGAAATATGCTAATTTATATCTCAAAGAAAAACCTCGTAACGCAGAAAAATTATCAATAAGAGGATATTCCCAAGAAAAGCTTTGAAAAAATATTGAAGCAATAAAAGCTTATGAAGAAGTATTGAAAATCCAACCTTATAATAATGAAATTATAGATAGAATAAAAGCTTTACAGTCAGAGTAATTCACAAGTTTTTGACAGTGTAAAAATTTCTAACATAAAAAAAAATACTTCTTTGCAAGAGAAGTATTTTTTAATACTCTATTAATATAAATATTTCCGTTTCCATAATATTATGCTAAAAATTCCTCCATATAGTTTAGAAGCTGAACAATCTGTGCTCTGAAGTCTCTTGATTGATAAAGATTGATTTATTACTGTATGAGATTTACTGACTCCAGAAGATTTTTATGATGACGCAAATGTAAAAATTTATGAAGTCATGTTTGAGTTATTTAGAGTCAATAAACCAATCGATCTTATCACAGTACGTGAAAAACTCAATGATAAAAAGCTCCTAGATGCAGTATGAGGGATTACTTATCTCACTGAGCTTACAGAGATTGTCCCTACTTCATCAAATATTTATGAGTATTCTATAATCGTAAAAAATAAAGCAGTACTTAGGAGACTTATTAAAGCATGAAATGAAGTAGTTTCACTCTGATATCAAGAGGACGAACCTATAAATGAACTCCTAGAAAAATCAGAAAAATCTCTCTTTAATGTGACTCAGACTTTTATAAAGAATAAGCTAGTACATATTAATGATATTCTAACTCAAAGATTTGAAGAGTTTGCTGAAATACATGAAAATCCTTCACTTATAAAGGATCATAGACTGCAAACGGATTATAAAAATTTAGATGAAAAACTTACAGGTCTCAAATGATGAGATATGGTAATCGTAGCTGCAAGACCATCGATGGGTAAAACCGCTCTTGCCATGAATCTTGCGCAAAATATTTGATTTAACAAAAAATCAGTAGCAATATTCTCTCTGGAAATGAGTAAGGAGCAACTTACAGATCGTATGATAGCAGCTGCAATGGGAATTGATAGTTGGAAACTACAAAAGTGAGAACTTGAGGATAGTGAGTTTGCAAAAATTTGAGAAGCGATGGAAATGCTCTCAAAAGCAGATATTTATATAGATGATAGTGCTGGTGGTAATCTCGTAGATCTCAAGAGTAAATGCCGTAGACTCAAGATAGAGTCACGTTTGGATTTAATTATTATTGATTATCTCCAGCTCATGTCCAATTGAAACTCTATGAACCGTGTCCAGGAAGTATCTGAAATCTCACGTTGAATAAAATCACTCGCGCGTGAGCTTGATGTGCCAATTATTGCTCTTTCTCAATTATCTAGAGCTGTAGAATCTCGTCCAGATAAACGTCCGGTTTTATCAGATCTACGTGAGTCAGGTTCGATAGAGCAAGATGCAGATATTGTTATGATGATATATCGTGAAGATTATTATGATGAGTTCTCTGAGCGTAAATGAGTAACTGATCTCTTTATTCGTAAAAATCGTAATGGTCCTATAGGTTCAGTACAACTTATGTTCCAAAAAAATAATCAAAAATTTGTTGAAATTGAGCAAAGCCAAGAAGCTGATGAGTACTAATATCAAGTGTAATATATGAAAACTCCAAAGCAAAAAAACATTGATGCTTACATGCTGCATCAAAAACACTACCAAGATAGGTATGATAAGTTTCCACCAAGGGTTTCTGATATAGATAGAGCTTTTAAGCTATACTCTTGAGATACGAAATATGCTGACTTGAATATTTTAGAGCTGTGATGCTGTGCTGGGAGAGAATATTCATATATTCGTGAGTACACAGATAATTATTTAGGAATAGATATACAAGACAAAACTATTGATTTTGCAAAAAAGAAATACTGAAGTGATAAATTTGTTTGCGCAGATTTTGAAAATTATAGTTTTTCTCTTAATCAAGATATAGTATTTGCATTTGCTTCACTTCTCCATTGTGATAAAAAATCACTTAAAACTATGCTTGAGAAAATATTTAATTCTCTCAGTGATAGTTGATTACTATACATATCTCTTAAACACGCGTCTCATTATAAAGTTTATTCAGAGGAGAAGAGTGGAAGAGTATTTTATCTATACTCACTCTCTGATATTAGGTCTATTTCATCTCAATTATATAAGATTTTATATGTAGATGAAAACACCTATAATTCACAAAATTGGATTACTCTAGTTCTCATTAAAAAATAAAAGTAGCACAAAGAGCCAGTATATTGGCTCTTTTTTTGCATATTAAAAAATACTGTGATACGATTATTATGTAATTTATTATTTACTTTTGTATTATGACTTGGAAAAATGCTTTTCATAGAGCTGTAAAAAAGGAAATGCAGCCAATGAGACAAGCGACACATTGGATTATTTTTATCTCTTGTGCTGTTGCTGCTACTTGTATTACTGTCGGAAGTGCTTCTGCTGCTTCTGCAAAACTTATTAAAATGAATCCAGAAATTGCTACGTCTTCATGGCTAGTTCAATAATTATTTTTTAAACAACTATTATGACTTGGAAAAATGCTTTACACAGAGCTATCAAAAAAGAAATGCAACCAATGAGACAAGCAACTCACTGGATTATCTTTATTTCTTGCGCAATGAGCTTTATGTTTGGAACTGTACATGGTGCAGCTCTTGCATCTTATGAGATGATTATTGCTAATCCAGAAATAGCAAGTTCATCTTGGCTTTCACAAGGTTGGTTCTACTAGAAAGAAAAGATAAAAAACATCTTTGAAAAAATAGCTTTGCAGATATATTTAATGCAGAGTTATTTTTTTATATACAAATACATATGTCAGATTTTCCTAAAAAATATAATCCTGAGTCTTTTGAATGAGATATCTATAAGTCTTGGGAAGAAAAAAAGTACTTTACTCCTGGAGAGTCTAGAACTGGTGATTCTTACTATATTCCTATGCCACCTCCAAACGTAACCAGTGTACTTCATGTAGGACACTCAGTTATGTTAACTCTCGAGGATATTATGACGAGATATCACAGAATGAAGTGAGATGCTACACTATTACTTCCTGGAACAGATCATGCTGGTATTTCTACGCAGGTAAAAGTAGAAGAGCGACTCGCTAAAAACGGCATTGATAAAAACTCACTTACGAGAGATGAATTTTTAGAAGAATGTTGGAAATGGAATACTGAATTTTGAGGGAAAATTCAAGATCAATTTAGAAAAATGGGAACAAGCTGTGATTGGACGAAAGAAAAATTTACACTAGATGATGATATGAACAAGAGAGTGATAAAAGCTTTCAATGATTTATATGACAGAGGCCTTATCTATCAGGGGGAATACATGGTTAACTATGACCCAGTTTTAAAAACAGTTGTCTCAGATCAAGAAGTAGTACATAGAGAAGAAGCAGGGAAGCTCTACCATGTTACGTATTTTGTATCATGAAGTGATGCTGAAGTAGTTGTTGCCACTACTCGGCCAGAAACAATGCTCTGAGATGTGGCTGTTGCCGTACATCCTAAAGATAAGAGATATAAAAAGTTACTTAAGGCAGGGAAGAAACTTATACTCCCAATAGTGAATATCGAAATTCCACTTATTGCAGATGAGATGTGTGATATGGAGTTTGGGACTGGTGCAGTTAAAATTACTCCTGCTCATGACGCGAATGATTTTGAAGTAGCAAAAAGACATGATTTACCACTCAATAGAGTGGTGCTCTGAAAGGATGGATGTATGACAGAGGTAGCTGGTATATTTGCTGGTCAAGACTTCCTGACAGCAAGAGAAAACATAGTAGCTCTCCTAAATAGTAAATGAAATTTATTAAAAATAGAAGATCATAGCGCAAAAGTCGGTTATGGTGAGAGAACAGGAGCAAAAATTGAAACAATTATATCAAAACAATGGTTTGTTAAGATAAATCCAATAGCAAAAAAAGTTATCTGAGGATACAAGAAAAAGGAGTTTGATATAGTCCCAAAACGATATAACAAAGTATTTGAAGACTGGATTTTCAATCTCAGAGACTGGTGTATCTCACGTCAGCTCCAGTGGGGACACAGAATCCCAGTATGGTACACTCCTGAGGGGGAAATCATAGTTGCTGAAAATATAGAGCAAGCTCAACAAAAAGCAGGTGAAGGAGTAGCGCTTACGCAAGATACTGATGTACTAGATACGTGGTTTTCAAGTGCTCTATGGCCATTTGCAACTCTTGGTTATGATATGTGGGATGGGGAACAATCTGATTTATTTAAACAGTTTTATCCAGCTCAAGTTTTAGAAACAGGTCATGATATTATATTTTTCTGGGTTATCAGAATGTTACTTTTCTGATATGAATTCACTGGTGAAACTCCATTTAAAACCATCTATCTCCATGGTCTCGTGAAAGATAAGGTTGGAAGAAAAATGAGTAAATCACTCTGAAACTGAGTTGACCCAATCGATATGATTGATAAGTATGGTACTGATGCTTTGAGAATGACTCTTTCTATAGGAAATACTCCTGGAAATGATCTCAAATTTGATGAAGAAAATGTAAAAAATAATATGCTTTTCGTAAATAAGCTATGGAACGCATCGAGATTTGTACATGTGAGTACTAATCCTGATTCATTTGATTTTGCAGCTACAGAAAAGAAAATAAAAGAAAACTATGATGATCTCATGCTCCATGAAAAATGGATTTTATCAAAGTTAGTTCGACTTACTGATTTAGTAACACAGTCTATGGAAAACTATAGTTTTTCAGAAGCAGGTACTGAGCTCTATACATTTACCAAAAATAGATTTTGTGATTACTATATCGAAGAGTTTAAACTCGCAAAAGAGGTCTCTAAATTTGGTGAAGAAGTGATACTCTACTCTATACATGTACTTTTGAGACTCTGGCATCCATATATTCCATTTGTGTCGGAAGAAATATATTCAAAACTAGGTTTTGAATGACACCTTATTGTCTCTCATTGGCCAGAACTCCAATTGGATATTAACCCAGAGGTAGAAAAAGCTCATACACTTTTTGTAGAAGTTATCAGGGAAATACGTAAACTCAGGGCAGAAAACAACATAATGCCAAATAAGACAATTAAGCTTAAAATTTATGCAAAAAATAAAAATGCAGAAATTTTACATTCGTGTATTGATTTATTATCTGGTATCGTTAAGTCTGAGGAAACTGAAATTGTTGATAAGAAACTTACAGATCCAAATCTAGTATATAGTATCGTAAAATCGGGAGTTGAGGTATATGTTGATACTTCTAACGCAATTGATGTTGAATCTGAAACTACCAGGCTCAAAGAGCAAATTACAGATACGAAACTGTATATATCGATTTTAGATAAGAAACTTCTAAACGAGTCATTTACGAGAAACGCTCCAAAGGACCTTGTTCATGCAGAAATGTCTAAAAAACAGCAAGCACTTAAAAAATTACAAAAACTGGAAGAAAAACTCAAAAGTTTAAAATAATACAAAGTAAGTCTTATAGAAATATAAGGCTTATTTTTTGCCTAAAAGTACTTTCTCACTATACTGCGCAGCATAAATAATAATTAATCAAGTATATATGAAAATTGGTATTGTATGACTTCCAAACGTCGGAAAATCTACTATGTTTAATGCACTTACAAAAAATTACTGAGCAGATGCTCAAAATTTTCCTTTTTGTACCATAGAACCAAACGTAGGATTGGTAAATGTAAATGATGAGAGGTTAGAGAAAATTAGGTCAGCTGTAAATGGAGCGAAAGTAATCCCTGCAAATTGTGAATTCACTGATATTGCAGGAATAGTTAAGTGAGCAAGTGAAGGAGAGTGAATGGGAAATAAATTTCTTGCAAATATTCGAGAAGCTGATGCAATACTCCAAGTAGTACGTATTTTTGAAGACGGAGATATAACTCATGTCCACGGAAAAGTTGATCCAAAAAATGATATAGAAGTCATAAATATGGAGCTTATAATTGCAGATATAGAATCACTCACAAAAAAAATCTCAGCTGATACAAAAAAAGCAAGAAGTGATAAAGAGCTAGCAGCAAAGCTTGTGACGCTTGATAAAGCTCTGAAGTTATTAGAAGCTTGAAGTTTAGTTTCTAGCTGAGATTGGAACGATGATGAAAAGCTTCACTTAAAGGACTCACATCTCCTTACAAATAAAAAATTTGTATATGCTTGTAATGTATCAGAAGATATGATGGATGCCACTCAAGATGAGCTTAAGGCAATTATCGGTGTCACTGATACTGTGACTCAAGTAGTACCTATTTGTGCTAAGCTCGAGGAGGATATGATAGAGATGACAGCTGAAGAGAAAAAAGAATTTCTTGATGATATGTGACTTATCTCTACTTGACTTGATAATCTTATCAAAGCGAGCTATGATGCTCTTGGTCTACAGTACTATTTTACAGCATGAGAGCAAGAAGTGAGAGCTTGGACTGTGAAAAAAGGTGCTTCAGCACCACAAGCTGCTGGAGTAATCCATACTGATTTTGAAAAGTGATTTATTAAAGCAGATGTAGTGACAGCCAGTGATATCATAGAGTTTTGAGGTTGGTCAGGAGCAAAAGAAGCAGGAAAGGTACGTTTAGAAGGGAAACAGTATATTGTTCAAGATGGTGATGTAATGCTCTTTAAGTTCAATAATTAGGAAAACTGATAAAAAAAGAAGCAGCTTATGCAGCTTCTTTTTCTATCTTCGGATTTTCAACAATGTTACTATTTAACTCTAATAGTGGACATTTTATTGCTTCTCAATTTTTTGACAAACGATAACCACAAGTTCAATCACTTAATATATGCCCACAAGTAATCTTTACTCATTCATTTATCTTATATATATTTAAAACTCAAATGTTTCAATCATCTACAAACGAACATAACGCAGTACTTCAGTATTCTGATACATAAACTCATAATCATGGGAATCATACAACATTTGCTTTATTCGGTATGTGTCATTCACCTTTAGCGTCATTGCAACTTAAGAATTCACCCATTTTTTAAACTTAGCTATATAAAATCATTCAGAGTATTCTGATGGGATGACTCTGATAGTTTTCTCTGAAATTTCTGTTTTGAATATTTTATTTTCAAAATTTTTAAGAGACTCTACCTGCTTTATATATTTATTTTTAGATAAGTCAATACTTTCTAATCCAAGCTTGGAATAATTGCATAGCGCAAAATGAACTACTGCTTCATTTTCTTCAGGAGCGAGAGTACACGTACTATATATGAGCTCTCAACCATCTTTGAGGTAGGGGATAACATCAGATAATATATATTTTTGTCTCTTATAATTTTTATTGATATGACTTATGTCCCAAGATTGAATAAATTTATCATTATGTAGTGAGAGTGATCACTCTGAGCTACATGGAGCATCTACTAAAACTAAATCAAAATAATTATCTTCTCAAATGTATTGATCAATATTTCTTATTTCATCATGAATACATTCAACATTTTCACATCAAAGTTTCTTGAGGTTATGTTTCATCTTGTCAAAGCGAACTTTTTGTGGTTCAAACGCATATATAGTTGCATCTGAATACATAGCTGAGAGCTGTGAGGTCTTACCACCTGGTGCTGCACATGCATCTAGGATTTTGAGTCCAGCATAATTTTCTTTGCTAAAATATGCTGCGGGGATTTGGCTTGATATATTTTGCATATAAATTTTCCCAAATTTATATATATTGAGTTTCCATATATCTGACTCTATGTATTTCTCATCTAATATTATAGTATTTTTAGGAAAATCTAAAATAGTAAATTCAATGCCATTTTGCGTAAGTTCATCCGTAACTTCTTCTAAGTTTGATTTGAGAGTATTTACTCTAAAGCTTACTGGTCTTCGCTTAAGAGAAAAAACATTTTTGAGAGTATCGTATTCTGATTTGGGGTATATATTTTTGAGTCTGCTTTGTAGCAGTACTGGTAATTCTAGCATAAAAGTCTATCTTATTAATAAATGCATTTATAAGTCTAAATGCGATAGACCTAGTGTATATACTTTTTAAATATATGAAAAGATTAAATCTTATTTTGTGATATGAAGATTTTTCAGTGTAGAATCAATGACTTTTTCACTAACAGTATCTTTTGTAATTTTAGTTATCAGTGAGCTATTCTTTTTCTTAAATAGATTTTTTAAGTCATAATGAATCACTTGTAAAAAACGAGTCCCAATTGTATGTCTAAACGTAGATACTTTATCATGGATAAATATAAATCTATCAAAATCAGGCCTACTACGTTTCCATAGTATATCACGAACTTTGTTTGCATAGTATTTAGTTCCTCATTCTGGATGAAGCATTCTGTATATAGTCATAACGAGTATAATTTGAACAAATCATTCATTTATTATACCACTAATAGAACCTATACTTACTTGATACACAAGCCAGACAGCTGAGTTAAACATCATTGCGAGTCTAAGCTTTATCTTTTCAAGGAAAAAGAATGAATATGCTCAACTCATAGATGTTATAATTGGCAAAAGTGAAAATAAGCCATCGTAAGTAAAATATCATGTAATCAAAGTTACTCCTATGATACTAAAAAATGCACGTTTATTTTTCTGATATTTCAATGAAAGTACGAGACGAAACACAAATATAACTACAGCAGCTAGTCCAGCATAAACTCAAAGAAGATAAAAATGCGTTCCCCAAAACAATGATGAGAGTAACATGAGTTTTTTTACCGTGAAATCATCTTTTTGAAAATATGCAATAACTGTAGTTATCATTGCGCAGAAACCAGTAATTTGCGCAAAAGGATCTCGCAAGACAAAATCTATAAAATGTGAAATATACTCAATAAACAACATAATAACTCTGTATTAATAATATAGTTTAATATATTAAAACATATATATACTATAGAATCAAATAATAGAATGTTTATTCTGGTGTTTCGAATCTTCGCTTATCCCTAAGTATAGCAAATCTTCAGAAATCGATTCTTTGTCTGAGCCGAGGTTTTCTTTTGAGTTGTAATAAAATTCTCTTTCTCCAACTGATTTTTCCAGTTTCCGTGTTGTACGAGTATCGTTCTTTGCTGAAAACAAATTTATATATTGAGTATACGATTGTGCATTGCACGATTAATTCATTTGTTACTCAGCTCATAGATCATGTATTGAAATGATAAGTAAGCCACATCAGTGATACAAATCAAAGTAGTACTCGTAATTGTGCTTTTTCTAAAAAGAAAAATCAATAACTAGATACAGCTGTAGCTATCAGAGGAAGCAGTGATAATACACTTCCATCAAAGCTTACAAATCAAAACAGTACGCTTACTCATACAACTCAGAGTAACACTTTTACATTTTTTTGATATTTGAGTGATAAAAATAAACGAGCTGTACCTATAATAGTAGCTCAAAGTGCTCAATAATTTCATAAAAATATGAAATGAAGCATCCAAAAAATAGAAGAGAGGATAAAAATTTTGATAGTTTTTTTATCATCTAGTACAAGAAATCCTGATATCCCTATAATCATAGCGATAAATCAAAGAGTTTGAGCAGAAGGATTTTCTAAAAATAAAGAAACCCCTTTCTGAAAAAGAGGGTACAAAAATGTCATTTCTGGATGAAGTTATTAATAATTTTCGCGCAGTATAATAAGAGATTATTATTTCTCCAAATGATTTTCAAAAAATCTTTTTATAACTTTATCTTAGATAACTTTTGGAGGTGTATTATTTGATTTTTTTAGTTTCAAAATACCGTAGATTGTAGCTCAAATTAGGATAATATCAGAAGTCATACCAGCGTATGATCATCAAATAAAGTTATAGATAAACCAAATCACAAGTGTAACTATTAAAAATATTCTCATAGTAATACCTGTAAAACAAAGTACTCAGATGGTTCAAAGTATTGAAGTAATAGTAGGAAGAAATGAATACAAAGCTCATGTGTAGAGGTAAGTTGCTACTCAAATAAATAGATATGAGACAATAAAAAATATAATCCAATAATTATTCCTTTTCCATTTGAGTCATGCTAGATTTTTAAATACGTCAAAAAGATTTATTCCTGCTGCAGCAAAGAGTCATATAATTCAAAAATGAAGAGACCACACTAAAGAGCAAGCTGCTAAATATATGAGAAGTTTCCTATCATCTGTTTCTTTAAAAGCAAAAAATGCTATTAATAAAGCTAAAAATCAAATAGCTTGTCAGATTATGTCTGTTGTAAGTAGCGTGAACATACATTACTTTTTATATTTAGCTTCCATTTCTCTATTTTTTTCTTGCCAGTATGCCATTAAGGCATCTCGTTTAAAATTCCAGAAATAGAGTCACACACACACAAGTATAGCTGTAAATATCCAACCAATATACTTTAGTATCACTTCATAATACTCTGCAAAGAATATTCATATTGTTATGAATGTGATAGCCCATAGAGTAGAGGCTAAAATGTTATATATCCAAAACTTAGTTTGTTTAAATCACATACTACCAGCGATAAATGGAAGAAATGCTCTGAAGTGAGGGTGAAATTTTGACAGTATAATTCCCCAAGCTCCCCAGGTATTCACTCATTTTTTTAAATATTTCAGCTCAGTTTGCTCTATTCAAACCCAAACTCCATATGTTTTGAAAAAGTCTTCTCCATAATATTTTCATAGAAAATATCAAATTGCGTTTGAAACAACTGATCCTAGTATAGCAAATCCTAATACTCCAATAAATTGAACTATACCTGTTCAGCCATAAAATCAACCAACAGAGAGCATTATAACTTGTCCTGGTATGATGGTACCTATAATCGGAAGTGACTCTGCTAAGGCTGAAATAAATGCAAGTACGTAATTCCATTTTCATAGTGATTCTATCCATACCTTAATCCACTCTATTATTGGTTCGAGTAAACTAGGCTTAAAAAGCGTTACTATGAGAAATAACATCATAAGAGATAGGAGTCATAATATGATGTAGTGTATAATTTTTTTCATGTGGTTTTGTTTAAAGTGTGGGGATTATATTTGAGCTATGTTTTGCTGCAAGTTTATTTTGTTTTAGAGCTATTTTCTATACACTAGCAGCATAATAATTTAATAATCAACCGGTAATTATGAATCTTAGAATTATAGAAAATAGGAAAATCTATTTTATTATTTCTTGATTGGCTTTCATATTGTCATGTGTGATGATATTTTTTTGAAACCTAAATTTATGAATCGATATGACTTGAGGTACGCAAAGTGAATTTGCGTATGATACATATACTTATGATTCACAAGAAGTACTTTCAATATCTCAGGGTGTTCAAGATCAGATAAATACTTGATGAAATATAATTTCAACAGTAAGTACCTACAAAATTAGCTGAGAAAAAGCTTTTGTAGTGGAAGCTGGCTTCTCAAATACTATTGATGCTCAAGACTTAGAAGCATATAAGATTAGTTTTAGAGACAGCTTAGAAGATGAGTACAAAACAAGCTGAGATATAGAGCTTACTAAATATACAAACATAGGTGCCAGTTTTGGTGAGTATATCAAAAACACAGCTAAACTGACATTATTCCTCGCGATAGTTGGTATTGCTATCTATATAGCTTATGCATTTTCAGGATCTGTTTGAGGTATTTCTTCGCTCAGTTTTGCTGGAATTACTCTTATAACACTCTTTCATGATGTGGTTATATCTTCTGGTTTATATATTTTCATTTCTGGTTTTATACCTCATTTTCAAATAGATACATTTTTTATTACTGCGCTACTCACTATACTATGATACTCTATTAACGATACAATAATTATATTTGATAGAATTAGATCAAATCTCAAAGAATTTTGAGGTAAATGATTGGATTTAAAGACAATAGTAGAAAATTCTATTTCTGAAACTATGACTCGAAGTATATATACGAGTCTTACTATAGCATTCGTACTACTATGTGTTTTATTACTTGGACCTGATAGTATTTCTGGATTCACACTTACAATGCTCTTTGGGACTATTATTGGAACATTTTCTTCTATATTTATTGCCTCACCACTATTATATGAAATTAATAAAAATGCTATTATTACTGAATTTGTAAAATGAGAAGATATGACAGAAGAGGATAAGTTAGTAGTATAAATGATACAAGCATTAAGAAACATATTTTGTAGTTATATAGAAACTACAGGAAAAATACAAACGATCTTTGTATTTTTTTCTGCTATTATAACTGCTGGAATAGCTACTCTAGAGCCCCTAATATTTACTAAAATAATATCTTATATAGAAGAGTTTTATCTGAGTGGTAAATTTGATACTACTTGAGCTGTTAAGCTAATCCTATTTTGGATATGTTTTGTTATATTTTCAATTATTTTTGCATATTTATTCCGTTATTTTTTACTCTACAAAAATAATATGAAGAACTATGTATTAAATTGTAAAAAATTTAATGAAAAACTAGTTTTTATGTGATATTGAGAATATTTATGAAAAAAACAGTGAAGCCTCTATAAAATATATGATAGAGGAACACAGGGGCAAGAATCGTTTCTTTATTTCTTTTTTTGAGAAGTAGTGAGAAGTTTAAGTAGTATCGTATTTATTATAATAATACTTTTTGTTACTGATTATAGGATGGCAATATTAGCTCTATCGATGATACCAGTTATGCTCATATTATGATATTTTTTTGTAAAAAGATTAAGTTTTGCTCAAAAGGAATTAAATGATAAGTGGGACTCTATGTTTTGAGATATCTGAAATATCTTTAGTTCTTTTTTTCTTACTAAGATTCTACTTATTGAAAAAGTATTTCTCAGACAAATGTCAGGTACTTTGGATGATTTACTGATAGAGCAAAATAAGCTTTGAAAATGATGGAGTTTTGTAAATATATATACTTCGTTGCTCGTAATGATCTCACGAATTCTAGTTTTATCATTTGGTTTATATTTTGTTATCGATTGAAGTCTCTCTCTAGCATCATTATTCTTAGTTTTTTCATTTATTTGATGGATATATTTTCCATTATCATTTTTAATAGACAGATTAAATGAAGTAGTGAGACATCTTACATCTGTTGAAAAGATGTACAAAGAGCTTAGTGACATATCACCTGAAGATATTGATACATGAAATATTATATCAAATACGAAATGAAATATAGAGTTTCAAAACGTTAGCTTTTGATATAGCACAGAAAAAAACATTTTAAATAACATAATTATAAAGATAGATCCAGGTCAAAAAATAGCTCTAGTATGAAATACGTGAGCAGGGAAGAGTACTTTAGTAAACCTGTTACTCAGATTCTGGGAAGTAGATTCTGGTTGTATTTGTCTTGATGGTATTAATATTTCTGATATTAAAAAATCATCCCTCAGGAGTCATATTTGAGTAGTATCGCAAGATAATAGCCTGTTTAATCTCTCAATTGAAGAAAATCTAAGGTTTGCTAAACCAAATGCAACGAAACTAGAAATTACCCAAGCATTAAAAAAAGCGCAGGCAGAGTTTGTATTTGATTTAGACAATGGTGTAAAAACAGTTATATGAGAGAGATGATTAAAACTTTCAGGTTGAGAAAAACAGAGAATTTCAATCGCGAGATTATTTCTCAAAAACCCTGCAATACTCATTTTAGATGAAGCTACTTCAGCGCTTGACAACGTTACGGAAAAGAAAATCGAAAAAGCTCTTAAAAAATTAATGCAATGAAAAACAAGTATTATCATAGCTCATAGACTCTCAACTATTAGACATGCTGATAAAATCTATATGTTAGAAAACGGAAAAATAGTAGAGCAGTGAAACTATGAAGAATTAATGAAAAAAGAAAAGAAATTTTATAATTTAGCGAATCCTGAAAAACTAATTTTGTGATAGATACTTGATTGTATATACTGTATTTCATTTAAAATAATAAATTATGCTAAAACACCTTGCCATAATAATGGATTGAAACCGTCGTTGGGCCAAGTCTCGAATGCTTCCAGCATTCGCAGGTCACAAAGCTGGAGCAGATAACGTAGTGAATATAACTGAACTCGCTGATGAAAAGTGAATAACTCACCTTACTCTTTGGGCTCTTTCAACGGAAAATCTTGAAAAGCGAAACGAAGAAGAAGTGAATTGAATAATCAAACTTGTGAATTCAATAGAAAAGTATTTAAATAAAATGAAGGTAAAATCTCTTAAATTTCAAACTATCTGAGATATTTCTAAACTTCCGGAGGATTCACAAAAGATTCTTCAAGATATAAAAGATGCAACTGCATCTAACACTGGTATTACTGTTACTCTTTGACTCATATATTGATGACAGGATGAGATACTCAGAGCTACTAAAAAGATAATAGCAGCATGAATAGACCCAGAAACTCTAACTCACTCTGAGTTTAGAAAATATCTTGATACATCGATTCTCCCACTTCCAGATGTTATAGTGAGAACTGGATGAGATATAAGGCATTCTTGATTTCTTCTCTATGATAGCGCATATAGTGAGTATTACTTCACTGACAAATGATGGCCCGGTTTTGATGAAGCAGAACTTGACCGAGTAATAGAAAAATTTAACACTGCAAAACGTAATTTTTGAAAATAAACTATGGCATTACCTAATTGGTACAATGAGTATAAAAATTTGATTGAATCTAGTATAGATACCTATCTCACTCGCTATCTTGCTCTCCCTATGAGTAAACCTCTTGAGGATTTTAAAGAGGTGATTAGCTATGGTTTTAGCTGATGAAAAAAACTTCGTTCTATTCTTGCTCTTGAATTTTATCTTTCACTGAGCTGAAAAGACATTTCTGATATCAAAATTGACGATGATATTATCAAGGTCTGTATAGCTTTGGAGTCTGTACATGCATTTTCACTGCTGCATGACGATCTCCCTTGTATGGATAATGATGAACTGAGAAGATGAGAACTTACTGTTTGGAAAAAATATGGAGAACACAATTGAGTGCTTGCTGGTGATATGCTGAACACTCTATGTTTTGAGATAATTTCTGATATCAAAGACCCAAAAATGTCACAAAGTATATCAAAATTGATTTCTCATAGTGTAGGATTCTATGGTATGGTTGGGGGGCAAATAGAAGACATATATTTCGAAAATAATATTTGAGAACTTGATACTACTCTTCTGAGTGATTTACATGCAAAAAAGACGGGGAAGCTCATTCAAGCTGCCATTCTTTCTTGAGTTATACTATCGTGAGAAGTCGCAAACATAGACGTATATTGAGATTTTTGAAAAAAACTCGGTCTAGCATTTCAGATAAAAGATGACTTGTTAGATGTTGAGGGAACTCCAGAAGAAACAGGAAAAAGTGTATGAGGAGAGGAAAAATGATTTGTCTATCTTATATGAGTTGATGCTACAAGAAAAATACTCAGAGATGTTATATCTGAGTGTCATAGTATCGCAAAAAAGCTAGGAAGTGAGAAGATAGATTTCATTGTTGACTATGTAGAGAATAGAAAAAAATAACTAATTAGTATAGTGATGAAAGAAAAGGATAAAATTACTCGGATAATTAAAGATATAAAAATTAAAAAAGATGAGCTTCTTATTGAGTATGAAAAATTACGAGATAAGTATGATTTTTCATTAAAGAATTGAAAAATCGTATTTACAAAAAGGGCTAAATTAATTCAGAAGTGATTTAAGACACCTTTAAGTAAATATGCTGTTCCCAAAAATTTAAGACATTTTATTTCTATGCCATTTATATATTGAATGATTGTACCATGAATATTTTTAGATATTTCACTTACAATATATCAACACACGGCATTCAGACTATACAAAATCCCCCTAGTAAATCGTTCTGATTATATAATGTTTGATAGAAAACATTTGAGTTATTTAAATTTAATACAGAAAATTAATTGCTTGTATTGCTCATACATGAACGGTTTATTTTCTTATGCTGTGGAAATTTGAGGAAGAACCGAAAAATACTGGTGTCCTATAAAAGCTGCAAGAAACAAGCGATGAGGACATGATTGGGAACAGTATTTTGCTGATTATTGAGATCCTGAATGATTTAAAAAAGCATTTAATTCTAATAAAGAATTCTTTAAAAAATAACTCATACTTGAGTTATTTTTTAACACTGAAAAAATCTATACTATTTTGGAATATTTGCTGAGTTATTAGTTCTGATGATTCACTGCGTAAGTCAATTATTTTACTTAGTACCTCCTTTACTAATATTGGCTCATTCTCTCTTTTTCACCTAAATGGAGTTGGTGTAAGATAGGGGCTATCTGTTTCTATAATAATATGTTTTAAATCTATGTTTTCAGCTACTCTCTGAGTACTCACTGCATTTTTAAAGGTTACTACTCATCAGAGTCATATCATGCAATTTGGAGCAAATTTAATAAGTTTTTGAGCATATTCTAAATCTTCACTAAAACAGTGAAATACAAAATTTGTAAAATCTTCTTCTTGTAAAATCTTATAAATATCTTCGCTTGATTCACGATTATGAATTATGATAGGGAGTCATAGTTTATCAGCAAGACGTATCTGCGCTCTAAAGTAATTTTTTTGAATCTCTACTATTTCATGTGTAGAGATTTTATGCGTAAGAGAAAGATTTTTAAGCCAATAATAGTCTAGCCCTGTTTCTCATATTGCTACAATGAAGTCTTTGTTGTCAAGATAGAGAGATTCTAAAGTCCCAATTACATCATCTATTTCTTGATGTAAGTAGTCTAAGACGTGGGTAGGATGTATACCAATACTTGCATACACTCATGGGTATGTATTAGAAAGTTCTATAGATTTTTTCGAGCTTTCTATATCACATCATATAGAGTTAATATATTTTCATCCTCAGCTAAAAAAACTCTCTAAAATTTCAGTTTCAGAGAGATCTTTTGCAAGATAAGGATGTGAGTGTGTATCGTAGAGCATTAAAATATGAGAGATGATGCTGTAAGTGAATAATTATTTTCTTGGGAATCAATGAAATTAATATTTACAGGGTTTAAGTGAATAGTTTCATCATTGCTTCGTGTAAATGCTAATTTAATTATCTCAGAACCTTTATCTAGATTTACTGGAGAAGTAAACACTACAATAAAACTTGAGAATCAAGGTGTAGTTTCAATTTTACTAATATCTGCACCATCTATAGTGCTGATGGCATCTCAAAACATAAGTAAGTCTTGATTATAAGCAAGTGAGAAACTTAATTGAACGACACTATCCATTTTCTGATTATTCTCAATAACGAGATTATTTTCCTGATGTAAAATACTGATATCTTCACTTTGAACATCACTTGATTGAATTTCTTTTATATTTGCTTTCAAAGCATCTCAGTTTGAACCTCACAAAACAAACATATTTACACTTACTGCAAGTACTCATGAGATAGCAAGTATCCCTAAATGCGAGAGAGCCTTTTGTTTATGGTAGCTACTAAATAAATCTTTCATAGTATTTTTTTAAGTAATTATTTTGATTATAGTACAAAATAACTACAATACAACCAATGCTTATTGACTAATATAGTAAATTATTAATAATGAATGAGAAGCAAGAGAAACAAGTAGATGATTTATTAAATTGAGGCTTTGTTGAATTCGAAGATCCAGTTGATAATGATACGTATATATCAATCTGTAGAGCGCTTGAACTACAAGAACCAACTAGAAATAGGGTATATATATTACTGGACTATCAAAAACAGAAAGCATTTGTTTGAATTGAAATTAATTGCTTTAAGTGAAAGGTGTGAGAAATATTGACTCAAGAAATTTGAATAAATGGTATATGGAAATCAGTAGATACTAAATAATTCAATGGTTCTCAAGATTCTCAACTATGCTAGGTCATAAAAACTCTCTTAACTCTCAAATATCTGTATCTTTGAGTCTATCGATACTCCCATACTTTGTGAGTATTTTTTTACGAGTTTTTGGTCAGATTCATGGTATTGCTTCCAGTAGATTTTTTCTAATTGATTTACTGCGTGAGTCTCTGTTGAAACTAATGGCAAATCTATGTGCCTCATCTCTGAGAGCTTGTAAAAGCCTCAGTTCATTACTCTGTTTATCCAAGACGATAGGATCGGTTTTACCTGGAAGAAACAATTCTTCTTCTCGCTTTGCTATAGATACTATCTGAGGGTATATCTCCAAATCAGAATCATAAATTATTTTCATTACGGCTCACAGCTGTCATTTTCAACCATCTATTACAATGAGATCTGGGTAATTAGATAATTTTTGTAATTCTAGAATTCTACGTTTCATTATTTCCTCCATTGATCAAAAGTCATCAATTTTTCATTGATTGAGGGTTTTGACTCTAAACTTTTTATATTTTTTAGGATTTTTCTTTCCATCCTCAATAACTGATCTACTCGCTACAGTATGAGTTCCAGATAGGTGTGAAATATCATTACATTCAAATATTAATTGTGGATTTATTTCATCATATCAGAGTGTATCAAGTAGTTTTTTCATAGTAGCCTTACTAAAACTTTTAGTACTCAAGCTATCCATATATTTCTTATGTGCGTATTCATAAATATTCTTATAACAGAGTTTTAGAAGCTCCATTTTCCCTCAAATTTGAGGTATCTCTATTTTTATCTCAGGGTTTTCTAAGTCTATATGTTCAGGGAGGATAAACACGAGTCATGTTCTGTCTCTGTTTTCTACCCATTTTTGCTCAACAATACTTGAAAGTATTTCTTGAGCTGAATCATCGAGTTTATTATCTATTTCGTAGTTTTCGTAGGCAGAAATTTTGGAATCCTGAATTTCTATCACTCAAACATAAGTATTATCATATTTTTTAAGTATTTGTATGATAAAATAATCTCATCTAACTCAATCTCTTACTACTTGCAATGTATCGAGACTATCAAGGGCTTCAAGAGAGAGTTTGCGTTTCTGCGCTTCTTCAAATTGTAAATTAGCTGCAAATCGTTTCATGTCAGATACAAGTCTATCCTTTACTTGCTGAGAGTTTCCTGATAAAAATTTCTGTATTTCTGAAAGCTTTTCGTGATAGAGCTCTTTTATTTTTTGCTCCTTTTCATCTACATTTCACTTAAAAATATATTTATCGAGGTTGTAGCTTCATTTTTTCATAAAAAAGTTATGATTTCCAACTCAATATCCATATATCTTTTTAAGGAGTTTAAAAACCTCCTGAACATGATATCCTGATATATATGGACCAAAATACCTTCCATCAGAAGATTTCATTTTGCTAGGAGAAATTCGTGTTCGAATAATTTTAGGAAATTCTTCTCGAGTTATTTTAATATACAGAAAGTTCTTATCGTCCTTTAATAATATATTGTATTTAGGCTGATATTTTTTGATAAGGTCATTTTCTAGTATAAGTGATTCAACCTCATTATTGGTAACGATATACTCAATTTTATCTATATAACCAACCATTTTCTTTTTTGCAAAGTTGAGTTTTTGTTGACCAGAAAAATAACTATTTACGCGAGATTTTAAGTTTTTTGATTTTCACACATAAATAATTTCCCCCTGCTTATTGAAGTACTGATATACACCAGGAGAATGAGGGAGGGAAGTAAGTATATCTTTTATTGACGTTTTCATTTATCTAGTATCTATGGTATAACGGTCATCAAATATTTTTTCATCTTCATCTTCGTCGTCTTGGTGTTTCTTTTTACTTTGTTCAAGACCATTTTTTTCTAAGTACTCGTGTACTACACCAGAGAGTGTATCCATAATCATATCAAACTTATCTGCTTCTTGTTCATCCTCTTCTGGATGTATAAATTGTTCAAGCATATCTACTGATTTATATGGTGCATACGCATTATAGATAGCGAGTTCTTGTTCTCAAAACTTGTGTATAATAATATCTCATTTGTTAAAAATATTATCCCAGATTCTATGCTTATCTATTTCTACTCACTCGATATTTTCAAAATGAATACTTTCAACTTTTGTTTTCAAAAGTGACCACTCTAAATCATATACGGCTGAATCAGTAATAATCCATACATCTCTATACCAATTAAATAGCTCATATACTATTTTGAGAAACACGAGAAACAAGAGTCACTCGATATAGTAAAATGGTACGAGTTCTCTGAGTCTCTCTGACTGATAGTAGAGAAAGCTTGGAAAAATAGCTCAGAAACAAAGCCAAAGTACAAAACTATCCATCACTGTCAGCCAATGTTGGTGAATTATTGTTTGAATATTTTGCCCTTCGGGGATATGTTTTTTATAAAAGTTCATGTTTTATAGATCTATTTCTATTTCTACTGGGCAGTGATCACTTCCCATAATATCGTCTCGCACTTTTGCTTCAATGAGTTTTTCTTCTAAACTTTTAGATATCAGAAAGTAATCTATTCTCCAGCCTACGTTACGAGCTCTTGCTCCTGCCCTATAACTCCACCATGAATACTTGTTTTCAACCTCAGGGTATAAATGTCTAAATGTATCTGTAAAACCAGCGTCTATAAAGTTATCCATTCACTCACGCTCTTCTTTTGTAAAACCAGCACTCATAGTATTTTGTTTTGGACGAGCAAGGTCAATTGGCCGGTGAGCTACGTTGAGATCACCGCAGACTATTACTGGTTTCTTTTCTTCTAAATATTTTAGATATTGTAAAAATGCCTTATCCCAAACAGTATATCTATATGCAAGTCGCGATAAATCATCTTTTGAGTTTGGAGTATATACTGTAATATAGTAGTGATCTTTGAACTCTAGAGTTGTAACTCTTCATTCGTGGTTTTCCAGTAAAGTTTCATCCACATACTCAACTGATTCATGATCAAAGCTTTCAGGATTTATACCGTGGTATACTGATAGTGGCTCTACTTTTGAAAATACTGCAGTACCTGAGTAGCCTGGTCTAGTTGCAGGATTCCAATATTGAAAATAATCAGTTTCATCAAGCCAAGTTGCATCTTTTTTTGTAAGTTGGTCAGGTCTTCACTTTGTTTCTTGAAAACCTATTACATCTGGATTTTCTTCTAAAAGTATTTCTTTAAAGTCTTTTTTAAAAACAGCCCTAATTCCATTTACGTTCCACGACATATATTTCATGAGTCTTTCTTGATTAATAAGTATATAGAAATAATATATGCGCAAGTCAAAAAGTAAATATTTCTTTAAGAATAATATATGCAAAAAATTGCTTGGATAGGGACAGGAGTTATGGGACATGCGATGGTTCAACATTTGATACAAGCATGATATGACGTTTCGGTGTATAATAGAACGAAGTCTAAAACTGATGATTTAGTTCAAATGTGAGCTACATACGTAGATTCGATAGCTACAATATCTGCTCACTGCGATATCATAATCACCATTATTTGAGATCCTAAAAATATAGAAGAAACCTATTTCTCTGAGCATTGAATTTTAGAAAATATTAAACCTGGGAGTATTATCATAGATATGACTACTACAAAGCCATCATTAGCAGTTAAAATTTATGAAACAGCAAAACAAAAATGAGTAAGCAGCTTAGATGCTCCGGTATCTGGCTGAGATGTGTGAGCTACAAATGGAACACTTTCAATAATGGTATGATGAGATGTAGATACATTTACAAGTATATCCAAGATACTCTGATATATGGGGAAAACTATTACTTACACCTGAGCTACTGGAACTGGTCAGCATACTAAAATGGCTAATCAGATTTCTATTGCTGGAAATACAATTGCGCTTTGCGAATCGCTCGTTTATGCTGAGAAATCCTGACTTGATTTACAAAAAACTATTGAGGTAGTTTCTGGATGAGCTGCGGGGAACTGGTGATGGAATAATCTCGCTCCAAGAATAATCAAGTGAGAGCTTGATACATGCTTTTTTGTAAAGCATTTTGTAAAAGATATGAAAATAGCACTAGAGGAATGTGAAAGAATGAACTTAGATCTTCCGTGACTCAAACTAGCTAGAGAGCTCTATAATAATCTTATGGAGCACTGAGAATGAGATTTATGAACACAGGCACTTATAAAAGTAATAAAAAGAATGAACAATATTTCTCTTGATTCATAAATAAAAAAGCTTAAAATATAGCACTAAATTACTTCAAAAATAATAAAAATTATGTCACAAATACACGATAAAGAAGAAATACTTGAAGAAGATCTAGATAAACAGGCAGAGGAGGAAACAGACCTGTATGAAGAGCAAGAAGATATCATCCAAGAAGATGAGTCGCAAATTGCTAAACTTAAGGATATGTTAGCTCGTAGTGCCGCTGATCTTGAAAATTTCAAAAAACGTACCGAAAGAGATAAAGCTGATATGATTTTCTTTTTAAAGCTCGATATTTTTAAAAAGATTCTTCCACGAATAGATGACTTAGAAAGAATTATAAAAAATACTCCAGAAGAAATGCAATCTGGAGCAGTGTATGAGTGAGTAGTTACGCTTCAAAAAACGCTTTTGAAAGACTTAGATAAACTCTGAGTTGTTGCTTTTGATAGTGTCGGAGATGAGGTAAATCCTGATAAACACGAAGTTATGACGCAGGTATCATGAGAAGAATGAAAAATTATTGATGAGTTTGAAAAGTGATATATGCTTTGAGATAGAGTTCTCAGAGTAGCCAAGGTAGTAGTATGAAACGGTATGTAATAAAAAAACACTCCTCAGAGTGTTTTTTTATTTTTCAAATTTTATTTTAGAAGTCATGATAAAAATTTCTTTTGCAAAACTAAGTATAAATGGGTTTGGCATCTTCTCCATTCATTTCGTTATATTCTTTTCAAAGGCTTCAATATTTTTATAGAAAAATTTTTGCTTGTAGAGTATTTCTTCTAAAAAAATATGAAACTGTTTTAAATGCTCTACTTGTTTGAGGAACGTAACTTCAAATATATCAATTTGAGGAAGAAAATCTATATAAAACATATAGATATCCTTAATACTTTCGATGTTTCTCTCTCGTACTTTTCTAGAAAAATTCATCCAATATACCTCATCTTTGTGTGCTAATTTGTGAGCAATTATAGCGTTTGAGACACATAGTGGAATAAATATTCCTTTATTGTCTAAATCATCATAGAGCTTTTGTAATATTTGTGATAAATGTTCCATACTAGATACTATAAATAATATTTTCACTGACTATATCAATTTCATCTTCTCAGAGCGTGACTTGCTGAGGATTTGTATCTTCAGTTGTCTTATATATTTCAAGTAGGCCTTCAAGCTCAAGAATTTGAATAAAGTTTTGTTCTCAAATTTTCAGTGATAGTAATTCTCTTGTTTTTGGTCAAAATACACCTGCTCCAGTATCCTGAACATTTGATATTATTTCGTGTTCTAATTGGAAATCAAGAAGTGCATTTCTCGTTTTTACTCAAAATATCGCAGTGTCTTTGTAATCAAAGTGTCATGTTTCACTCAGTAGTTTTTGAAGTTTTCTCACATCAGGACTTATATCTCCATATGCTACTACATCTATTTCTTCTATAATCTTTTTAGCTAGATCTTGGCTTTCTAATTTATAGGCTTCTATTGCTTGATTTTTTTCTTGTAATTCTTGTTTTTCTTGTAGAAATAAATCATATATTTCACTTAGCTTTTCTCTTGTTTTTGGTCCATAAGAACCAGCTCCAGGAGTAGATTCATTTGTAACTATTTCATTGTTGATTTGAAAATTATAGACTGCATCTATTGTATGTGTATCATATTCTCCTGTACTGATTTCCTCAGCATAGTATCAAAGCTCTCTCAATATATCTTGTAATTGAGTTACATATGTTGCGTCACTTCATTTTCACAGTGAGAGATCAAATATTCCAAGTGCTTCAGGAGTTGATGTATTTGCTTCCTGGAATACCTGGACTTTGTTTCAGTAGAGAAGTGTAGTTTTAGGTACTGCCCAGCTAGGAGCGGGGATAGAGTTGTAATCTAGAGTTGTAGCGCTGACATTTGACACAACTTTTCATTCTATTTTTCTTTTTCCCCAATACATAGCTCTTCTCAGTCATTCATCTCCGTATCATACCCAAACATCTATTCTATCATGTCCATATCATCTCTCTCACGCAGGGACAATTGCTCAACCTCTGTCTTCTACTGCTCCAATTCATAATCAATCTAATTGTATCTTAGTTCCAAATCAATATTTTCTTGGTGCTGCAAGCATACCAGAGAAAACAGGTTTTCCAGATGCTCAAGCTATTCCATTTCCATTAAGTCTTTTTTCAGATTCATAATTTCAAGTTATATAATATTTTTGGTCTGGAAGAGGTGAGTAGTATGCTGTAACTATGAAATAACCAGTGTTACTCGCAAAACTACTTTTAGGTATAAAACCTAGCATCAGGAAACATAAAAGTATAATAGTAAAGAATTTTTTCACGTGATAAGGTGATTAATAATATTATATTTATTGTATCATGTTAATCTCCTATTAATTACTAATACGTAAAAAAAATAAACGAGTATGCGTTGACATAATCGTTTATTTTCGAATAAATACTACTGAGCTATTTGTTGCAAATAGAGAATTCTAGCTTTTACAGAAGGGTTATTTTCATAGAGAGGTAAGATCTTATTTATTTGTATAAGTAATTTTTGTACGTACGCATCTCATTTACTTGCTTGAAGTTTTTGAAAAGCTGATGAGAGTTTTAATTTTTCTTCTCAAGTTAAGTAATACTTGCTTGCTAGAGCTTGTTCACTTTCACTATTTTCATAGTATGTCCATAGTGCTGATTTAGTCTTATTTCAAAAGTATCCAGCTCCCCAACTATCTTTATTATCGATGAGTCAGATTCTTTTTTGTAAATCTAGGAGTGATCATTCAACACTCGTATATACACCGTTAATATCACCAGAATATTCTCATAACTCTGTAAGTAATTTCTGTAACTCTATCACTTCTTCAACAGGAGAATCAGGTTCTACTGTGAGATTTCAATATTCTAATATTGTTTTATATTTTTCTGAAGCGACACTGTGATTAAAATTCGCAAAATTTTCAATTGGTTCCTCTACGAGATTATCACTACTGTTACCATACCTCTCTCTAAGAGCTGCTATAGTTTTAGGTCCATACCAACCAGCAGACTCTTCATCTCGACTGTTTATAATACCTGTGCTTATTTGAAAATCTATAATTTCGTTTTTTATACTTTCATAATTTCCATCTATTTCACCTGTATATAAATTAGCTTTTGTAAATATTGTTTGAACTTGTTTCACATCCTCGAAACTTGCATTTTCCGGATTAACTGAAAGTTTTGTAAGAGATCAAATTTGTGACTCTCAGAAGCTTATTGTAACTTCACTACTGGGAACCACTATTTTACCTTTTATTGTTCTTTTTCACCATCTTTTTGCCCTTTCTAGTCATTCATCACCATATCACATCCAAATATCAATTCTATCGTAGCTATATCATCTCTCTCACGCTTTTACTATGGCACCACCTCTATCTTCTATGACTCAAATTCAATATCACTCAAAGTATATTTTAGTCCCAAATGGATAATTAGCCGGTCACGCTAAAAGTCCTGGAAATACTGCATTTCATGAAGCAGTAGTATGTCATTCACCATTGAGTCTGATATCTCATGCGTATGTACCAGTTGCATAATTTATCTGATTTGGAAGGGGAGAGTAGTAAGCTGTGGCAACAAAATACGTTTCTCATCCAGCTGCACTTGCTTTTGAAAGCGTCACTCAAGATAGCAAGAGTAAGCTTAGGACTCATAATACGAGTCGCAATTTGGGTCACATAGAATCTTATATATAAATTTTAAACCTGCTGATTATATGATTTTAATATATTTCACAAGATTGTCTGTATGAATTCACTTAATCTTCACATAGAAAATATATATTGACATAATATATATTTAGATATAAATATATATATTAAGTAATACAAATGATGGATATACTATATTGAGAGTGATTTAAGGAAAAAAATTCTAAAGGTCCGTGAACTAAGTTAGAGCTAGCTTGCAGGGAAACTTGAAGAAATTTTTCAAGGTTACTATTACCTGGGTCTCCAAAATATGATTGAACAGAGAAATATTCTATGACATCATCTAAAGATATGTTTTTTGATGCTTTTCAAGATATTAGAAATGAAACCTCTATTGCTGTTTATTCTCTTTCGTGCTGGCCAGCTATTATAGCACTAGCTGAAGCACTAAAAGAAAACCTAGAACTATCAGAATTAATAAAATCAGTTCTATTAATTCACCCTGCTAAGGATCCACTTCATGCCGTGAGAATTATGGATTGGATTATGAGATTATGAAAATGAAATATTAATAGCAGGGACTATTTTTTAGTTAATGATCCAGAATTGTCTTGTAGAACTCTTATTGACTGATGGGAGTGAAATTGATTACAATTTCAAATGGACTTAAATATAGGGAGAAATGGGGAACAATTTGATTGATTAGTTCAAAAACTAGAAACAAACTTTAATACGAAAATCACTCAATTAATTAGTCCAGATGACTATGTAACAAATTGAAAAATCCCAGAGGTATCATGATGAAAATGAGCTCTACAAACAATGTCACTTCATATACCAAAACAATCATGAAATGAGTTACTTAAGCTTTGTAGCTAGAACATAATTTTATCTCAGTCTTTAAAGAGCTTCATATTTTGAATCTCTTTTTTTGTTTTATTATTTTTTCAGTTAATAAATTTGATAGTCTCAGCTATATTTCACTCTGATAATCAGATAGTAGATTTAAAATTTGTGCGGTAAAATACTTCACGAATCACTTCCTTTTGCATAAGTGAGGACAGAAGTATAAATTTTGAAACTGAGAAATATTTCTCTTCTAACAAAAATTTATTTACTTCAGTATCTAAATGTTCTTTTATCTCTTCAAAATAAGAGAGCAAGTTAGAAATATTGCGTTTATGCTCTGGATGTACTCGATCAAAACTTGGTAAAACTTCGTTTCTAAGATAGTTTCTCGTATAGGTGTTTTCCGAGTTAGATTCATCCTCAAAATAAGTCAGATTGTTTTCCTGTAAATATTGATATATATCTTTTTTTTCTAAATCCAATAATGGTCTCAAGATACCACCAGATGACTCAGTCATATTTATAAGTCCAGTGAGCTTAGTGCCTCTGAGCATGTTAAATATGTATGTCTCAATTTTATCATCTAGATGATGAGCTAAAATAACTTTATTTGTATTGTAGATGTTACATACAGCATCAAAAAATTGATATCTTTTCTCTCTTGCAAGCTCTTCAAATGATTTACTTGGATAGAGTTTTTGAATTTTTGTAAAATTACAATCAGCAATTTCAACCTTAAATCATCTTTCATTTCATAGCTTTTCTAAAAATCTTTCCTCTTGCTTACACTGTTCTCGTGTATTGTGATTGAGGTAGCAAGCTACTAGGTTATTTTTGTAGGGTGTTTCTAATATGTGGTATAGCAAAAACATACTATCAGCTCACGTAGAACACGCAATAACTATAGTATCATCTTTTCAATAATGCTTTTCAAGAAATGGGAGAATATCGAATCTCATAGAGTAGTAATAAATATTTGAGAAATAGTATAAAGTATAGTAGTATTTAGGCAAGTACTAATTAATACAAACTATGTCGAAAGAAAAGGACTTTTTTAGAGAACTCATGAGACTTTTTGTCTCAGGATCGATTTACATACTCATGTTTATAGTGGCTGCTTATATATTTTATATGACACTATTTTTATGTTATAAGGTAGTATTTGCAATAATAGTACATGTTTCACATTTAGGTGACATGACAGCAAAGTGAATAGCTGAGGCTTGAGATATGTGAATAAAACTTACAGAAGAAATACTGTCAGTAGTCACCATAATACTTGTACTTGTTAAATCATTTAAAATCCTCGTTGAATATTCAAAACATCACCATATACAAATTAAAGACCTTGTAGAAATTGCAATCATTGCCCTTCTCATGGAAGTTGTATTTAACTTTAGTATACACTCGATGGCTATTAACTGGCTCTTTGCAGTATTTGGGGCTACTCTCTTGGTGATATATGCTATGTTTCCATATTTTAGAAGAGAAAAACTTCACAAGACAAAATAATATTCTATATGGCTAACTGTTGTATAATCCTCTAAAAAGATATATTTAATTATGTATCTTTTTTTTATTTCACCATGAAATCACAAGCTAAAAAATATCTTTGAGAATTTGTATATTGAGGTATCGACTGAGCAATTACTACATTTGCCGTAGTAGCTGGTAGTGTATGAGCCTGATTAGATGCTACTATTATACTCATACTTTGATTTGCAAATCTATTAGCAGATTGATTTTCTATGTCAATTTGAGCTTACCTCTCATCTGATGCTCGTGAGGACTCACTAAATAAAAAAGAAAGACTCTATACAGCTCTTGTAACTTATGTCTCATTTATTGTACTTTGATTTATACCACTACTTATATATGTACTTCAGTATGTATGAGTATATTTCTCAAATGCTTTTTTATATGCCTCAATACTTACAATGCTCAGTTTTACATTTATATGATATATCAAGTCATTTATTTCAAACTCCCCAATGATTAAAAGTATTTTAGAAACTTTATTCCTCTGAGCAGCTGCTGCTTGAGTTGCATACTATGTTTGAGATTTCTTGGAGAAATTAATTACTTGATAAAGTATTAAATATGGTTATAAAATATTTATATAGTATTGTTATATAACCCTATGCTTTCACCTTTCTCACATTCACCTTGAGTTACTGTATCACCAGATTGAGAGATACTCAGTTCAATTAATGTAGATGCATGAACTCCTCTAAACTGAAATTCAAGTAATAATCCCTCGAGATACTCAGCGCAAGTTAAAAATATTGTCATGTCAGTAATACCTCAATTATGAGAAGATATAGTTGCTAAGTATCTTTGATGAAAATTATTTAAGTGAAAATCACATGATGTGGAAACCAGTTCTTGAAAAAAAGTAGAAGTGAAAACTTGAAGAGTATGAAGTAGTGTTTCTATAAGACAAAAACAACTAGAATCTTTATGAGAATGAGATATATATGCTCTACTATATTATGAAATGAGTAACAACTATTATCCTCCGTCTCATTATGTTAATCGTGCAATAAATGAGGATTACCCTATTTGACCTGAAAAATGGCTGGTAAAGAATATAAGATGGAGAACACTATTCTTAATTCAAAGGCCTAGTATAGTAAATTTCTTTAATACTAGTAATCTAAGGTTATTTAGAAACTCATGATGACAACCATATAAATCGCTAAGTAGAAGATCTGCTTATAAACTATTTGAGGAAAATCCTGATTGATTAATAAAAAAGAAACAAAAACATAGATATTGAAATCACAATTTAGAAGTTTATAAACTTTGAAGAGGCTTATAACCTCCCAAACACATCAACACTATCATCCTCAGAAAGTTTGTTGGGGATTTTCTTTCAGCACTTTATACATTCATGCACAACCATCCAGCCTTTATTTTTATGATAATCCTTTCAAACTGGCTTCATTATTGCCTTACACTCACTCGCTCTATCACCTGGAAAATCTTTGTCTAGATGCTTTGAAAATAGGCAAAATGGACAATGATTTCGAGCACTACCTGTAGGATGTTTTGTTATTTCCTTTCCACAGTTATCACAGTGAAAAGATTCATTTTTCATTATAAATGCCATATTATCCTTTGTAACTTGCTTCTATAAGTTTTGCTATTGCCTCATCTTTTGAAGTAACTATATCTCAAGCATCGTGAGTTGTGGAACATACAGATACAAATTTATAGTCATGAATATATATATCTGGATGGTGATTTGATATTTCAGCTATATTTCAGACTATATTTACAAATTCTAAAGCTTTTGAAAAACTTTTAAACTCAAAAGTTGCTTGCAGCATATTTTCTTCGTGCACAAAATATTTCATATATATTATTTAGTTATCATATAAAATATTACTCATACAACTGAAAGAATCAATCCAACTAGCCAGAGCCTAAATACAACTGTTTCTTCTGACCAACCACATGCTTCTAAGTGATGGTGAAATGGTGCTATTTTAAATACTTTTTTTCCGTTTCTTAGTTTTTTACTTGTAAGCTGTATGATTACAGACATTGTTTCAAGTATGAATATAAATCAAACTATTATGAGAATAAATACAGTATTTGTTAAAAGAGCCATAAGTCATAAATTTGCTCCAAGTGCTAGTGATCCAACATCTCACATAAAAAACTTAGCTGGTTTGATATTAAACCAGAGAAAAGCTACTAAAGCACCACATATAGAGACACATAGTGTTGAGAGAAGAAATAATCACTGATCGTATGTAATGAATCAATATACTCCATATGTAAATAACAATAATCACCCAGCAAGTCCATCTAGGCCATCAGTAAAGTTTACACTATTTGCAGCAGCAATTATTATAAACATAAACAGTGGTATAAAGAGAAGTCAGAGTTCTATGCCAGGTAACATTGGAAGTGACAATAGTATCTCTGACCAACCAAGCTTGTCATAAAACCACCATGCTCATAAACCTGAAAACAAAATAAGCCATATCATTTTAAAACGTGCTGATATTCATTTTGTTTTTCAGATTCATCGAATATTCATCCAATCATCCACTCAACCTAAAAGTCCTACGGTAAAGAGTGTAAAGAGACTGAGATAAGTCTCTTTTTGATTTAACAGTGAGTTGTTAGTAAAACCCAGTTTTTGGAGAGAAATACTGACCAAGACCATAAAAAACACGGATCATAGTATCACAGCTCATCACATAGTAGGAGTTCCGGCTTTTGCGCTATGAAGTTTAAAAAACTCAAATGCTTTTCAAATAGTAGCGTTCTCACGTATTTGTTTTCCCATCTTAGCATATTGAAGCAGAGAAATATAGTAAGGTGTAATCAAAAAGCCA
This sequence comes from Candidatus Altimarinota bacterium, assembly GCA_020629795.1. Classification (GTDB taxonomy): domain Bacteria; phylum Patescibacteriota; class Gracilibacteria; order BD1-5; family UBA6164; genus JAACSU01. The sequence goes on from JAHDCR010000002.1 coordinate 72,899, forward strand.
ACTAAAAATGTAGCAAGTGAAAAACCAAATATTTGTATAAGATTAGAGTCCATAAGAGTTTATTGATGTATCAAATTATGCGCGCAAGTCTACAAAAAATATGCAAAAAGTAAATATTTTCCTTTACTTCTCTTTTAGGGCAATATAATCTCAAAGATTATAAACTTTACAATACATATAGTATGGAAAATATTATTACGAAATGAATTATTACAGCCCTACAGATGGAGGCAGACTTAATAATAGAAAGATTTTCTCTCAAACTCAAAAAAGAACTGTGAACTATGAAAATATTTGAGTGAGAAAGAGTTTTAGAAGATGATGAAAAAGAAAATATTGTTTTACTTGTATGTTGAGAAGGGAAGACTCAATCAGCTTTTGCTACAACCAATCTATGCGAAAATTACATATTAGAAAAAATAGTTAATATTTGAATAGTATGAAATCTCAACCATGAAACGCTCAGTATTTGAGACGTTATTATGCCAAATACATTTGTAATGCATGATTTTTATATGCCTGAAGCAATCGATTTTCATAAACATCAAAGAGCCCCTATATTTTTAGAATACGCAGTAGGAGAAGAATATGATTTAGAAAAATTTAAACTTCACCTGAGTGGAATCTGCGCTAGCTGAGATCAATTTATAGATAACAAAGATTTACAATCAGAAATAGTGGATAAATTTTGAGCAGATATAGTAGACATGGAAGCATATAGTATACTTTCTGTTATAAAAAACTATGAGATGCTTGATAAGACAGTGGTAATAAAATCAGTAAGTGATTGAGCTGATGAGGATGCCAAGTCTAGCAGTATGGATAATCTCAAACTAGCAATGGAAAATGCTGTAAATATATTAGAGTTTACACTTTAGAAAACAAAAAAGCACTTAATTACTAAGTGCTTTTTATTTAACTATATTTTTCAAAGTAAATTCTATCATTGTCTACTCAGAGTTCTAAGAGCTTATTTTGGCATCATTCTATCATTGCTGGAGCTCAACAAATATAATATTCAAAGTACTCAGAAACTACCTTTGATGACAAGAAGTCCGTCACATATCATTTCTTAATCATTCATTCTCACTCACTCCGACTCACAACTAGATGATAATAAAATGTGTTTGGATACGCTTGCTTTAATTCTTCAAACTGCTCTAAATAAAACATATCAGACATATTGCGAACTCAGAATACTAGTTGATATTTTTCTCAGGTATTTTTCGCAAGTCATTCTAATATCATATTATACAGTGGGACTAAACCTGTACCAGTTCATAGAAACAACTTATTTTGATTGTTTTCTTGTAATACAAAGTGACCAGCCGGTCCTACTAGTTTAAACTCATCACCTATTTCAGCATCACATAGAGCTACACTTCATCATCTTCCTCCATCTGACACTTCCCATCTTTTGATTATTAAAATAAGAATATCATCTCTAATTTCCAGAGCTGAATAAGCTCTTCATCAAATTCCAGGAAGTATAAATGTAAAAAATTGTCATGGTTTCATTTCAACTCTTTTTGGGAGCCTATAGTGGAGCTCAAATACATCATTTGTAAGTGAAATTTTCTTTTTTAGTGTTACGGACATCATTCCCATAGTATATCTTTTAGGTAATTATTTTAGTGATTTTACACATAGGATAGAAATATCAATATTTTTTCGACAAGCTTCTTTATTTCCTTAGTATGTAAGCATATATTTTCAATAAATGATTATGAAACAAATATTAGTGAGTGGTTCGAGTGCTTATGATAATATACATCATTTCGATGGCTTATTTTCAGATATGGATATATCAGAGTTATCAAATATGTCTATTTTGAGTTCTAAATATACAAAAAATCATTGAGGAACTTGAGCAAATATCGCATATAACTTAGCCTTACTATGAGAAAATGCTATTTTATTAACTACTCTGTGAGATGATTATAACTTTTCTGATGTTATAAAAGAAAAAATAAACTTAAACTATGTACATATTCAGGAAATGAGCCACAGTGCACACTGAGTAATTATATCTGACAATGATGATAATAGGATTACAATATTTCATCCATGAGCGATGGAGTTTGCCAGTTCTAGCAAAGTTGAACACGTTCAAGAGTCATGTAGCATCTGAATCGTTTCAGCAAACCATATTCCTACGATGTTAGAACACGCAGAAAAATTACAAGAAAATAAAGTGCCTTTTTTTGTAGATCCCTCGCAGCAAGTATCTCAAATGAGTCGTGAAGATATCATTGCACTTTTAAATTCGTGAACCTACCTAATTTCAAATCATAATGAGTTTACTCAAATAATTGAAAAGACATTATTAAGTGAAAATGAAATTTTAGCCATGTTTGATATTGTTATTGTAACACATGGAAGTGAGTGACTTCATTTATTTCAAAAATGAAAACTAAGTCATATTTGAGCTATTGATATAGAAGATTTTGAAGACACAACCGGAGCTTGAGACGCACTTCGTGCAGGTATTCTTTACGGCCTTACTGAGTGACAAGATATAGAAACTGCCTGTAAACTTTGAACAATACTTGCTTCATATTGTATATTAAGTCCTGGATCTCAGCAGCATCATTTTTCTATTTGAAATGTTATGGAAGACATGAAAACTCACTTTGATATTGAAATTGATTTATTTGTAAAAAGGAAATATTAATAAAGCAAAAGCAGCGCTGAATAGCGCTGCTTAAAATGATACTTCAACCAGTATATTGAGGAGACTGGCCGGCTTGAAACGCTGCAATTTCTCGTAAAGCTAATTCTCTTATGGCCTCATCGGAAATAGTTTGTTCCCAGTACTTGGGGGTATTTTTTTTGCTCAGATCCCCCTGTATACATTCAAAGCATTTTTCTATGAACTTGCGATCTGGTTCGATCGGCTCACCGATGATTGCTTTGATTTTCTTTCTAACTTTTGTTGTCGAAAGTGGTGCCTGCATGTTTTTTTTCTCCCTATATGCTGCTATCAGACTATCCGTTCATCTTTCCATAAGTTTTATTCTTCGAAAAGTTTGAGTGGATAACATTGGATTATAATGTTTTTATAATAATGTCAAGAATCAAATAAGTATTGCTCTTCATATGAAATAAAATATACTGAAATGAGTATTAGTATTGAAAATAAATATGTCTAAAAAAATATATCTCATAGATTGAAATTCATTTATATATAGAATGTTTTTTGCGCTGCCAGAATTTAGTACAAAGGAGGGGAGAGTGGTAAACGCTACTTTCTGAATGGCAAAGTTTTTTGTTGGTCAAATGGTGAAAGAAAAACCTGATTATGTAGTATTTATCAAAGATGCAAAGTGAAATAATTTCAGACACGAATTATATAGCGAATATAAAGCCACGAGAGAACGAATGCCTGATAATCTCAGAAGCCAAATTTCTGATATAGAAAATATGATTAAGGCTATGAATATAGATATAATAGAAATACCAGGTTTTGAAGCTGATGATGTTATTGGCACTCTTGCTTGCAGACTATGACAAGAATCTCAAAACGAAATATATATACTCTCATGAGATAAAGACCTCTATGCATTGGTAAACGAGCAGGTAAAAGTCTACGATACACAGCGAAAAAAAATATCAGGTCCAGATGAAACATTTGAAAAGTTTTGAGTTCCAGCTAGCTGCGTAAGAGACTATCTCGCAATTTGCTGAGATAGTAGTGATAATATCCCAGGAATATCAGGTATTTGACCTAAAAAAGCTCAACTATTATTGAATGAGTTTCAAACTCTTGAAAAAATCTATGAAACTATAGATGACTTAGAAAATACATACTCAACGCTCTCTCCACAAGCACAGAAAATACTAAAGTGAAAAACACTAGAGAAATTTGTAGATGGAAAAGAATTAGCATTCCTTTCACAAAAACTAGCTACCCTTGATTGTGACATGGAATTAGATGGATTTGATTTACATGATCATGAATTTATTCCCAAAAATCTATTTACCCTAGAGCTGACAGAGTTTTTTAGAGAGCTCGAATTCTTTTCTCTTATTAAACAAGAGGATATAAAAAAAGATAATTGGGAGTCTACTTGAAAAAAAGTAAAAATTATTTGAGATGAGCAGTGACTGATTGAACTCGAAAATAGTATTTTTGATAATTACTCAGAAATTGTTATAGATACAGAAACTACTAGTTTAGATGTGAGACAAGCAAAACTTGTGTGAATAAGCATCCTCTTAGATGAGGATAACATTTTTTATATTAACCTCATGCATAGAGGTCCACAAGTAGAACCTGAAGCTTGAAAGAGTTTTGTATCTAAGCTTCTAAACTCTAATATTACACTTATAGCCCACAACTTTAAGTATGATTTACAGATATTAGAAAACTATCTAGTAAGTGATAATTTTAAAAAATCCACACAATCTTCGCGGTGAGAGCTTTGACAAATGAGTATGTGACTATAGAATAACTAAGCTTTAAAACTAACTAAAACATAAATATGTGAATTTTTAAAAGAATCTGATTATTTCTGCTTACAAATATCGCAGTAATTTTTCTCTTTTCAATTATTCTCTTTGCTATAGAGATGATTTTTGGAATCAACATTTCTCAACTCTCATGACAAAGCTATACGTGATTACTCATTTATGCTGGATTATTTTGATTTATAGGAGCATTCTTTTCTCTTTCTATATCGAGATGGACTGCAAAAAGAGCTTATGGTATTGTTCCATTTACACCAGATCAAGCAGCAATGCTTACTTGAAAAGAAAAATTAGTATATGAAACAGTGAGAAACATTTCTGAAAAGCATAACATAAGAATTCCTGAAGTTTGAATATACAACGCACAGGATCCTAATGCGTTTGCAACTGGTCCAAGTAAAAATAAGTCTCTTGTTGCAGTGTCTACTGGTTTACTTCAATATATGAATGAACAAGAAATAGAATGAGTTGTAGCTCATGAAATGGCACATGTACTCAATGGAGATATGGTAACTATGACTCTAGTACAATGAGTAATGAATACCTTTGTTATATTTTTTGCTAGAATTATTGCAGAGATAGTAAATAGTAGAACTGATGGTAAACTTGGTCAATGGTGATATATGGGCACTTATATCGCACTTCAATTAGTGTTATGAATACTTGCATCAATTGTCGTTATGAAATTTAGTAGATGGAGAGAATTTCATGCTGATGCTGGAAGTGCTCGCTATGTATGAAAAGAAAAAATGATTGCTTCACTCGAGGCTTTAAAGAAAATGAAAGAACTCGCTCCAAAAAATAACACTAAAATGGCAACTATGCAGATTAGTACTCAAACAAGTTCAGGTTTTAAAAAACTCTTTATGTCTCATCCTCCACTACAAGAAAGAATAGATGCTCTTCATAATTTACAAATAAATATATAAAAATATGAAATTATCACTTTGAGTCTCAAGTCTAGTAATTTTATCTCTAAGTTTTACAAGTGTGTTTTGATATACAGAGCACAATGTACAATCAGCTAATTTTTTAGCTGAAAAATGAATTATTAATGATAATTCATTTTCTCCATCTGGATATAATCTCTGAGACAATATTACAAGACGAGAGATGTTAAAGATTCTCATGAACCTATCTGGAAAAGAAGTAATTGATAGATGTTTGTGAGCCTTTAGTGATATATCAAAAGATGACTGGGGTTGTAAATATGCAGAAGCTGCAGTAAAGGAATGATTTATTGCTGCTAACTCAACATTTAGACCTAATGATCTTGTAACTCAGATAGAAGCACTCAAGATGATTATGCAATGAAAGTGAATAGAGAGATACAACTATGATGACTGGAGAGAAGGGTATAAGATGAAAGCAGAAAGTCTGTGAATAATCGATGATACTTATCTAGATTACAATAAAAGTGCAATAAGAGGCTGGATATTTTCAAACAGTGCCAGATCGTATAATGATTTTGTATATGAAGAAGCTGGAAGTTGAGATTATTATGACTCATCAGAATTACCTCCAGAGATACAAGAACTCTTTGATAATTTAGGTACAGATTATGATATATAAAATAATACTTTCTATTATATTCTCTCAAATTATATATTTGGGAGTTTTTTCTCTATGAACTTGATGAGTCTACGTAGTAAATCAAACTGAAAATCTTTGCTGAGAATTTACAAGAGGAAATTCTGAGAAATCTAATTGGTTACAAGATTGATGGAAATCTGTTAGTTTAGACGAGACTCTAAAATTGGATTTTTCTACTACAGATGAATGTATTAGTTCAAGTGTAGAAAATTGCTGTAAAACACTTTGATTTAGGTATGCATGAGTTCCTGTTTGAGTTGTAGATATTCCGCAGGAACGTAGATCAGCAGAATTTCTCGCATCAAAAAAAATAATACAATCTCATAGTTTAGATGCAGAAAAATATAATCTAGATTTAGATATAAGTAGAAAGGAGGTAATGAAGGTAATTATTAATGCTGCAGAAATAGAGCTTAATACAAATTGTAAAAATATATTTGAAGATGTTCAGGATGATTGGGGATGTAAATACATCGAATCTGCACTTGATAATGAATATATTGCTTGAAATGAGAGATTTAGACCAGAATCTCAGCTCACTAAAACAGAAGCTTTAAAACTTATTTTCAAAGCAAGAAATATAGATAAATCTTATGAGACAAATTCTTGGCAACAAGACTATATTTCTACAGCATTGTATTTATGATTTATTGATGAAAAATTTTGAAACTATAATGAAATAGCAACAAGGTGATGGATATTTTGAGTACTTGCAAAAACTTACCCAGACTTCAAAAATTATTAATCTTTAGTCAATAGCTTTTTAAAATCATTTTTTGTGTATAAGTATTTTTTATTAGTATAAATGTATATTTACTATTTAAACACAAACTATGAGAAAAATTATACTTAGCATTTTGTTATTTACGATTGTGACTTCTGCTCATGCAGCATATCAGATAAAATCTGAACTTGACTCAGCTACCTACCTAGCTAGTAAATCTATAATAGTAGATCAAAGTGCAAATATAAGCCTATATTGACTTGAAAACAATATTCAAAGACAAGCTGTCATGAAAATAGTTATGAAATTATCTTGAAAAACTATTGATGACTCATGCAGATGAGAGTTTTCAGATGTATCTACGACTGACTGGCCATGTAAATATATCGAAGCTGCTTTAGATGCTGGGTATATTGCTGCAAATGATACATTTAGACCGTTTGATAATATAACGAAAACAGAAGCAATGAAACTAGTTCTCAAAGCTAAGTGAATTGAAAAAGTTCAAACAACGTCAGCTTGGCAAGAAGACTATATGATGACAGCATATCAATACGGCATTATAAGCGAAAAATACTACAACTTTGATGAGCCAGCTAGTAGAGGATGGATATTTCAAATTGCCACTGCTACACTAGAGCAAGAAATTGAAATTAAAACTAAGCAAAACAATCTCATGAGTGATGAAGTGCTATAAATAAAGAGTACCCAAATAAAAAATTGACTCTAAACTACAATAAATATAATACTCATAGATTCAAATATATACTTTTGTTGAAGTTTGTTATGGAAACGCAAGCCAGAAAGAATTTATTTTGAATAAAAGTAAAACATTTGGGTGGAACCGTCTAAACAAATAATAGACCCCAAAGACTGATTTAACTCAGTCTTTGGGTTTTTTAATCTAAAAATATGAAAGAGGAAGACGTAAGAAATTCTATTAGCGCTATACAGCTACGCAATAAAAAAGTAGAAGCAGAAAAAGCCTGGGAAACATCTTGGCAGAGAACATGACTGATACTATCTATTACCTATGTATTTATGGTATTTTTTATGAATATGATTTGAGTAAAATGAGCATATGTAAATGCAATGATTCCAACATTTTGATTTTTTCTCTCTACACTCTCAGTCGGCTTTTTAAAGAGTAAATATATAGAAAAATACTTATCTAAATAAACAAAAAACTATGGAAAACAAATTTGAAATGAAAGATATTGTTAATCTCTGCCAAAACAGAGGTTTTGTGTATCCATGAAGTGAAATATACGGAGGACTCGCAAACTCTTGGGATTATGGTCCATATGGTTCACTTCTAAAGGAAAATATTAAAAATCTTTGGCTCAAGGAGTTTATACAAAAGAGAATGGATACTATGCTTTTAGATGCCTCTCTCATTATGAATCCAAAAGTATGGGAAGCATCATGACACGTAGGATGATTTGCAGATCCACTTATGGACTGTAAAGAGTGTAAAGCTCGATGGAGAGCAGATAAACTCATAGACAATAAAATAGAAGCAGGTGAAACTGAACCAGCATGATATGCATGAGACAAGACTGAGACAGCAAGATTAGATGAGATAGTAAAGCAGGTGAATATAGAGTGTCCTGACTGTAAATCAACTGATTTCTCAGGAATCAAAAAATTTAATCTTATGCTCAAGACCTTTCTTTGAGTAACAGAAGATTGATCATCACAAGCTTATCTCAGACCAGAAACAGCACAAGGTCAATTTGTAGATTTTGCAAATGTTGCACGAAGCTCACGAAGAAAACTCCCATTTGGTATAGCCCAAGTAGGGAAGTCATTTAGAAATGAAATTACACCTGGAAATTTTATTTTCAGAACTCGTGAATTTGAGCAAATGGAAATTGAGTATTTTGTAACACCTGGAGAAGATGATGAGGCATTTAAACTCTGGAAAGCAGAATCAGAAAGATTTTTCTTGGAAGTAATAGGGTTAAAGGCTGAAAATATTAGATTTACACCTATTAAACAAGAAGAACTACCACATTACTCAAAGCAGGCTGGTGACTTTGATTACAAGTATCCATTTGGATGGGGAGAAATAGAAACTCTTGCAAATAGAACAGACTATGATCTCACAGCTCATATGAATGCTTCAAAACAAAATCTAGCGTACTTTGACCAAGTGAATAATAAGAAATTTCTTCCATATGTTATAGAGCCAGCTATGTGACTAGGTAGAATTACTCTCGCAGCACTCTGTGATGCATACACAATAGAAGATGAAAGAACTTATCTAAAGCTCGATCCTAAAGTTGCTCCAATAAAAGTATGAGTGTTACCAATAGTTAAAAAGTTATGAGAACAAGCCAAAAAAATATATAATCAATTAAGTGTAGATTTTGTTTGCGAATATGATGAAGTAGGTTCAGTAGGAAAGAGATATGCTCGAATGGATGAAATTGGAACTCCTTTTTGTGTAGTAATAGATAGTGATAATTTTGATGCTTGAAACGTTACAGTTCGGCATAGAGATAGTATGCAGCAAGAAATTATTTCGATAAATAATCTCAATTCTTATATACAAGAAAGATTAAAATAATAAAAAATAGCTTGGTAAATCCAAGCTATTTTTTTTATTACTTATTTAGACCATGTTTCAGTGTAATCCTTTAAGAGGTTAATCATAACCCGAAATACTACTATTTTTTCTTCTATAACACTTGTAGAGTTTTCTAAGTTAGTGAGACGTATAGATTCGTATTCAAGTTTCATAATTACTCTATTGAAAACTTCAATCTTTGATTTGTTAGATAGTTTAGAAAAATCTCATTGAGTAGTAAAAGTATCTAACTTACTTTTTACTTGCGTTATTATTTTATTTTCAATACTTTCTCTTAATATTTTATTATTATCTTCTATTTTTTCTTGTAGGACTTGCACTCTTTGCTGTTTTGTCGTCTGAATTTTGACTATCTTAGAATCAACATCCTTACTTTTTTCATTGAGTGATAAATCAGTTCCTATATATTTAATCAATAATTCCAACTTATCTTCTGCTATATATGGTTTGATGGAAGTATAAAACTCTTTTTTTAATAGCACTAAGTTTCTTCTCTGAGACGTTTCATTTCAATTAGTATCTATTATAGTTTTAAGTACTTTTTCTCAAGCTATATTTTTTGAATTATATTCTTCTACTAATGAAAATAAATCATTTTCTTCACTTGGGCTTAAGTCTTTTTTTATGAGTTCTCACAGAGATGAGTTTCCAATCTTAAAATTATTCCACTTAAATTCTAATAATGTTTTTTCCTGCTCTAATGCATCTATACTTTCTTGCATCTCACGAACTGTTTGCGGTTCAATTAACTCTCAAGATGCTGAAAAAGCATTCCCTGAAAACATGAGAAGTGCTAGAGTGCTGAGTATGTAAAGTAGTATATTTTTTTTCATTTGTAAAATTAAAGAATTCCGTGTTAGGAATATAGTTTTATAAGGCTTAACCACATAAATAATCGGAATTCCTTAATTAATAGTATTATAACGTTTTTAAAATTAGTTCCAGTGTCTAATGTGAAAGTTAAGTGAAGTTAAAATATGATAGTAAAATTGAATCAAGCACCTGCATCTGAGCTCACTTGACTCTTCCATCAGTGAGAGGATATAATCTTTTTAACGATAGACAATCACACTCCTATTCATCTAATTTCGATATTTCAAGATTTTTCTTTTTTTCATTGATAAAATTTCTCAAATAGGAAAGGTATTTCTTTTTTTGAAATTCAAGCCCCATTATCTGAAAATAGTATTTCTTTAGATGATATATCAATACTGAGATGTGTACCATCTCAGGCATATTTTCTAAAATTGCTGATAAGGTTGTAGACGAGTTGAGTGAATAAATCCCTATCTAAGTATAGTTCAATATTTTGAGATCAATTTACTGAAATAGTTTGCTGTGTCGCAGCAAGTTGTGTCTTTTGTGTTTCAGTAATAAGACTAATAATTTCATATGGATTATGAGCCTGTTTATGTAAAACAATCTGAGAATTTTCAAATTTTTCAAACTCCATAATTTGATTTACTAACTGCGTAAGTCTTCACATTTCAGATGTGATAGATTCGAGATTTTTTTCACTTAATTCTATGACCCCATCTGAAATACCCTCAAGATAACATTGAATTGATGTAATTGGAGTTTTTAACTCGTGAGAAATATCTGCTAATAATCTACTTCTAATTTTTTCTTGGATGCTTAAGCGAGTATTTAATCCATTAATAGATTTAATGAGGAGTCAGACCTCATCTTTTTTTTCATATTTGATTACATTTTTTGATTCTCAAGGTCTTAAATTAGCTATTTGCGTAGTTGCCCTTTTAATTGGAAGTATAATCTTTCTCGTGAAATAAAATACTCAAAAAGCTAGTAGTACTATTGTAATAATATTAGTGAGTACCAGAGAAATAAACAGTCTCTTAATAAAGTTTGATTCTGGGCTATTTGGATCCCTTAAGAGTGTCAGTATTTTTTCTAAATTATTCTCTGGTATTACTTCTTCAATATACTTAGATGAAACTCAACTTTTAGCTAAATATTCTACTACTATGTTTACGTTTTCAGCTTCAGCTAAGGGGATTTCTCACTGATTATTATCTAAAAGTTCAAAAAATTCAATCTCTACATCATTAAAAATATTGTCGATATCTTCTAGAGTTTGTCTTTCAATAATATTATTTATATATTCTATAGTAATAGATTCTCGAGCGCTGATTTTTTCGGAAAAATATAAAGATATGTATGAGCTGTAAAATACATAAAAAGCAGCAATATTTACTATTGCTATTGAAAGTACACATGATACAAGCATGATTACAAATTTTCTAGATAGAGACATCTTATTTATTTAATCTATATCATTTTCATCGAACAGTGAGAATAACTTCTCATCATCAAAGTTTTTTTCTAAGATTTTTTATATGAGTATCAATAGTTCTGTCATAAACATAATTATCATATCAAATGACTTCTTTCATAAGTCTTTCTCTTGAAACTAGTTTTCCATCTTCTAGAAATATTTTCTCCATAATATCATATTCATTTTTAGTAACTGAAACAATTTCTCAATCTACTTGAAGTTCTGTCTTATCTCTAAAAATCTTAATATTTTTATAAGAAATAACATTTGATGGTGTATCTTCTTTACTTCCAGCTGATCGTCTTAATATTGATTGTATTCTAGCTAATAGTTCACGAGGAGAAAAAGGCTTTGCAATATAATCATCTGCTCAAGACTCAAGTCATGTAACTCTATCTAATTCTCATCATCTCGCAGTAAGCATTATAATAGGAATTTGAGAATCTATTCGTACTTGTTTACATACCTCAATCCCATCAAATACGGGGAGATTAATATCTAAAATAACTAAGTCAGCATTTTGTGCAGATATAAATTCAGCAGCACCATCTCAAGTGTTATGTGTAACTACCTCAAAGTCAGAATTTTCTAAATACAATTTCAGCGAAGCAGCTATACCTATATCATCTTCAATGATGCAAATTTTATTCATTTTTCTTACATAAAAAAATATTTACAAAAATTGTAAATATTTTCTCATAAATTGCAAGATAGAGACTCTGGAGTATTTGTGAATAAATTATAATGTTCTAGATAGTTTTCTTGTTCTGAGTTTAATATCTTCTATTAGAACTGTTACAGATCTTTTTAATACCTTTGGCTTTCAATCTATTGAGTTTTCAATTAGATCTAAAGCTTTTTTTAAAAGCATCAAAGATTCGTATAGAACTTCTGGACCTAAATATCAGCCTTTAAGACTATCTTCGACTTTAGTAATAATCTCATGCGTAGTAATTACTCATTCTGCATGAGAATCACTCCTATAAGTAAGAGGTTGGTATTTCTTCATTCACAAATTGTTTTATACAAAAATTATATTAATAATATATAATAAATTATAAATGTCTATATTAAGTTTTTAAATAACTCTACACTATTTAGTTTCTCCCAACTCACATCATCTCTTCAAAAATGTCAGTAAGTTGCTGTTTTTTGAAATATTGGTCTTTTTAAATCTAGAAATTTTATTATTCAACCTTGTGATAGATCAAAATTATTTCTTATTACTGATATTATCGATTCTTCATCAACTTGTGAATGAGTAACATCAACATATATACTTACAGGCTCTACAACTCAAATTGCATAGGCTAACTGTATTTCACAAGTATCACAGATTCATGATGCAACTATATTTTTAGCGAGATATCGTGCCATATAAGCAGCAGATCTGTCTACTTTTGATGGATCTTTTCCAGAAAATGCTCAACCTCCATGACGACCAATTCAACCATAAGTATCGATTATTATTTTTCTTCCTGTAAGTCCAGCATCTCCTTTTGGTCCTCAAATTACAAATTTCCCAGTAGGGTTTATATGAAAAATAGTATTTTCATCTATGAGATCTCATAGCTCTGACTTTATTACTTCTTTTTTAATTCCAGCTTGTAACTCTTCTAGGCTTACATCAGCTGAGTGCTGATTAGATATTACTACTGTTGCAACTCTCAGAAGTTTCCCATCTTCATACTCGCAGCTCACTTGCGTTTTACCATCTGGCTGTAGATAGGGAAGAGTTCCATCTTTTCTAACTTGCTCTAACTTACGAGAGAGTCTATGAGCTAAATAGATAGGAGTTGGCATATACGCATCATTTTCATTTGTAGAATATCCAAACATGATTCATTGATCTCAAGCTCAACCAGTATTTACTCATTGTGCTATATCTGGTGATTGAGAGTTTATAAGTATTTGAACAGACACATCATCAGCAGAAAATCAAGCCTCTAAACTATCATATCCAATATTTCTCACAACTTCTCTCGCTATATCTTGGAAATTTACCCAAGCATTGGTTGTGATTTCACCACTCACAATGATTGTTCCTGTAGTTACGAGACATTCACATGCTACTCTCGATTCAGGATCTTCAGCGAGACAAGCGTCAAGTATAGCGTCAGATATTTGATCACAAATTTTATCTGGATGACCAGCAGTGACAGATTCTGCAGATATATAGTGTTTCATAGATTTATAATCTTAGAAAATAAAATATACATATTCAGTTATAGAAAAAAGCTTTTTCGTACAGGAAAAAGCTTTTTGAAAATTTAATTTATTTTTCTATATCTTTCCCATATGGGGAGGAATTAGCACCTTTTTTCTTTGACAAAGTAGGTTGCTGGAACACTCAATCGAGCCTCTATCTCTCATGTTCTCTCTGGATATGTAAAGCAATTGTATGTAAAAGTAATATATTGCAAGAAAATATTTAGAAAAACTTGCATTCTAAATCATCTCTTATATAATCCCGCGGTAACGCAAAACGTTCCTTTACAAATTAAATGAATTATTATGGCTTTTGGTCCAAAAAAGAAACACTCAAAACACAGAAGTAAACAAAGAACTACTAACTGGATTAAACTTTCTGCTAAGAAACTTTTTAACAGAGTATCTATAAATGCACAAGGTAATGGTCTCTCTCACTTTGCTGACGAAAACGGAATGTACAAAGGAGAACAAATTGTTGCTGCTAAAAAAAGTAAACAAAAAGTAACTAGAGTATAGTTTCATAAAAATCTCTTATTTCTTATATCAAGAAATGAGAGATTTTTTTCGCTTTAATTTTTATATATCCGCACCTCTATATGAAAGTATCTAGAAAAAAAACTCGTAGACTTTTGGTTCAACAGCTCTACACCAGAATATATACTCACTTTGATGAAAAAGCTTTTAATGAAGCATTTTTTGAAGATAGGTTTGATTTTGCTCCTGATAGAGAGTACATGAATGAAATGTTTGACCTCATTGTTTCTCGACAACAAAATATTCTTGATATAATATCTACATATGCACCAAAGTTTGACCTAGACACAATGCAAAAAACAAATATTCTATCAATTGCTGTAGCAATCACTGAAATGTTATGGCTAAAAGAAGAAATTCCAGCAAAAGTTTCTATTAACGAAGCTATAGATTTATCAAAATATTTTGGAGATGACACTAGTAAAAACATCGTAAATGGGATACTCAATAGTTTTTATAAAAACATTGAGCTACATTTAAAAAAAGATATTGAAAGCAAAACAAAACTACAACTTTTTTGCGATTAAATAGGCTTTACAACTCACTAAAAAATAATATTCTAATAGTAGAATATTATTTTTTTATATATTTATATTGGTAGTAACTAAAAAAGCAGTAGATAGCGAAATCTGTAAGAAATCTATTGAGACACTTTTATGAGAGCTTAACATTTCAGCAAACAACATAAAACATTATATTTTGTCGTTTATTCATAGATCTATCGTAAATGAGAGAAATGATTTTGCTCCCCAGCATAATGAAAGATTAGAGTTTTTAGGTGACGCTGTGTTAGAACTTGTTATTACAAGCGAATTATTTGTTAATTTTCCAAATAAACAAGAATGAGAAATGACTGATATGAGATCAGCGCTTGTCAGAGGAAGAAACTTAGCTCAAGTTGCTAAAAATCTCAATTTTCAAGAGTATCTCTATTTATGAAAGTGAGAAGAAAAATCATGATGAAGAGATAATGACTATATATTAGCTAATACTGTCGAAGCATTTATTTGAGCTGTGTATTTAGATGCAGGGTTTCAAAGAGCAAAAGATTTCATATTAGATAACATCTATTCAACTCTCGATGATATACTAGATAAAAAGCTTTTTAAAGACTTTAAAACTTTACTTCAAGAACATGTACAAGCAAATAGTGAAATAACTCCTCATTATGAAGTTCTTGAAGATACATGACCAGATCATGATAAAGAATTTCTTGTATGAGCCTATATATGAGACAAAAAAATATGACAATGAAGATGAAGTAGTAAAAAAAAGGCACAAGAAAAAGCAGCAGAAGACGCATACAATTCAATTAATTCTTAATAAAAATCTATGACATTACTTATACTTGCACTATTTATTTTTCTCAGATTGATGTTTTATATCGTAGTATTCGATGTAATATTATCTTGGCTTTCCTTAGCTTGAATAAGATTTAGACCACAATTTATACGAGATATTCTTGATCCTATCTATTCATTCATAAGGAAATATATTCCTACACGTTTTGGTGCATTTGATTTTACTCCCATTATTTTAATATTTTGATCAGAATTTTTAGCATATCTTATACTTGTTAATTCACCAGAAGTTTCACAATTACTCAGTCAACTCACAATTTAATGAAATCTGTAGATTATAAATTATTTTTCACTGTTCTGGTGCTTATTATTTTTTGAATGATAATGATAAGCTCTGTTTCTGTTTGGGGTTCTTTTAGAGTTACCAGTACACAAGCAGCTGCATGATATATTAGTGAAGCATATAACCATTTTTATGTAATTAGAAATATTATTCATGTACTAGTATCTCTCGTGCTAGTTTGAATCCTAGTGAAAGTGAAATACACATACTATGAAAAATATTCTAAACAAATTTTTGCCCTAGCAATTATCCTACTGATAGTAGTACTTATACTGTGAGAGGCATACAAATGAGCGAGGTGATGGATTTCTATCCCATGAATCCCATTTAACATACAACCAACCGAGTTTTTGAAATTTGCACTGATAATTTATCTGGCAGCCTTTTTTAAACAGTATAAGCAATATCTACACACATTTTACGATGGATTTGTACCATTTGCTATAGTACTTGGGGTAGTGCTAGTTTTAGTTTGAGCGCAGCCAGATTTTGGTACTATCTTGGTTATTGTTCCTATATCATTTATGATGTTTTTCTTTGCTTGAGCAAACGTTAAATATTTATCTCTCATGTTTTTAGTATGAGTAATGATTGCTGGATCAGTATATCTAGCTGGGGACTATGATAGAGAAACAGGTGAAAATAAAAATAACTTAGGATACGTAACGCAGAGAATTGATAACTTTTTGGCTGATAATGAAGATGCTATTAAAAATAGGACAATTAACTTTCAGACAGAGCAAGCACTTATAGCTATATGAAGTTGATGATTTTCAGGACTTTGATTTTGACAGTCAATACAAAAGTTTTGATATCTACCAGAAGTACAGTGAGATTTTATTTTTTCAGTTATTGTTGAAGAGTTAGGATTTCTATGAGCTTTTATGCTCATGAATATGTATATGTACATAGGTTACAGATGAATGAGAATAGCTCGTTATAGCAGCGATTTATTTGCAAAATATGCTGCATTTTGAATTACTTCTTGGATACTTTTACAAGCATGTATCAATATTTGAGTAAATCTAAATATTGTGCCTCTTACAGGAATTACACTCCCATTTATTAGTTATTGAGGTTCTAGTTTACTATCACTCTCTTTTTGACTTGCACTTTTACTAAGTATATCAAGGGACATAGAACCGGAAAAATATAAGAAAATAATGAAAAGAAAAAATCACGTATCTATAAGAAAATTTCTATGAATGTAACTCCAGCAATGAAACAGTATTATGATATGAAACAGCAATACAGTGATGCTATATTGTTTTTTCGTATGTGAGACTTTTATGAAATGTTTGAAGATGATGCTAAAATAGCAAATAAAATTCTCTGAATTGCTCTCACTACTAGAAATAAAAATGCTGATAATCCTGTCTTACTTGCAGGTATACCATACCACGCAAAAGAGAAATATTTACCAATGCTTATTGAAGCTTGATACAAGGTAGCAATTGCAGAGCAAGTATCTGACCCAAAAGCGAAGTGAATTGTTGAAAGGCAAGTAATGCGAGTCATAACTCCAGCTACAATAGGCTTGGAGGGAGAGTCATATGAAGACGTAAAATCAAGCAACACTATTGTCTCGCTTGTAAAGTGAAGCTCAGATTACTGAATCTCAATTATTAATTTTTCAAATCATAGCTGGAAAACCAGCGAGTTTACTACTTTTGAACAGTGTGCTACTCAACTCTATAAACTATCTCCAGCTGAAATAATTTTAGAAAAGTCTCTTTATTGAAACACTGAGATACATGATGTGCTCACTAAAAAATATAATCTCAATATATATTACAGAGAATATACAAAAAACTCCTACGAATCACTTACGACTTATTTTGCTACTAAAAATCTAGAGTCTTTTGGTATAGAGGATAAGCTTCAGGCACAAAGAGCATCTGCGATGCTGATAGAATATGTTACTGAAAATCAAAATCAAGATATGGATTTTTTGCATAAACTATCTTATGAATCATTCTCTTGATACATGGATTTAGATGATACTACTATTAAGAGCCTAGATCTAGTATTTAATTTTGCGACTAATTCAAAGACAAAATGAACATTGCTTTGAGTGCTTGATACAAGTAAAACTCAAATGTGAAAACGATATCTAAGAGAGCAGATACTTCACCCACTCCAAGATATAAAAGAAATTCAGCAAAGACAAAAATTTATTGCTGCTTGTAAACAAGATACAATACTCTTATCAAAACTGAGAGAAAACCTGAAATATATTATAGATCTAGATATGCTATTAAGTAGGCTATCCTTAGAGCGAATATGACCTAAAGATTTACTCATGCTAAAAAGATCACTTATAGCTGTACGAGATATAATTGAATTAATTGAAAAATCAGAAAATAAAACTCTAAAAAATATTTTTAACTAGATATGATATATTTATTTACATGAAACAATGACTATCTGATTACTCAGGAAGTTTTACGATGGAAAAACTGATTTATAGAAAAACATGGGACTGAAAACATCACTCATATAACTAATCTTGACTCAAACTCTAAAAATACTATCTCAGAATCTCTCGTCTCGAGAAGTTTATTTGCAGAAAAGCGTCTCGTAATTGTATCATGATTTCCATTTTCATGAGAAAAATCTTTTTCTTGAGCAGCTGAATTAGAACAACAAATAATTTCATTGATTCCAGAAATACCAGAGGAAGTACTCTTGGTATTTTCAAGCATAAATCCAGACAAAAGAAAAAAATGATGGAAATCACTAAGCGCTGTTGCAAAAACTAAAGAGTTTAGTATTAGCTCAGACGATGAAGTATTTCAAATACTCAGTCAAAAATATAAAGCAACTATAGAACCAACTGCACTTCGTCGTCTCATATTACTCAAATGATGAAATCTACAGAAAAGTATATCAGAAATAGAAAAATTACTCACGGCACCACTCTCCTTGCTATCAAAAGATGATAGAGGAGATTATAGTATTATTTCTAGTGATGTTGATACATATATATTACCTGAGTTTGAAGAGTCTATATTTGTTTTTATAGATACTTTACTGAATAGAAATGGTAAAAGAATCTTTAAAGAGTTATCAAGTCTTATAGATTCTTCAAATCTCTATGCGGTATATCAATCTATACTTGGAAATCTAAGAGTTTTTTTATATATTGAGTTTTTAAAATCAATTAAAAAATCACCTAAAGAAATAGGGGAAATACTAAAATTATGAAATAGATCATTTCTCATAAACAAATCACATAAATCAAAATTTAAGAGTATATCTACTCTCTACAATAATCTTATTAGTTATGATAAGAACATGAAAACTTGAAAGTTTGTTAGCTCTGATCCTGTAGATATGCATCGTGAGTTAGAAAATGTATTAGTAAAATTTTTAGCTTAATATGAATAAGATTGATTTTGGTAACCTAAATGACAAAGTTAAAAATATTCCAGAGATAAAAGGTTGGGTAATAGATAATTTCATTCAAGAAAAAACTCATTACTACAATGGGAGCTTGGGTATAAAATGGGTAAATGAAAAAAAATGATTCATTAAAGAATGATTTAGCTCAAGAGAGGATATTAGAACCTACGCTATTCTCATATCATGAAAAGCCAAAATCACATTTCCGGATACTTGAGAAACAGTTGAACTATCAAATCAATGAGATTATGTGTATTTTAGCAGCGCATATTCTGATCACACAACTATCATGTTAGAAGATACTGTCATGTTAGCTGTTAGATGGAAGGAATGTTAATCTCACTGTGCTATTTCACCTAGTCCTGGCCTTTTGAGTAATAGATGTGAGAAATTTGACCGTAAATCATTGATTGTTTCACGAGTCATTTCAATTGATTCTGTTGTTACAAGACGCTTTCTGTAGTCTTTTACACCTGGAAAGGACTTTATATATTGAACTAAATGTTTTCTTATTTCAAGAGAACCTTTTCTCTCACCTTTTGTAGCCACTAGTTGGGCTGCATGAAACTCCATTGCTTCAAGCATTTCTCATAGAGTTGGTTGGTAACAGCCACCTATAAAAGTTCACTCAGGATATAGATCTCTATTTGCTGAAGCATGTTGTTCTCAGATAAAACACCAAGGATTTCAAAAGCTCTTTCTGCCTATCATAAAACCTGCTAGATTTTGAACTTTGCTCATACCATCATCAAAGTGCTGTACATCTCAGTTTCCAATAACAGGAATATCTAGATTTCTTTGAAGTTCATAAATATTTGTAAAGTCAGCATTACCGGTATAGGCCTGTTTTGCAGTTCTACCATGAATAGTAACAAGCTTTGCTCCTGAGTTTTGTAATCACTGGGCAAATTTAATAAGATCTTGATTCCCATCAAAACTGAGTCTCGTTTTTACTGTAATTGGAAGATGCGTTGACTCATCTAATGCCTTCACTATATCAAAAGCAGTTTCCTCATTAATGAGTAAACTAGAACCATGACCACTACGGACAACTTTTTTTGCAGGACATCACATATTTACATCTATACCTGCAATATTGTATTTTGGGTCTGATATTATTTTAGCTGCTTTTGCAAACATAGCTGGGTCTTTTCCAAAAATTTGAATGATTACTGGATCCTCAATGCTTGCGTGTGGTAATACACTATCAGCCAGAAATTTAGAATGCACAAGTCAATCAGCACTATAAAATTCACTGATACAATAAATATGAGGTGCTACTCGCTTCATAGCTTGACGATAAGCACTGTCACCATAACCATCCATAGGAGCTAAAAAACATAGTTTTTCATGCAGTTTAATTTGTTCTTGCCAAAAATTTTTATTCATATATTTCACTAATTATAATGTAGCGTATTATAGTGAAAAATATATTTACTCCAGTTTTTTTGCATTTCTGTCAAACTAAAAAATTTGATATATAAATTAAAAGTATGTTATGATAGTTTTAGTAATAGATAAACCACAAAATTATGACTCTATCAGAAGTTCTTGCAGGAAAAACTGTCGCGAGAGATGAATATAAATCTACGTATTCACTCCCTAGAAGATCTAAAATTCTCATAGCTGTACATTTTACAGATACAACTATGACAAAAAAAATCCTAGAATGATTAGAGATTCTCCCAGCAAACTTTATAGTATTCTGAGAAAATCTTGAAAAAATAGAAGCTAAAAATATATCATATAGCAACACAATTAACTCATTTGACATGCAATGAATTGATGCAATTATGTGTAATTGCGAAGATGTATCACTCGAATCAGCTATGAAGCTATGAGTAGTTCCAATAGTAAATGAAAATAACTATTTAGGAAAAATATTACAAGAATTTCATCCAGGTAGAGCAGAAGGTAATGCATATCTATATGAAAAAGACTCACACTGGTCAGCTTATTATGCACTTGTAAGATATTTGGAAAATCATAAATTTCCATATGATAACAGAAATTTAGTAAAAAATGTGGTATGATTATAAATAGCTGAAAAGCTATTTTTTTTTGACTTCGTAATAGTTGAGTATAAAGTAGAGCGAGTTACTTTATGCAAAACAAATACAACATATGGCAAAAAACCTCGTAATCGTCGAATCACCAGCAAAGGGAAAGACAATAGAAAAATTCTTAGGACCCGACTACAAGGTAGTAGCATCCATGGGACATATTAGAGATTTACCACAAAAGTCTCTTTGAATAGATATAGAAAATTGATTTACTCCTGAATATAATATTTCAGAAGATAAAGAAAAAACAGTAAACAATCTGAAAAAACTTGCAAAATCTGCTTCTCAAGTTTGGATAGCAACCGATGAGGACCGAGAAGGGGAAGCCATAGGGTGGCATTTGTGTCACGCACTAAATATAGATCCAGCTACTACTAAAAGAATTGCCTTTCACGAAATCACAAAATCAGCAATCCAAAAAGCGATAGAAAACCCAAAAACTCTTGATTTAAAACTCGTAGACGCGCAGCAAGCGAGAAGACTCCTAGATAGACTTGTATGATATAAAGTATCACCGGTTCTGTGGAAGAAAATTCGTAAATGACTCTCAGCCGGGAGAGTACAATCTGTTGCCGTAAAACTCATAGTAGAAAAAGAAAGAGAAATACAAAACTTTAAACCAGTTGAAAGTTGGAAAATATCTGTAAAACTAGTGTTTGAGGGAAGTAGCTTTTCTGCTGTTTTCTCTAAAGTAGATGGAAAAGTAAAAAAACTAAAATCTAAACAAGATGCTCAAAAAATATTAGCGACTCTTATAAATGATATAACAGCTATAAAGGAAGGGAAAACTAAAAAAGATACATTAGAGTTATCTCATAAGTCTTCTCTATGATTTGAACTCATAGAAAGTATCAAAAAAGACTCAAAAAGATCACCTGGAGCCCCATTTACGACTTCAACACTTCAGCAAGAAGGAGCGAGAAAGTTCGGTTTTGGTGTAAAACAAACGATGATGGTAGCTCAAAAACTCTATGAAGGTATAGATTTAGGTTCATGAGAACGTCAATGACTCATTACCTATATGAGAACTGATAGTGTTAATCTCTCAAAAGAAGCTCAAGCTTGAGCAAAATCAATGATTGAAAAAAGTTTTTGAAAAGAGTATCATAAAGCAAGGAGCTTCACTACTAAATCAGCCTGAGCTCAGGAAGCGCATGAAGCAATAAGGCCAACAGACCTATCCAGAACACCAGAAAGTCTCAAATGAGACCTAGACGCGCAGCAACTCAAGCTCTACACACTCATCTGGAAACGAACACTCGCTTCACAAATGCAAGAAGCTATTGTTGAAGTCACTACTTATAATTTCGCTCCTGAATCAGCTAAAAATCAAACTTGGGTATCAAAATGAGAAGTTATCAAGTTTGATGGATTTATGAAACTCTATATTGAGGGGACAGATGATGAAGAAGAAGTTGATGAATCAGGTATGCTCCCTGCCATAGCTGAGTGACAAGTTGCAAAGGGTACTGAAATACTTGCAACGCAGGCATACTCTAGACCACCAGCTAGATATACAGAGGCCAGTTTAGTTAAAAAATTGGAGTGAGAGGGAATAGGTCGTCCATCAACCTACGCTCCAACAATATCAACTATTATAGATAGATGATATGTAGAAAAAAAAGATAGAAAATATCTACATCCAACAGAAACTGCGTTTACTGTTACAGATTTTCTTCAAGAATATTTTTCTCAGATGCTCGAGTATAGCTTTACGAAATCAGTTGAAGAAGAGTTTGATATCATCGCAGAAGGAAAATTAGAGTATCCAACTATGCTACAAAAATTTTGGGAAGGAACTCTCAAAAAATCTATAGAAGATGCAGGAGAAAAAGCTGAAAAAGTAGTAGAATTAGTAGGAAAAAAATGTCCAACATGTGGAGAAGAGCTCGTATTTAAATTTTCAAAAGCAGGGAAATTTATTGGTTGTTCAGGATATCCAGAATGTAAACATATAGAGCAGCCAGAAGAAGAAAAAAATATGCTCGATGCACTCAAAGCGAAGTATGAGTGAAAACCTTGCCCGGATGGTATTGAATGAACGGTAGTGGTTAAAACTGGTAGATATGGCCCATTCTTAGCATCTAGTGAATATCCAGCAGTGAAATGGATAGGAAAAATCAAAAATGAAAAAGAAGAAATACTAGAAGAGCTACTTGGAGCTGCCTGACTCCTCATAGATGAAGAGACTGGAGAAGAGATGGTTGTAAAAAATTCTCGTAGATGACCATTTCTTGCAGCAAAAAACTATCCAGAAGTAAAAATAGCAAAAAATATTCCAAAAGAAATCTGGACGCAGGTTAATGAACGCTTAGCTGAAAAAGATCAGGAAGCTGCATAGTTATCAATTAGTAATTAATCAGAGAATACTCCATAAAATGGGGTATTTTTTGAATCGAATTAATAAATATAGTAGAATAGAGGTATGGCAAAAATTTGAACTCCAGATAGCAAAGATAAATATCTAATTCCTAGTGAAGAAGAAATTTTAAGTGTCTCATGATTTCTATGAATAGAAGAAGATAAAATTTGAGTATATATGCAAGAAGCCTCAGAGCTCATATCTGAGTTAACAGCTATCAAACATGAAAATCCTGCAAAATACATAGCAGTTGCAGGTAGGACTTGAGAAAATATAGATACAGCGATTCTTAGTGGTTTATTTTGAGCAGATTTTAATTTTTCCAAACTATGCAGTAAGTGATTTATTTCAGAGGATAACACGAGTGAATACTTTTGTATATCACAAAACTGGAGCACTTACTCCAGAGCAGCTCAAAAAAGATTCTTAAGTCACTTTAGTAGATTAGATATAAATGAACTAGATATAAAGACACAAAGCTGAATATGACTTATTATCTTAGCTGAGTATAAAGTAAGATGAGAAATTTCTAGTGCTTTAGGCAAGAGATTTTTATCAATAACAAAATTTTTATTACTGTATCCATCATATATTCAATCATTATCACAAAGCGATCAGACTCTATTTTTTAAACTTTGGTTCTTATCATGGGAAGAAACATCTGCCTCATTAACTAAAGAATCTGAACTATGACGATATTTACTGAAGTACTTCTGAGAACTCAAGTTTATTAGAGAACATTTAGATGCATCTACAAGTGCAAATACACAGAAAGTAATAGAAGATACAAGACAGGCAGCAGCAAATAATATTACTGGTGAAAAAATAACTAATCTACCTAACACTCAAGAGTTAGAGATGATTTATGATATTTACGGTTTCCCGGCTGAATGAAATAGCAGAAGAAGTTATACTAAGTTTTTAGAATCTGTTTCAGAGATAAATACAACAAATACAGCTTGAAAACCAGTAAAGAGACTTATGCTTGCTGGAATTTATAAACCAGAATTAAATTTTAAAAGTTCAGAAGCTATTCTAGTATTAGATGAAATAACAAGTAAGAGAGATTTATATGCGCTAGAACAATTCACACATAAAGTTGCACTAACTGCTAATAATAGAAAAAAAATTAAAGCATATTTAATTTCAAACCTAAGAGAATTCTCATACGAAGATTTAGCAATAGTATCTCTCATAGCAGTAAAAATAATCACTATTTCACCTATTCAAGAAGATGAACTCATAAATATAGTTCGAAAGGCATCTGTATTTATTGTAGCGTATCCTCATTATATAAAA
The DNA here is from genome assembly GCA_020629795.1 of Candidatus Altimarinota bacterium. GTDB lineage: Bacteria > Patescibacteriota > Gracilibacteria > BD1-5 > UBA6164 > JAACSU01. The sequence continues at coordinate 98,093 of JAHDCR010000002.1, forward strand.
TCATTATCTGAGAATCGACAAAGTGATTTTTTTAATGTGTTTCTGAGAAGTTTTACAAATGAAGCACTAGTAACTGATATAGATTCTAGTCTTTTAGGATATATACTCAAGCAATTTAGCCATGTAAAATCAGTAAGAGACTATTATAAATTATTACTCAGTGAAAAACAAGATAGATTAGATAATATTTGAAATAGACTTACATCAATCTGGGATAATAGTTATAAACACAGTGCAGATATATATAATAGTGTCGAAGAGATTGATGATATTTCAATTACAAAGACACATTGAAATACAATAAAATTTTCTGAAACTCCAGAAATCAGTAATGGTAAAACTATACATATAGTTATATACAATAAAAGTAAAAGTAATAAAAACATCATTGCACCTCAGTTTTATACAATACAACCGAATCAATCTGAATTAGAAATTAAATCTGGCCCTTGAAAATATTCATATGTAGCATTTTCACACAAAAGAAGTACAGCATTTCATAGTCCAAAAGATTTACCTAAAGAAGTTAACTGATTTAAAGTCCAAAACTTTACGAGTAAGTGAAATAAGCAAAGTGGAACACAAAAAGTAGGGAAATATCCAATAAGTCAAAGTAGCAAAGCAAAAGTTAATAGAACTGAGATACATATTACTCCACCTTGAGAGTTAGATAAAAAAATAGAAATAGATATAGAAGCACTACAAATATGAATTGCTTTAATGTTTGATAGTCTTACATATAAATTAGAGGACAACTGATTACTGACTTTTATAGTTCCTGAGTGAGCTTGAGTTATAGCAGGATCTTGATATGCCGGTATTCATAATTCAAGAGAAATAAGATTTGATATATCTACTATACCTGCACGATTAGTAAGCTTTTTATGAATTGATAATTTTGAAATAACAGATCCTGATTTACTACATATAGTTCATGGAAGAATGCACAAAATAGAAAGAGAGTTTTTAGAAAATAAAAATAGAGAAAATAAAAGACAATCCAGTGAAATTATCAGAGGCCTGCCAGATTTACCAGAAAAATATCAAGTATCGAGAGATTTTTTAAGAGGATGTGATTCAACTGATTTATATGATCTAAAAAACTCTCAAATATACTATTTATGGCAACTTCCATTTTGAGAAAAACTAGAGAATCAACTGAAAGAGGATATGGAATCAATATGATTTCATATAGAAATTAATAAAAAACAATCCATAGCAAGAACCATCAAAATCTCTGCTATAGATAATCCAGGGGTTTACGCATGCTTTGATTTAGGTACTTGAGTAGATTATACAGATTTAGACATCATAGAGGGGCAACATACCTCTGTGGATCTATGAGTTTTAAAATATGTATTACAGAATGTACTTGCAAGAATTGTATATGAAAAATATAAGTTAAGCGCACGAACTAAACAAAGAAAAAAAATTGAGACTAGAAATGAAGCAAGAAAAAAAATGAGAAGTTCTGTAGCTGATAAAGTAAATCTGTGAACGGCATCACTTGTAGACTGATGGAATCTAATAGATAAAAATACTGTCTGAAAAAATCATCCGGATTTACTCACATTTTGAATTCTGTGAAAAATACCTCACATAAGAGTCAGAAGAGAAATAAAGGATCAGGAAAAAAATGAAATAGAGTATGAGGAAGTTAAGAATAAAATATTAGCTTGAAAGATTGACCAAATCGTAGAAGATTTTTATTTACGAATATTATCTACTACTAAAATTATTAAATCATCAAAATCAGAACTTACTGCAAAATGAGCAATAGCAGTTTTAAAAAATATAACATCTGACATCTGAGTAGTAACGAGTATACAAAAAAAAAGGCAGGTTGTATGCAAATGTCTAGATGCACTATACGATAGTAAATATAGCATCCAACTCATTAAAGCAAAAGACTTTTCTTACGATGAGTTATCAGACTTAATTGAAGTATAATTATTATTGCTTTTAATTAAAATAATGTTATAAATACTTTCTAAATATAGTATTTATACGCAAATAGAAATGAAGAGGCCAACTATAGATTCTGTAACACAAATACCGAGAAGAATAAATATACCAAGTGATACAGAGATTAATAAAATCTTAAGTATCTTTGGTTATTCAGCAAGAGTAATAAAACTTTGAGAATTAGCACAAAAGTTAGAAAAAATTAGACTCAGTAATGTTAATCTATCTGATGATAGGATAAGTTCAAAGTTTAATTTAAAAGAAGCTACAGTATTTTACTTATCAGGTAAAATAAGCATTGATGAGCTCAAAAAATTATTCGAGTGAAAAAGTGTAATTGAAAGAGACGAAGTATTGGAATTTAGTTTGGTAAATTATGACCAAATTGAAACCTCATCAATGGAAAGAATATTTAAGAGCATGTGAGATGATTCTCAGGAATTTTATTCAGAAAATTATGAAGATGACTGTATCTTGTTTGCATCTATAATTATGCAGGCTGATATAGAAACTATTGAAAAACATGTTTCATGAATAGAATTACTTCATTATCTACTCTCATTTCTCATCTACCCAGGGCATATTTTGGCTGCAAGTCATGAGTATCAAGAAAAATTTTTTACACTACTATATAAGCATATTTGCTACACAGATTGAGTCTCTGGTTTACTAGATACTAATTCTGAATTACATAGATATATACAGAAGTACTTCTGACAATTAGACTGTATTAAAAATCAGGAAACAAACTGATTAATTGCAACGGTTAGTAAAACAAAGTGAGAAATATCTCGAACCCTTCAGGTATGAGTAAATAAAGAGCTTCCAAAAAAAGAATTAGTATTCGAAATACTAGTTGCATTTGACGAAGATCCTGAAAGAGCAGCTCATTTTATGAGTTTTAGAAATCATATGCATCAGTGAGATATTTCACACAAAATTAGAAAATATGAAGATTTTTGATTCAAAGATCAGAGACAAGTAGCATTATCCTATGTATCTTGAAATTTAGATATATCATTGCTTGATAATCATACCCTTCCAATCATGTCAGGGGATCAGAGTATGTGATTATTTGATAAAGCACTTATATACTATCACTCGGATTCATCTAAAGAGAAACAACTCAGTGATTTAAAAAAATTTAATAAGTATCTATCAAGCTGACTTACTAATACTATAGATTCATTTTGAAATGAACTTGTCTATATGATTATCGCTATATCACTCCTGAGATATGATGCCTGAGTAGTAAAAGATAGTTGAATATTAGCAAATGATCTTCAAAAAGTATATTTAACTCTACTCATGTATCCTCGTTTTCTGCAAAAAGCACCTATAGAGCAGCAAAATAGATACTTTTGACAGCTATTTGATGTATATGATGTAGATTTCCTTGTAAATAATGTAGCTGTGAGAAGATACTTAGATAACTACTTTGGTGATATACCAATTGTTGCTTCAAGAATAAAGCAAATAGAGGCTTCAATGGCAACGCAGGATAATCTAGATCAAGAAGAAGCTCAAAATATCATTTGAGTCTCTAAAACATTATGAAGAGAGGAATTCATACCAACATACATATCAGTTGTATCAATACTTAATACTATACACAAACAATGAATACTCTCTAAACATGACGATATACCTGATCCAACTATAGCTTGAATATCTTGAATGTATCTTGCGTGAGCATTGCCACCAAGAGATTTTGATAATGAATTCAATTTTCAATGAACAGAAGATACGAGACTTTCGTATTATGCTAGTATTGCAATGCTAAAAGTAAAATCACTCTCTAATAAAGATAAGAATACTTTATGTCGTAAGGCAGTAAAAATAATTAATGATTATAAAATTTGAGATGTAAATACAGAAACCGAAGTATTGCTTTATATTATTTTGCTTACAAAATTTGAAAGAAGTATTTCGAAAAGATATATTGATAAAATACCATTTGCACAAGCAAGTGTTAGTTTGTTACTACATAGAGGTTACTTAGATATAACTAGTGAAACTGAGCGTGAAAACTTTTTTTTCTTGTGGTTTGAGTCACTAAGGTGAGACCTATCGCTAGAAGACAAAGATTGAGATTTATGGAAATATCTCTTACAGTATTATGAAGCTAATACTGTTATAGTACAAAACTATGATAGATTATTCCAGTCCAATAGTTCTTTTGATGATGTTGTAGAAACTGCTCCCAAAGAAAAGACTCTTTTCGATAGTATAAATCCTGATACTATTGATATTTCACTAAGAGATTGAAGATACTATGTGAGCTGAGAAAATATAGCTCAGGAATGAGCTCAGGCCTGTATTGTTGTTTGGAATAAAGCAAAAAATAAAGATTTAAAGGATCCTAAATTCTATAGTCTAGATCAAGCAATAGAAGATTGATTTGAATTTGTGAGATGACAAGTAGCTCAAATATGATTTATAGAATCAGGAAAACCATTAACAAAAGCAAATTATAATCAGCAAATACAAAGCTTTGTGGCAATTACAGTGCCAGTCCCTAAAAAAGAAAAAACTCCCTTTTCTAAAAATATAAAACCATCACTACCAGAAAGAAATACAGTCCCAAAAAATAGCAGGGTAAAAACTCCTGATAATATTATTAGTCCAGACTACGAAGCACTTCAAACACATATATTACTTCAAGAGCCTGAATGTTTTCAAAATGAATCTTGAGAATTTATATTTACAATAGAAATATCAGATCAGGATCTCTGTGACTGGAATTTATCGGGAAAATCTATGACTAGGACTATTGTATTTTCTAAAGATAAAAAATGACCTCTTATTTTTTTATGATTACCAGAAAATCTCAAACTCGATAATGATTTATTAGAATACTTCGATAATAAAATAAAAGAGCTAGAAAGAAAAATACAAAGCACAAAGCTTGTAGAAGCTAGAAAAAAAACTCAAGCAAGAATAGATTTACTTCCATCTCATCCATGAGATTACAAAGATTTAGTATGATTTTTAAGATCATGTAATCAATCTGATCTAACAGTAGAAAAATTAGGAAAAATGTTTTATATCTGGCAACTCCCATATATACATCAAGCAGAGATTATATCTAGCATTAGTACAATGTGATACGACATACGTTTTAATAAATGAAATGACAAAGAAATAACTCATATCACACTTACATCAAAATCCAGCAAAACCTCAGAAATCACTTTTGATGTTTCAAGCTCATATGCTGTATCTAAAATGAATAGGGTAGAGACCTCTACCCAAGGTGATATATGAGTAGCAGAATATATACTTAATTATTATATGGCTTGTACAGTAAATACGTACTATCAGAATCCAAATAATAAAAAAAATAAGCAAAAAATTGAAAGACAAAGAAAAGAAAGAGAAGCACTCATAAAAGAAGTGAGAAAGAAGCTAGATGCAAAAGATGGGACTTTTATAGATAATAATAGAATTATTGAAACAGGGGTAGACTGGGATAATGAAAATATCAATGCCTATCCTATACTCTGAAGAATACCTTACATTAGAGTTTCCAGAGATATAAAGGACGAAAATAAAAGATTAGAGGAGTATGAAGACCTAAATGAGAGAATCAGTAACTGAGAGTTAGATCTTGTGGTTAATAACTTTTATAATAGACTTTTAGTTACAGTATGATTAATTCCAAATTGACATACTCCAATTGAAACTAATGGAGCTTATGAAATACTTCAAGATCACAAAGCAGATTTAGACGCAGATCATGATATAGAATTAAGAAGACTAGTCGTTTGAGAAGTAATAAAATCATTTCATGACAAATGAATATCACTACAATTCTATGAAACTATAGATTTTTCACTCAGAGAGTTAGAAAAAGAGAAAGAATAATATTCTTTCTCTTTTTTTATTCTGCAGCTATATTGATTGGATTTCTTAAAACTAAGATATCTTTAACCGTGTTCCTTGTAGCTGTTATAGTTTCATCCTGTAAAGTGATATTTCAGTTTCTTTCTAATTTGATATTTTTTCACTCAAGTTTATCATATGCTCTCTGAGCAAAAACAGACTCTCCAGAGTTAGAAATAATAACTCACTCTTCTCATTTTCGTTCAAATATTCATTCATCAGGTGAAATTATATACTCTCCATCTACATAGTCTCATTTCTTATATTTATTAGTCTCGTCATTAGTTAAAACTATACTCTTCAAATATTTAATATGCTCTTTCTTTTTTCTACGCTTTAGTTTTCTGTATCTTTTTGCTTCTCTTTTGATTTCTAAGTCTTTTTTGAATCGTCTATATCACCACATAATAATACTTATCATTACTTTTCAAGATACTTTAACTGCTTGCTTTGAAATAACTCAAAATGCATTGAATGACTTTGATATTACAGCAGCACTCATAGCTCAAGAAATTTGAGAAAATACTAAAGTTAATCCAAAAGGAGCTAAAAAATCAATGGGCTTTTGTTCTGATTCAGACACAGCCCCCTCAATTTCTGTATCATCAATATAGGCAAAAAATCGACTTCTTGCTATTTGTATATTACTTTTTCATTCATTTCAAACATTAGGACTTATTTCATCTTTAGTTGGATATATAAATGTGTTAGTATTTGTCCTCTCTAGAATATCTCTTAGATTAGGATTAAATAGGAGAGAATAATGCTTTTGAGAACTCTCTTCATCACTTTCTAAAAAATTTCTCATTACTGCAATTAGATGTGTTACATCTTCATTTCACTCTGCAAATTTAGCATACAATTCTATATATCCATCAACATCATCAAGTCATTCAACTCCATAAGAGCCTGACATACGTCTTCTAAATTCAAAATAATTTAATATTGGCTTAGTAGTGATTCAAACATCTTGTCGTATTTCTATAGTAGGAACTGGAATTTCTGGATAGAGTTCATGAATCGACTCAAACACTCTCCATAGATAATTTTCTGTTACAACTGAGAGAGCAACATTTGGCCCTTTATTCATTGTAAGCATACTATAGGTATATACACTATCTAGCTCACTTTCCGATAAGCTACTACAAGATTCTCAAACCCTCCCAAGTTGCTCACAAATATGAGTAATATTTTCTCTATGAAGTGATTGACTCAGTGAAATAGATATTATTTTTCAGATAAAATACCTGTTATTAGTATCATTGAGATTCATAAGCTCTGTAAGTAGCTCATATACTACTCTTCAATCTGGAGAATCCTGTCATAATTCATCCCTAATTGACTCTATTAGAATCATATCCTTAGCATATTGATCAGGAAATCTCTCTTGATGCTTATCAAGTTGCATAAATACTTCAGGACTTGGATTTATGATCAAATTGGTAGCTATATCTAGGTTATTATTACTTGGCCACCTAGCAAAAGCATATTCACTGCTGAGTAGATTTGTAAATCTCATTTGAAAATCTCACCAAGAATTAGGTCAAGTTGCTGGAATTTTATCCAGATTATCCATCATAAAAACAAGAATATCATGAATATTTCAATCTGTTATATCTATTCAGAGCTCTAAAATCAGAGCGTCTAACCAATCAATATTAGTAACTCAACTTTCAATACTCTCATCTATCCATGCAATGAAGTTTTGATTTGATTCTAATAATCATTTTTCATCTAGCCAAGCATAATATCGTTTTAAATCTTTTCTCTTGAGTCGAGACATAAAATTTTCTAAAATATCTCAATAAGATCAGTCCTCAAAATGGTACCACGTATCAGGAACATATCACTCCTTTATCATATAATAAGCCATTGCTTGAGATACTTGCGTGTTATTACTCATTGCAAGCAATATATCTCTGTCAGCTGGTGATAATCGAGATATATAATCCTCTCATATGAACTCTTCTCAGGTACTTTGAGTAATTAAATCTATAGTATCTTGAGCATCAATAATTAAATGAGATCCTGAAGCTATATTTCCAGCTGCAACCTGCGTTCCGAAAATTTCTCTAATTAGTGGGAGTCTTTGAGTTGGGAGCATTTCTCTCATAGCCAAGCCTAACTCAGGAGAGCGACTATGAACATAGGTTATGAGGGTATTCCATAGAGAAGTAGTTGTTTCCCCTGGGAAATACTTAAAATAAAAGACAGGTAAGTAAACTTGATTATCTTCAGCACATATAGATGCAATTTGAGATAAATACTCTTGTCTCTTTTCTGCAATATATGATGCATAGAGACTTTCTATATTACTAATATCTTCATCAGTAAATATATTAAGAAATGGAATTCACGCATTTATATTCGTTGCTCATGGATTCCAATCAGTACCGTTAAAGCTATGGTATCAGAGTATCTGTAATCAGAGTGAATGTGCTGCATAGACTCTTTCAACTCTAGATTTCTCTCATACCTCTAATACGGAAAAATTTCTTCAAAAGAGTTTTTGAGAAATACCATTATAATACTCTCTTCTCACATCACTTCAAGCTGCAATTTCTTCTCTAGTAATATCAAAAAATGATAATATCTCTATATTTTGAACATACCTTCCTAATATTCACTCAGCTTGAGCGTCAAGCAGCTCATTAGGAGCAGTTAAAATACTGGTTGGGTGAAAGGTATTAAAATAGTGTGATGCATATATTATCCAATCTGGAGTAAGTCTTTGCTCAATAAGACGATCATCTCAATTTGGTGTAATTTGAAAACCATCTGTTAAGATATTTCAACCTATTCTATATCAGGAAATTTGATTGATATTAATTTGAGATAGATTTGTAATTTGTAAGTTTGAATCAAAATTAAGCTTTACCCATGACCCCTCACTTATCTCAACCTCAATATAAATAAATTCATGTATTTCTTTGAGTCATGCTATAATACTGGTATCACTTGCAGATTGATACCTGCCAATAACTCATAAATCACGCATCATAGCAGTCAATACTGGTGTAAAATTTCATCGTATTCATTCACTGAATCAATAAGTATTTAATCAAAAACTATCTGAATAAGAAAATCAGTTACAGGCAAAAATATGTGAGTTCATATCTCTTCATCTACTCTCTCTAAGAACTGTCTCAGCGTAACTAGTTCAGTGATATAGGGTAGGAATAAAACAGCCTACAGACTCAGGAGTCCGAAGGTATGATAACTGACGTAATAATCCAGATGAATAATCAGCTTCTCGAGAGTCAGTTATTGCATTTCTACTTCAAGAAAAATTTTTATTAAAATATTCACGTAAATCTAGATCATTTCTTCGCGTATATTCTCACTCTGTTTCCAGTATATATGGGATAATCCAAGCAGGAGTATCCTCTCTTAGCATTATATTTTTTACAAGCTCAGCAATACCAATAGGATTATATCAGATAAACCTTGCTAAAGTTTGAGACAATACATGTTTACACACTGCTTCACTTTCTAACTCAGGCAGTGCAGAACGTGACGATGTTCTATATCCCTGTGAGTACATATTAGCCGTTGTCTGATACGCTCTTCTCACTCAAAGATTTACTGGAAGAGCCGGAGTTATATCAAAATCAATATATTCTCTCAGAGTCTCATAGTCTCAGTTATCACTGAGTCGTTGAATCTCATCTATGAGTTGTCTCTGCTGCAAAGCATACCTATATCTATCAATTTCAACTTGGCTTACATTATCTGATAGTATTGTAAACTCATCTCAAATACGAATTACTGCATTTACATCAATATTAGGATTAAACTCTTTCAAATACAGTATAAAATCAGAGTAATTGATTCACATTCGCGAGGCAATACCTGAAAATGTATCTCAACTCTGTATGGAATATGTTTGACTCATTGAAGAGATATCATTAGTTTCAGGCATACAAATAGCTCATAATATGCTTCACACTCTAAAATTAACATCTGAAGATGAATCTGCAAGCGTAGAGCTAGCTCATAGAGCTAGTCATGCTGATAGTGCTAATGATTTAACGTATGTGGGAAGAGGATTCTCCATTTTTGAAACAAAAAAATATTTCTTGTTTTAGTACTATAGGCAAATATTTAACTAAAGCAAGTCACTCTTTATCTTTCTTTTTAACTTATTTTTTCCATCAAATGCCATATAAAACAATATTCAAAATACCATACCAGCAAAGTGTCATAAAAAGCTAATTCCAGGAGTAAATCAAACGGCAATATTTATAACAATAGCAGTTACTCAGCCTGTATACTCAGGATTTCATTTAGACCAAAGTATCAGTGTATAATAGGTTAAAACTGCAAGAGCAAATCAGCTAATTC
>JAHDCR010000002.1:108386-127354 GCA_020629795.1 Candidatus Altimarinota bacterium
GACCAAAGTATCAGTGTATAATAGGTTAAAACTGCAAGAGCAAATCAGCTAATTCCAATAGTATTAGCGTTAGTGAGAAATGTGAGTACTACTCATATAAATATAGCATTGAGCGTGAAAAAAAGAATATATCTATCTTTTCAAATGGTACGTTCTAATACATTTCAAAAGTATAATATAAAAATAGCGTTTGAGAGGAGATGCAGTAAGCTTCCATGAAGAAACTGCGAACTAAACATCTGTATAAACCAATATATATAATTTCACTGACTATAAAAATAATCATTCATTCCAAAAATGAGTATATCTCGATATACAAAACTAATAGCTGTAAAAAATACAGATATAAGCATAAGCATGTTAGAAACAGTAAATTTATTTTGCATTAAAATTTTTAGATTGTAGATAATAATATAAGACTCCTCAAACTAGAATCATAGGAGCACTGAGTAAGCTTCACTGAGTTATAAATCAAAAGTAATACCCTATTTGAGCGTCTGGAGTTCTAATAAATAACTCTACTAATGTTCTAATAGTCCCATAAAGCATCAAGAATAAAGCTGCAAATTGACCTGAAAATCTAGGTTTTTTTAGTATATAATGAAAAACAACAAATATTAGCAAGCCCTCTCATAGAGCCTCAACTAATGGAGATGGGAAATATGATCCAGAATTAGTATTTACTGCCAGAGGACCAGAATACTCAAATCACAAAAGCTCTTTATTTATATAATTTCAGATTCTTCCAAAAAATAATCAGACAGGAATAATCATAGCTATAGTATCAGCAAGTGACCAAAATCTGACTTTGCTTTTAAGAGAAAATAAGTATAGGGCAATAACTACTCACAAGAATCATCAATGAAAGCTCATTCATCCATCCCAAACTTTGATTATATCAACAGGTGAAGCAATATATGAATTTAGATTATAAAAAAGAACATATCAGAGTCTTCCTCAGATTATAGTACCCAAGAATACATAAAGAAATAAAGACTCCTGCTGAGATGAACTATAGCTTGAGTGTTTTTTTAAATACCAAACTCAGTAGAGAAATCCTAAAACATACATCAATCCGTAATAACTGGGAGCTAGAGTAATACCGAATACTGTTATCTCAAAAATAGTCATTATATAGTTTAGAGCTAAAAATAAGGATTTCTCTAAATGAGAGAATAAAACTTAATTAAAACATATATCAATTATTTGACAATGTTTATTTATTATGGTGTAATATATTTACAGAAATAGTTTATGTACACAAATATAAAAATGTCAATATTCTATTTTCTCTTATATATAAAGATTATAACCAAATCGATATATGCCGCAAGGTGAAAGGGGAAGTAATGACACATTATTTCTAAAAGCACTATATGAAAAGTACACTTAGCAGATATACTTCGATACTGACACTATGAATGATGATGTTTAATACACTCATACCATTTCAAGTATCAGCTGCATCTAATGATGAAATAGTATATCCATTAAAGGAAATTTCTAAGCTAGAATGTAGATTTGAAGACTTTGATAAACTTTCTTCAAATTGTAAAACTACACTTCCAGTTTTAAATACAAATGACTATAATAAGTATGCTACTCTCAATTGAGGGTACAACGATTATACGAGACTCTATACAGTATTATGGGGATCAAGTTATAAGTATGGGTGGGATGTATGAAACGGATGACACCAAGGAACTGATATTGCTACAGCAAAATGAACTCCAGTTTACTCAATTGCTAACGGAACAGTTATTGAAGCTGGTAATAATGTATCATGGTGAAATTATGTTTCTATAGAACATACTATCAGAGGAAAAAAAGTAGTATCAAACTACGCACATTTACATAAAATTTCAGTCAGTAAAGGACAAAAAGTTAATGTGAGTAAGAAAATTGGTGAAGTAGGGAGTACCGGAAACTCAACTGGGAATCATCTCCATTTTCAAATTGACCTACCAAGTACATTTCATCCATATTACTACGATTGGAATGCCTGTCCATATGGATACTATGAAATCACTGAAAAATGAGTTTGTTTTGATGAACTTGCAAAACATACCTTTGATCCATTAGAGTTTTTACAAACAAGTGGAGCAATAGTAGATGAAATAGTAACAACAAGTAGTATAGAAAGTAAAAAAATAGAACTTACAATTACAGAGACTAGCCTGAGAGATGTACTCACTACTACAGTATACCACGGATATGGTACGAGCTTTGATGTAAAAAATGTTCAAGAAATGTATACTCTTTTATGATACTATGATGGAGCAATAACTGGTGATTATTCTGATGTAGAATCATCTGTAATAGACTATCAATTAGCGAGAGGAGTAATCTCTGATAGAAACGAAGATGGTGCAGGGTGGTTTGGACCTAAAACGAGAGCTCAAACAAAACTTGATTATAATGCATTCCTCGCTAATGGTGGTGAAGTAGTCGCAATAGTAGTTGAGGAAGAACAAGAAATAGAAACTACTATTGAAAACAAGCAAACAAACACGGTTTCAAGAGACAATCTTAAAACCAGAGAAGAGATTGAAAAACAAGAAATGGATATGTTCCTAGGTAAATACGATATAAAATTCGCTGATACAGCATCACAGGTTGAAGTAGGAAAACAAAAATCAACTACACTTTCGGTAACTGATTCTAGAGGGAGAGGTTATAAATGAAATACTCCTTGAAATGTAACATTTGTATACGATACATCAGTCGTTAGCGTATTCCCAGAAAGCTTTTATAGCTTTACGGATGGGACTAGAGATATTAAAATCACAGGTCTCAAAGAGGGAAATACTAAAGTTACTATGAAAATTGGAAACGTTGAAATTAAAACATTTTCAGTAAGTGTCGGAAAACAGTGAGTAAAACAGTCAGCTAACGGAGCTCAAATATTTCTAGATACAAATGCAACACTCTGAAACAACAATACTGGTATAGTACTGTTAAAGGATCAGTATGGTACTAATCTTATCAGAAGTGAGTTCGCAGGAACTATAGAAATAGACTCAAGTAAAAAGGCAATGTACTGTATCAAAAATGGAAGACTCCAAGATATTAAAGAGATCTACAAGAGAAAATGTTTTGATGATGAGTTTACAGATACTCTCTCTTACTCATATGCAGATACGATAGATGGAATACTCGTCTTTGACTATAAAGTTTTCAATACTGGAACTGTAAACCTGAGCGTATCAAAACAAGGAACAGAAATTACAGAGAAAACAGTTTCTGTAGGAATGCCAAAAGATTTAGATTCAAGCTATGTATACAATGATGAAGTAAAAGAATCTCTCATAAGTGGAATAACATCTACAAACAGTCAGTGAAACTTTAAGGGAACTGTAAATATAACTAGAAAAGATGCTGTAGATTGGATATATAACTCTATGCAGGATCTATGAATAAAAAACAATGATATATATACAGAAGATACTTCATTTAAAGAACTCAGTAGAGAGGAGTACCTCGAACTAGTAAAAAAATACCTATGAGATAGAGTAGTAAGTACTTGATGATTAGATTATAGAGATGGTGATGATGAGCTTTGAAACAATGTAGCAGCTCTACTATGAAATACATACCAGTGGAAGGATCAGTTTTGAGCTAATTACTTCCAACCAGATAAAGAAATAAGCAGATGAGAAGCAGCCTACTTGCTGGTGCATGCCCTCAGGGCACAAAACAGATGGGTAGTAGCGAGCAAATAAATAGCTAGAAACGTATGTACACAAAAACCAAATTTATAAAAAATTAATACAAACAAATACTATTATGAAAAATACAAACACAACTCTCAACATTGATGACCTAGGACTTTCAAGTGAAGTTACAGCTAACCTAAAAAAATATAACTCAGCTATAGATGGAGCACTCGAGGCAGTACAAAAGCTCGAAGCAATTAGTATCACGGCTCGTTTAGCAGAAATGTTTGCAGCAGATGAAACTCAAACAGCAGAAGCTATCAAGCAAGATTATCTTGTAGCTGCATAAATTAAAATACACATAAACTGATTTATAAAATAATAAAAGAGATTTGCAAAAGTCTCTTTTATTATTAGTTTTAATCTATGAATGAAAATATAAACACATCTAATCAAGCCTCTCATAAAAGCTTTCAAGATTTACCAGTAGAATATGTAAGTGCTTTAACGTCAAAGTATATAAAAGATACTTTTGATTTTTTAGATGGAATAAATTTTTTAGATCTTTCTTTAGAGGATTGTAAAAGTATTTGTGATGCATTTAGAAAATCATTAAGAAATAAAGCTTTAAAAGATTATCTTAAGAGGATGTGAGTAGAAATTTATATACACCCAAATTTTCCAGATAATATGTCATATGTGCTTGATTTTGAAGACATGGTCTATATGGAAGCAAACTGAGAAACATTTCTTAAAGATCAATTTACATCTAACAACAGAAAAAAATATTTGAGATCATTTTCTATTGGATGAGGAAAAAATGTAATCTTACAAGTGGAAGATTGAAGGTATTACTTACTAGAATTCTCACTAATATCTATATTAGACTGATGATTAGAATTAGAGTATTGAGTTTTAAAAAACAACGTATGATTAGCTGATATAATAGATTTCAAATGAAAACACATACATGAAGTATCTTGAATACATCCTGTAATAATAAATAACGTTTTGAGACTTACTGTATCATATAATCCTGAAGTGTATATAGAGTTTGACTGAGAGAAACTAGGAATACCTATAGAAATAAAAGATTTATATCCAATGATATGACCGAGTGAGTTAGCTTTATCAAAAACCCCAACACTACACTAAACTCCCTTGAAATGGGAGTTTTTTTGTATATACTGGGCTTAATGATACATTTTAAAGAAATATTTTACCGTGGCACGACCTAAAAAAAAGAAAGGTTTTCTGGCAAATATACCAGATGACTACAAAACTTATGCATTTGCAATGCTGTTTCTATTTCTATGAGCAGTAACATTTATGGGAGATACTCAGTCGATACTGGGTTTTTATCTCTTTGAATACCTTACAAAAGCGTTTTGAGAGTACTATATATGGGTATTTTCACCGATACTTATAGCGCTTTGACTCACTCTTTTTAAAGAAAAAGACCTTCATTTTAACTATTATAGAGCATTTGGACTGCTATTTTTTTATGTTGCAGTAGTAACTATTATATGATGGTTTAAAACTGATTATGTAGCCCTATTCAATCTCTATCCTACTCTTGTAAATGTTCTAGGGAGAGTGCCTCTTTTATTTACAGGATTTTTATTATTTTTTGCTTCGATATATATACTCTTTAGAGTTTCTATAATCCATGTGGCTCTTTCTATGAGTAATGGTCTGCCTACTCTCGCAGATATAAAGGAGAGCTATGCAGCTGAAAAGAAACTTACAAAGGCAAAACAAATGTCATCAAGCAATAAAACACAAACTAAAAAATCTCTTGCAGAAGAAAAACGTCTTGCAAAAGAAGCAAATAGTATCGAGAAACAAATGGAGGAACTCAGACGTGAAAAGGAGCAACTGGCTAAAATGAAACAACCAGCACAGCTCCAGCTCGAAAAGCAAAAGGATAGAAAAGTCCCTGTTTCATGAGCATCACAGTGAGGGAAAATAGCATCACTCTTTGGTGGAAATAAAGCTGATGAGTCACCAGATACACTTAAAAAAGAAGTAGCTGTTACCAATTTTAACAACTGGGTTCTCCCACCACTCAGACTCCTGGAAAGTAGAGAAAACAAAGTCCAAACAGACCAAAACGAGATTCGCACGAAAGAGATAGAAATCCAAGAAAAGCTTCTTCAGTTTGGTATTTCTGTAGAAATGTCAGGTTACAAAGTAGGACCAACAGTTATTCAGTATAGACTCAAACCAAGCACTGGGGTAAAACTTCAAAAAATAGTAAACCTCAAAAAGGATCTCACTCTCGCGCTACAAGCAAAAAATATTCGTATACAAGCCCCAATTCCTGGTCTTGGAGTTGTTGGTATCGAGGTACCAAATGACAACAGGGAAACGGTATCTCTCAAAGATCTACTTGCTGATAAAGAGTTTCTCTCTAAAAAGATGGAAATCCCAATGGCTATCGGGAAAGATGTTTCTGGAAATATGATTTTTGGGGACCTCACAAAGATGCCTCATCTCCTCGTAGCTGGTCAAACTGCCTCTGGTAAATCAGTTGGGATGAACTGATTCCTCATCTCAATGCTCTATAAGTTTTCACCATCGGAGCTCAAACTCATCATGATAGATCCAAAGAGAGTGGAGCTTTCAGTGTATAACGGTATTCCTCATCTTCTCAGTCCTGTAATTACCAATCCAGAAAAGGCTCTCAACTCACTAAAATGGGCTGTAGCCGAGATGCTTCGTCGTTATGACCTCGCAACCAAGGTAAATGCGCGTAATCTCATCGAATATAATAAAAAGGTATCAAAAGACGAACA
Source organism: Candidatus Altimarinota bacterium (assembly GCA_020629795.1). GTDB lineage: Bacteria > Patescibacteriota > Gracilibacteria > BD1-5 > UBA6164 > JAACSU01. The sequence goes on from JAHDCR010000002.1 coordinate 114,841, forward strand.
GCTTCCATATATCGTCATCGTCATAGATGAGCTCGCTGATCTCATGATGTCTGGACAAAAAAAAGAAGTAGAGGGAAACATAGCTCGTATCGCGCAGATGGCCAGAGCCGTTGGGATGCATCTCATCGTAGCAACTCAAAGACCATCTGTAGATATCATCACGGGGCTTATCAAGGCAAATATACCATCAAGAATAGCCTTTACCGTAGCATCACAAATCGATTCACGAACGGTCCTTGATAAGATGGGAGCAGAGGATCTCCTCGGTCGAGGTGATATGCTCTACTACCCAACTGGAGTTATGGAGCCAGAGCGAGTTCAATGAGTACTCGTTGAAACTCGTGAAATTGAAAATGTCGTAAACCAGCTCAAACTCACGGTTGACCCTGATATGCTCAAAAATATGCAAGACCCAGAGATTGCCAATGGGAAATCTTCTACTGCGGGTAGTGTACTTGAGGGATACAAATGAGACCAAGAGGAAGACCCAGAAATCATCGAGCGAGCTATCGCAGTAGTCAAAGAGTCTCGCAAGGGAAGTACCTCTCTCATCCAACGTAAGCTGTCTCTGTGATACGCAAGAGCTGCCAAGGTACTTGATATCCTCGAGGAGCTTTGAGTTGTGGGGCCAGCGAATGGGAGTAAACCAAGGGAAGTGTATGTTGATTAAATATTTTTATAATAACAATTAATGGAAGATAATAATTTAAATAATGATTTAAGTATACATGAAAAATATATTGTAACCGACACAATATTTTTCTCTTTATGAGAATTAATGAGTTTGTATGAAAATACAGAGTTAAAAATAAATCCGGTTTATCAACGATTTTTTAGATGGGACAAAGCACAAAAATCTTCATTTATTGAATCAATATTATTATGAATGCCAACTCCCTCAATTTTTGTATATGAAAAAAATGATTGAACATGGGAACTTATTGATTGATTACAAAGAATATCAACAATTTTAGAGTTTTTCGGAATTATAAAAGATGAACATAAAACTAAAAATGAGAAAAAAAGTATACAGAAATGATTAATTGAATGAAAATATTTAAAAAGTTTAAAGTGATTAACAATAAAAAATATTCAAAATGATTTATCGTTAAGAATTAAAAGGCATAAAATAGTTGTAAGTGTTATAAAAAGAGAATCTGATGATGACGCAAAACTAGAGATATTCAGAAGATTAAATACTGGATGAACTTTTTTATCTAATCAAGAAATTAGAAATGCTGAATTAATCCAAAAAAATGAAAACTTTTATAATTTCTTACAAAAGCTAAAAAATAACACTGATTTTATCAATACTGTATCTCCATCAGAGAAGGATAGCGAAACTGAGCAGGATACAGAAATGGTATTAAGATATCTTTGTGTAAAAAATAAGGCACCTTGAGAAAAAATAAAAAATGTAAGAATATTCCTGGATGAGAAAATGCTTGAACTTTGTTGAAATATTGATTATGAGAATGAAGAAAATGTATTTAAACAGACCTTTTTGCTATTAAATCAGTTAAAATGAAGTAATGTATTTAAAAGGTTACAAACTTCATGAGAAAATTCTTGAAGAGTAGTATCTCCTGCATTCGATACGATAGCAGCCTGAATATGATATTGAATAGATAAATGAAACATTAATATAATTAGAGACAAAACTCAGATTCTAGAAAAAATTAATCAACTTTGGTCAGATGTAGAATTCAATGAAAAAACAGAAGTCTGAAAATCTTCAGAATTTAAAATGTCTTTCGCAATAAAATTTTGAAAAAATTACTTCAATTTAAATAAATAATGCAGGATATAAATATATTCTATGATAAAAGTACTAAAATTTTAAGTTATAGAAAAAAGGAACTTTCAATTCTTTTTAAGCATGCTCAAACTCAAAGTACAGATGATGAAATTTCAAATACACTTTTTAGAGCTTTTATTCTCTTACTTTATGCTCATTTAGAATGAACAACTAAGGATTTAGCTAAACTATTTTTTGAATACTTAAATTCACAAAATTTAAATTTCAATAAAATAAATCATATATATTATTTAAATTATATAAAAAGACAGTTTGATGCTTGACTTAAAAGTTCCGACATAAAAAAACCTCAAGATAAAGCTTTTTTTTTATACTGATGTAAAGACAAAATCAAACATTGACTGAGAATTATTTTTCAAAATATTAATGAAAGACTTTTGTATAAATTCTTGAAATTTTACATCTAATGTTTGGAGTAATTTATGAAAAAAATCTTCTAAAAAAAATATAAAAAGGGATATATCGAAAAGAATTGATCAAATTAGAAAAGCAAGAAATTCAATATGACATTGAAGCGGTATGAAAGTAGATGTTGAAAAGATAGAGGATTATTATAAATATTTTTTAGCTATTCTAGACTCTTTATCAGATGAGATATTAAATTTTTTACAAGAAGAAAGATATTTAAAAAAATAAGTATGTATTACATGTGAAATAAAAATCGCTTGGTAAAAAGTTTTCTTATACCAACAATGGAAAAGTTCATGTGAAGAAAACCAAAAATATTTTCTGATTTATTTTTGTGAACTGGTTCGGTAGCGATATGAATTAAGCAAGAATATCAATGTAAAATAATCTGAAGCGATTTACAACTCTATAGTGTAATAATTAATAAGCATCTAATAGAAAATATAAAAGAATTAAAATTTTCAAAACTTAAAAAACATCTCCCTAAAACAAATGACAAAGTTGATATACATTTAAGAGTCTGTAAGTTTTTAAATGATTTAGAAGGTACAGAATGATATATTTTTGAAAACTTTTGTCCTGGTTGAAAATTTAATAGACAATATTTTACAGATAATAATTGAAAAAGGGCTGATTCAATACGATTAAAAATAAATGAATGGGAAAAACTAAAGCTCATTACAAAAAAAGAAAGAAACTATCTGCTTGCATGTTTGATTGAAAGCATAGATAAAGTCGCAAATACAACTTCGGTATATTGAGCCTATTTAAAAAATATTAAAAATGCTGCTAATAAAGATATGGTGTATTCCGATATTTGAATTTTTACAAACCATAATGACAATAAAATATATCAAAAAGATGCTAACTTAGTAGCAAAAGATAAATCAATAAAACACGATGTAGTATATTTAGATCCCCCATATAATTCTCGGCAATATGCATCAAACTACCACGTTTTAGAGACTATAGCTGAATATGATACTAGTGTGGAACTGAAATGAAAAACAGGTATGAGAAATTATGATGATCAAAAATCTAAGTACTCAAGAAAATGAGAAGCCTACAAAGCTCTTGAAGAATTAGTAACCAATATCGATGCGAACTATATATTTATCAGCTATAATAGTGATTGATTACTAAAGAAAGAGCAAATTAAAGAAATACTGTCCAAAAGGTGAGAATATAAGTTTGAACCATATAAATATAGAAGATATAAAGCAGATAAAACTGAAAATAGAAACCATAATGAAACTGATTTATTTGAGCATTTACATTGCTTAAAAATCACAAAATAGTTTACATTGTTAACTAAAATCAAAGCTAAATTTTATTGCACTCTCCTATAAAATAGTTAGTATATATAATGTATATAACTAGAGGATACTATGAATAAAGAACTACTCATAAATCAGGTGAAAAATGGGGAAATACTCCTGAGAGAAGACGGAAATAATGAAACTATTTGGGCAAATCAGAAAGAAGTTTTAGAGATTTTTTGAATTGATAGAACCAAGGGTTCATGATACATAAATCACGCATACAGTGAAACTATGATAAGTTTTTAAGTGCAATAGCAGAGGTAAGAAAGCTTCTCCCGAAAAATAATTTACCCCATTATGTTACTACTCAAAAATTAAGGTATATTTAAGATAATATACTCTCATCTCATACAGTTTGTATACAAAGTTACTGTATAGTATTTAGGTATATTAAAAATTAACCTGTTATGAAAATGTTATTTTGGTCAGTGTGAGTTATCTCAGCTATTATCATCATATGGATACTTTTAAGCTATTATGCCGTTAAATCTATTGAGAAACCTGATTATGATATATTAGAAGTACGAGATTGATACGAACTGAGAGAATACAAAGATTATATTGTTGCAGAAGTAGAGGTAGAGTGAGAGAGGGAAGAGGCAATTAACAAGTGATTTAGAATCCTCGCTGGATATATATTTTGATGAAATGAAAAGAAAGAGTCTATTTCGATGACTAGTCCGGTAAATGATATAGAAAAATCATCAGTAAATATATCTATGACAGCTCCCGTAAATGATATAGAAACAAATACCAACGTACATCTCGTACAGTTTGTACTCCCAAGTAAATACACTCTGAAAACATTACCTGTCCCAAACGATGATAGAGTACAAATCAGAAAAATCGAGTGATATACTGCAGCTGCAATTAGATATTCACTCTGGGCTACAGATTCAAAAATAAATAACTATAAATCAAAACTCAATAGCTATCTCAATAAAGATAATTTTAAAATAGTAGGAAAAGTAATCTCAGCTCAATACAATCCACCACTGAGCTTTCCACTCATGAGGAGAAATGAAATAATTGCAGAAATACGTTAAAAATCATAATGAGTACTAGGCAAGCGTATTTATTTCACTCATTGTACAAACGCATTATACTAGAGATATTACTTATTAAACAACCCCCTTATGAAATACCTAGCATTTGCTATGAAGGCAGAAATTATGATTATTGGCTTACTCATGATGTATTATAACCAGGTAGTTACAAGCCCACCATTTATGAGTGGAGCTGCTATATTTACCATCGGTTTATATCTTGCGCTTCACGGAGTGTATGGATCGAGTTTTACTGGATGTATATTTACTCCAAAACCAAAAGTCGTAGAAAAGAAAAAATGATTTTTTAGATAATCGTAGCCTGATAACAAAAGAGAGAAATTCGTTTCTCTCTTTTGTGTTTTTTATTACAATACTAGCACTTTAACTAATATATATATGAAAAAAATACTCAGCATATTGTTGATACTGTTTATGTGATGAATCCTCTATATAGGTGGATACATACATGCAGGTAGCAAATATATCCCACCTCATTTCCATGCGAACTTTGCTATGTATATCAATGGGGAAAGAATTGATTTTAGTGATGCAAAATACTCAGAAGATATAGCTTGATGCAGTATTACCTGAGAGCCGAAACCAGAGGATAGAGTTCATTTACATGAAAACAACCAAGATACTATTCATATCCATGATAGCTGAGTTTCTTGGGGGCACTTCTTTGCAAATAATAATTTTAGCTTTTGAGATGAGTACATTGTACTCGACTCTGGTGAAATATATCAAAACAATGAAACATCATCAGTAAATTATGTACTTAATGGAAAATCTGTAAACAATCCTTTCAATAGAGCAATTGGATCAAAAGATCGACTCCTCATACATTACTGAGACATTAGCGAAGACGAGCTCTCGGCACTTTATGAAACTGTTTCAGATAATGCAGGTGAGTACAATGCAAAGTATGACCCTGGAAGCTGCGGATGAACCAATGAAAATGGACTGATAGTATTGCTCACTGAGATGCTACACTCTTTCCATAAAATGGAACATTAAACTTAACCTTATCTTAAGATAATTATCTATACTCCCTTTATTATTTATAAATATATACCTATGAAAAAAATATTATCACTCCTCCTCGTATCTCTTTTTGTACTTGTATCTTGTGGAAGTAAAGCTCCAGTAGATATTATTAATCCAGATGCGGAATACCTCTACTTTTTCGGTGCAACATGTCCTCACTGTCAAGAGCTTAATAGAATAGCAGAGGAAAGAGATCTCTACTCTCAAATTCCAGTAGAAAAAAGAGAAGTTTATCAAAACCCTGAAAACAGAGAAATATTCCTACAATTGATAGAAGAAATACAACCAGATAGTGATGGAGTACCGTTTGTATACGATAAAGTTACAGGTGAAGTAGCTGTTTGAGTACGACCTGCATTAGAGATGATGACTTCAAGACTCAATAAATCTACTACAACGACTACTCAAGAAGCTGAAGCAGTTGAAAATGATGAATCAGAAACAGTTGAATCAGCTCAGGTCGAAGAAACTTCTAGCTGAAGCGCTAACTAATATTATTGATACTAGCACTTACTCATATAAACACATTTTAAAACAATGAAAAAAATCTCAATATTACTCCTAATCACTCTTATAACACTTACTGCATGTAAAAATGATACTCAGACACTTGAGTGAATGTCTTTTGAAATACCAGAATCAGTTGATACAGTATCAAACTCAGGAGCAATAACGGTAAATGGTGAAGTAGTAAACCTCTCATGAGAGAAACTAGAAGTAGGAGATACACTTACAGATACTGTTTTGGATATGAGAGCTGACTATTTTGATCAAGTTGAGACTACATCACTGAGTGATTTTCCAGGTTTAAAACTCATAGAGACGGTTCCATCACTTGATACTCCGGTTTGTACGATGCAAACTAAGCAGCTTGAGTTTGCGACAAGTGAGTTTCCAGAGATTGATTTTATAGTTATATCAAATGATACTCCATTTGCCCTTCAAAGATTTTGTAACGCAAACGGTATAGATAACCTCACGGTTGTAAGTGATGCGAGAACACGTGAGTTTGGAACTCAAAACTCACTTTTGCTCACAGACTACTCGCTGCTAACTAGAGCTATTATGATAGTAGATGAAAACAATGTTATTCAGTACATAGAATATGCAAACGAAGTTACTTCAGAGCTTGACCTCATGAACGCTCTCGCATTTCTAAAAAATATAACGCAATAATATATGTACATTTATTAAAAAGAGCTTGGAAATAGCTCTTTTTAATGTATTATGAATACATATAATTAATATAAAAATAATGGTACGAAAACACAAGCCAGACGCAGTAAAATCAAGACATATTAAAAAGAAAAAGACAGGACATCAAAGTGTCATGCAAAAAACAAAAAAGAAAAAACCAGCACCTTATCAAATGCATGATACGTATTTTAAAAAAGCAAAAGCAGAGTGATATAGAGCCAGAAGTGTTTACAAACTCCAAGAAATTCAAGAAACTTTTGAGCTAATTGAAGAAGGAATGGACGTGTGTGATATTTGATGTGCACCTGGGAGTTTTATACAATACATAAAACGTATTATTAAAGATACATGAAATATTGTAGGAATAGATTTAAAGCCTACAGATAAATACTCACAAAAACACATAAATACTCTCGTGCATGATATTTTTGAATTTGATACTCTACGGCCAAGAATTAACAATCTTATAGGAGAGAATAATCAGTTTCATCTCATAACTTCAGATATCGCACCCAATACAACAGGCCGAAAAGATATAGATCAATACGCAAGTGTCGAGCTCAATATCGCAATACTAGAATTTGCAGATGTATTTTTAAAACAGTGAGGTAATCTCGTACTAAAGGTATTTAAATGAGAAGATTTTAGAGATTTAACTCAGGAAATAGATAAAAGATATGCAAAGTTTACCGAGTTTAAACCCTATGCTTGTAGAGACCGTAGTTTTGAGGAATATGTTATTTGTTTTGGTAAAAAATAATCAATGTGAATACTTGATGTCATACTTATAATACTTTGAGCATTAGCTTGAATAGGAGCTTTTCTCTCTGGGAGCGACTCGCTTTATAAGCTCTTTTTAGGACTAATTATTGGTTTTTTGATGTATCTTGTAGTTGCTGGTCAGGTTGAGGTTGTAAACTTACTCTCTCCATCTCAATATGACTGATATCAAAATTATCTAGCAAAAAATGCAACTTTCACTCTCACTATGTTACTACTCTTTGTTCCTATTTTGGGTATATTTTTTATGTTAAATAGTAGACTCAGTTTTAGAACAAGACCCAAAAGCATATCACAGCTTCTCCTCGGACTCTTACTCCCTATATTTCTTATAGGTATGATAGCGTATTTAGCAGAGTGAAGCATTTTATCAAATAGCGCAATGTGGCAAGCTGTCTTTGATTTTCTCTCACATAGTTGAATATACAATATATTTAAAAAACTTCCTTGGGTTATTTTTATTCTCCTAGCTTTTGTTATATTTTATAAGTCTATCTTTTTGCTTATATGAGCCTTCTTTATTTGGTTCTGGAATGAAGTTATTAAATCCTACTTTACAAACTGGGACGACGAAAAGAAAAAAGAAAAACATTCAAAGCTATTAGCAGAAAATTCTAGCGATGAGGACGAATAGTTGACATTTTATTTTATATTAATAATAGTAACATATATTCGGATATGAATTTCAATGAGTTACTCTCATCGATGGAACAAGAAATAAACTCAAGAAATAATTGAAATATTCTTACTTCAGAAGTAGTTGAATCAGTGAGAAAAAATTGTATTTTTATACTGTGAAAATCTTCTCAGTTATTGTATTTTAGAGATGAAACTTTAGCATATCATGACAAATGTACCACTGGTAAAAGTGGTTTCTGAGAGGGTGAAAATTCACTCAAAAGTCCTCGTTGATTACATAAAGTTTGATGAATTGTATGAACATGATGAAATATAAATCAATGAATCAAAGAGAAAAAGATAACATGAGAAACTCTTCCTATATCAAGAAAGTGAGAAATACTACCTGGTATAATTTCAAGGGTTATAATTCTCAATTGATGTGAAATTAATTTTAATTTCAACTCATACCAACGATCAATATACATTCACTGAAGTAGACAAGAGTGGTTCTGGGACGATGATGAAACTAATTTACAAAGAAGTCTATGATGTTTTTGATTAAGATGAAAATCTGTTGCTGAATTAGTAGATACTCACTTATCAAATATAAACTGAGAATTGTATGTTTATGTATTTGAAAAATATTAGTTTTTCTTATAATACACCTGCTTAAATTTTCCTACAACGAAAATATAATAATTACTAGCATGGCAAGCTAGACAACTTACATAATATGAAATATGAAGAGAAATTCACTCTCCTTACTTTTTATAAGTTTGTAGAGGTAAAAGATCCCGAAACAGAGGTCCTTAATCATTTGATGTTTACAAAAGATATTGGAATGAAGGGAAGAATATACATAGGAACTGAATGAATATCAAGTACCGTAACCTGAAATCAGGGACAAATTAATGCATATAAACTTTATCTCGAAAATCATCCACTTTGGAAGTGAATAGAGGATATAGATACAAAATCATCACCTGTAGATGGACATCAGTTTCCACGCATGCAGGTAAAGGTAAAAAATGAGATTGTAGGACTATGAGTAAAATATACTCCTGAAGAGATAAAAGCAGCAGGGAATAGAATGCAAATAGAAGAATTTAAAGAGCTACTAGACACTGGAAATATTGATGATTATATAGTGCTTGATATGAGAAATAATCATGAATATAAACTCTGACATTTTAAAAACGCTATTCCAGCTGATACGCTGACATTTAAAGAGCTTGAGAAAAAAATAGAAGATTATAAAAAAGAGTTCGGAGATAAAAAAGTCATATCATATTGTACTGGTGGAATCAGATGTGAAAAATCAACAGTTATGATGCAGCGAGCAGGTCTCAAAAACACCTATCAACTTGATGGATGAGTCGCAAAATATATCAATACCTATGACGATGGAAATTGGCTTGGAAATCTCTATGTATTTGATGATAGAGTATCTCAGCAAGTATGATCAGAAAAAACTCACACGACTATTTGAGAATGTATTTATTCAGGGAAAAAGACAGATAACTGTGAAAACTGTAGACTCTCGAGCTGTAACGCTCGAATTATCGCTGATAGACAAGAATATTTAAATCATGCATGATTTTGTAGTAAAGAGTGTGCTGAGAATGCTGTTGAAAGTTGCATAGTGAGAACAGACCACTCTATGGACCCAATGCAGTACAAGCAAAAACGAGGAGTAATAAAAAGGTATCCAGAACTTAGAGAACAAATTATGACAGAAATGAGAGAACATCTACAAAAGCAATTAAAGAATGTAGAGTTCAATCACAAAACCTCACAAAAAGAGGATTTTATAATGGATTAATAAACTATGACAATACAACTTACAATTTGAAGTTCTTCGGATCCCCTACTAAATATATGATTATGATAAGCTAAAGACTATTGAATACATTTTTTGACTCCTGATCAAATAGCACATTATTCTAGAGATGAAATAAGTAGAATTATTACGGCTAAAAAAAATGATAAAGTAATTGATACTAAGAATAATCATCCATCGAGCAAAGATATTTATGATATGATATGAATATAATTTTTTTCTTGCAAATATCTATTTTTAGCTATAATCCTAGCGATTTATTATTTATAACAAACAACATATGGAAACTACACTTATACTCCTAAAACCAGATACTGTTGAAAGAGGTTTTATTGGTCAAGTAATTACTAGACTCGAACAAAAAGGACTTAAAATTTCAGGACTTAAGATGATGCAACTATCAGACGAACTCGTTACTGAACACTATGATTTCCTTGCTGACAAACCATTCTTCCCAAATATTAAAGCATACATGATGAGAACTCCTGTAGTAGCTATCGCTGCAAGTGGAGCAAATGCTATTGCTACGGTAAGAATGCTTACAGGTGCTACAAACCCACAAGAAGCTCTTCCAGGTTCTATCAGAGGAGATTTCGGTCTTACAATCGATGGAAATATCATCCACGCATCGGACTCAGCAGAAACTGCAGAAATAGAACTCAAAAGATTCTTTGGAGGTTCTGATGTATTTGAATACTCAAGAGGTTTTGATGGAGTACTCTAATAATTTTCTCTTCTAAATAAAAAAACTAACTATAGGTTAGTTTTTTTTATAAATATAATTAATTTATTAGAATAGTATTAGTCTACTATATTCCTCAGCAGTAAAGTTTATTTGTTTTATAGTTCAATTAGAAATACGAAAGATTGAAAATCCTCAATCTTCATTAAAAGTAATTCACGAATCTGTTATCATAAAACCAGCACAATGATAGTCCATTAATTTTGGAATATCATCAAAAAAAGCACTATAATTATTGTATAATTCAGAAATTTTAATGAGTGTTTCAGGCTCAAATACAGTTCACAAATAATCTATATCATGCTTTTTACTAAAAAATCGCAGAATTCGATTTCTATTTTTTTCTAGATTTTTAATTTTAGTTCAATTTGATAAATTCATAGGCAATATTCACTGAACTTTGTTTCTTACATTTTTTATATTATACTTTACAGCTTTTTCTGATAAACAAGATGAGATACTATTTCAAACATACAGAAGTACATCAGTGGTAGAAAGTCAAGAATAATCAATTCATGTAGCCCATGTTATTGATGTTACAACAAAATTATCAGTAACCTTTGCTAACTTACTCATTTTTATAATTAGAAAACATATTTAGTCAATTGATTCTATAAAAAGTGCTCATAAACTCAACTTTTTTTTATGTAAAATAATCTTATACTAGATTTATAATTATATATTAGATACAATCATGACTCACTACTACGACACAATGCTCGCTGAGTACATAAAAAACCCATGACAAAGAGGATTAGGTCTTGATGCACTCGCTAATGCTAAATACAATTATGAGATGATTTCTTATGATGAAATATCTAATAAAAAGAAACTGAGTTTTGAAGAAGTTGATTTAGATAAAGCAGCTATTTATTCATGAGAAGACGTTTATATGACCTATAAACTTTATAAGGACCAACAAGAAGTAGAATATATGGCTGACTCAATATCAACCCATGCAGAGAGAAAAGAAAAAAAAGATGTGCTTAGAAATATAGAACTTCCACTTTTAAAAGTCCTTTCTGATATGGAAATGAGAGGAATTAAAATTGATAGGGATATATTAAAATGAATTTGACTCAGGTTAGAACAAGCCATAACAGAACTAGAAAAAGATATTCATTCTCTAGCTGGAAAAGAATTTAATATCAAATCACCAAAACAAGTTGGAGAAGTACTTTTTGTTGATCTCTGACTCCCAAGCTGAAAAAAAACTAAAACCTGATATAGCGTCAATGCCGAAGTCCTAGAGTGACTCAAAAAACAATATCCCATAGCTGAAAAAATAGTGACCTATAGGCACTATAGCAAACTTCAATCTACCTATGTAGAGTGACTACTCGAAGTAACAACGGACGATGACAGAATTCATACGAGTTATAACCAAATAGTGACTTCTACCGGGAGACTTTCAAGTAATAACCCAAACCTGCAAAATATACCTGGAGGGGATGATATTGCTGGAGAGATTAGAACAGCCTTTATAGCAGACACGCAGGATGACTATCTTATGGCTTATGATTACTCTCAAGTAGAAGTTCGTTTGCTTGCGATTATGAGCGAAGATGAAAATTTACTGAATGCATTTAAGCAGGGAAGAGACATTCATCAAGTGACGTGAGAATACATATTTGGAACAAAAGAAATTACAAATACTCAAAGAAAATTTGCAAAAGCTGTCAATTTTGG
>JAHDCR010000002.1:127454-137129 GCA_020629795.1 Candidatus Altimarinota bacterium
AATAATGGAAACAGTACTAAAAAATACTCCTATAACACTCAAAGTCGATGGAGCTATCGGAAAAAACTGGAAAGAAACGAAATAATACTAATTTTAATACTTATGAATAGTGAAGAAAAAATAGATTATATATATGAGACTCTAAAAAAACAAGAAGCTCGAGTTTTGAGAGCTACAATCTTTAAGTGGTGATTTAGATTATTTATATTACTGTATTTCATCTACTTTATAAAATTTTGACTTCCAGCACTTATTGATTCCATTGTACCGACCTTTCCTACTATGTCTTGATCTTGAGCGAGCATGAATAGTGAAACACTGCAAAATATGATACAAGATAGATTTCCAGACGGAATAAATAGTGATACTTTAAAAGATTATTTTTCTTATTAGATTTATGTTAGATTTTTTTATTGATATATTTTACGCTATTGTGTTTGTTTGCTGATGAATGGCAGTGATTAAATACAGAAGAAACGTTAAATCATGGACTGGAAATTGGATGTGGGCAGAAAAATACATTGGAAACTGATGAACCTATGTTGTTCTCATATTGACCTGACTTTTTATGATATTTTTTGGGGTATTATATCCATTTGGATGAATGGATTTGATAACATGAGGCAATACTATAAATAGTATCGCTACAGAGTAATTTTGCAGTAAAAATAAGTTCAGATTTTTACTTTTTCCGTTACAATATAGGAAATTTATAATTACACTATATGAAAACAATTTTTAAGCTCTTTTTGACGCTGTTCGTCTTTTTATTTTCTCTAGTTACGGTTTCAGCAGATGAGACTATTACTCGGGCTGATGCATTTATGTATCTTGCTGATAAAGTTGATGATAATATCCCTGATTCATTTATGTACATTGATTTGTACTATACATGAGTTGATGAATCAAGCAAACAGTGACAAGCACTCCAAAAACTTGTTTATCTCTGACTTATTAACAATAGCAAAACAAATCTTTGACTCGATAAGAGTATTAATTTTCAGCTATTTGAAGCTTTAGCTATAAAAATACTCGGATTAAAAATAGCAAGTGATATAAGTATTCAAGAGAAAAAAAATATCCTCGTAAAACAAAGTGATTTATTTGCTGTAGAGTCAATACTCCATGAAAGAGCAGAATCTCTAAAATCAAACTCACCACTACATTGAGTATCTCCCAAGTCTAAAATACTCTCAGATGTGTATGATACGCTCAACGCATCTCACTACGATAGAAATAATTTTAGTGAGGACCAATTAATCACTGGAGCTATAAAATGAGCAACAGAAAGTATAGGGGATAAATACACTACTTATTTTCCACCTGTAGAGAGCAAAAACTTTACTGAAAATTTAGATGGAAGTTTTGAATGAATTGGTGCATACATAGAGATGCCAACACCAGGAGAGCTCATAATTATTTCACCGATAGTAGATTCACCAGCTGAAAATGCAGGATTGAAATGATGAGACAAAATAATTTCAGTAGATGGAAAAGAAATAACACCAGAAAATACAGTAACAGAGGTAGTTAGCTGGATAAAATGACCTAAATGATCGAGCGTTATTCTCACAATACAAAGAGAAGGTGTATCTAACCCCATAACGCTAACAGTGGTTAGGGACACTATAATAATAAAAGATGTAGAGCATGAAAAAATATCTCAAAACACGTATTATATACAGATAAAAAGTTTTTGAAATAATGTAACTACAGAGTTTAGAGAAGCTTTAGAAGCTGTAAAAACTGAAACCTGAATCACTAAAATTATATTTGATGTGAGAAATAACCCAGGTGGGTATCTCGACGAAGTAGCATATATGCTCAGCTACTTTGTACCAGAGTGAGAGCCAACAGCTATTATAGACTATGGAAATAGTGAGAAAGAGTATATTTCAAGATGATATGACCTACTGGATACAACTCAATATGAATTTGTATTTTTACAAAATTGAGGGAGCGCATCCGCATCTGAGATAATGGTAGGTACTATGAAAGACTACTATCCTGATATGACTATAATTTGAGAAAAGAGTTTTTGAAAAGGCTCAGTCCAATCATTAAAAAACTATTTTGATGGTTCAACACTCAAGTATACTACTGCAAAATGGTTTACTGGAAAAACAAAAACAGGGATTGATGCAGTCTGAATAACTCCAGATATTGAGATACCGTTAGATATAGAGAGTCTCAAAAATAGTGACTATGATAATCAATTAGAGAGAGCAAAGACTAATTAATATGACAAAAAAATATTTTATACAGACATTCTGATGTCAAATGAACCAGGCTGATAGCGAAAAGGTAAATATGGTCCTTCTCCAGTCTGGTTTTCTTCGTAGCGTAAATATAGAAAATGCTGATCTTGTTATTTTCAACACTTGTAGTGTGAGACAAAAATGAGAAGATAGGGTATTTGGGATTTTACGAGATATCAAGCAAAGAGATTTAGATTCAGGTAAAAATACCATCACCTGAATAACGGGCTGTATGGTACGAAAAACTGGTATTGCTAAAAAATATATACCACAAGAATATCTCTCAACGCACAAAAAACGTAAAACAGCAAAAAAAATAGATTATTTAGAAAGTGAAAATCAAATTTTTAACTATGAAGATAAACTATTTCCGAGAGCAGATAATTTAGATTTCACTTTTAGAATAGAAGAAACGAAGTATCTTCCACTTATGCTCACAGAAATATACGGAGAAAAAATTGGCCAAGAGGATAAGTTTGATGACTATCTTAAACAAGTTCAACAGAGAGAAAATCCATTTTCTGCTTCAGTTATAATACAAACAGGATGTGATAATTACTGTAGTTTTTGTATTGTACCATTTACGCGATGATGAGAAATCTCTAGACCAAGTGATGAGATTATCACAGAATGCTCTAGCGCAGTAAATCTATGAGCAAAAGAAGTAACTCTCTTAGGTCAGAATGTTAACTCCTATGGAAAACAAAAAAACCTAAAACTTTGGAATAGTGAAAAATCTAAGTGGAATAACGAAGATAGAAAACTTAAAATAGGTATCGATCTCGACGATACACTCTTTATCGTGCTATCAAATGAGATAATAAACACTTATAATAAAAAATATCATAAGATATTAAAACTGGATGATATAACGCGTTTTGATTGCAATGGTATACCTGAACTTATGGAAGAATACCATAATTTTGAAATCAGGCATGAACTCGATATGAAAATTCACACCGGGGGAGAAGAAGTACTCAAGAGATTAAAAGCTGCAGGGCATGAGTTATACGTCATTACATCTAGACCACCAGAAGTTAGAAAAACCACTGAGGTACTCCTCACAAAGTATTTCTGAGAAAACTTTTTCAAAGAAATAATATTTATCAAAGAGTCATGAGACGATTTCAAATACAAAGCTGCAAACAAACTAAGCTTAGATATAGTCATAGATGATGGTCCACATCATATAAAAGACTACTGTGAACATTTTTCTGGAAAAATCTGTATTTTTGAACAATGATGGAATAGAATTATCAGAGAAGATAATTCTAGAGTATTTAGAATTTATGACTGGAATGACTTTGAGGCTTTATTACCAAGGCTTAGTTTCACTTCTCCGTTTAGACAACTTTTAGAATCTATTGATAATATACCAGGAATAGATAGAATAAGGTTTACATCGTCAAATCCTCACGATATGACGAGAGATATACTTGATGCACATCTTGATCTAAAACATACATGTAACTATCTTCATTTTGCTCTCCAGTCATGAAGTAATCAGCTCCTTAAGAAAATGAACAGAAGACACAGTTATGAAGACTTTAGGGATATGGTATGATACTTGAGAAATAGAGATCCTCTCTTTAGTATTTCTACTGACATAATAGTATGATTTAGTGGTGAAACTGATGAAATGTTTGAGGAAACTATTAAAGCATTCCATGAATGTCAGTTTGATTTTTCATATACAGCTCGCTATTCCGTGAGACCAAATACTCTCGCTTCTAAAATCATGCCTGATGATGTTCCAGATAGCGTAAAAGCGCAGAGATGGCATACTCTCAATGATGTACTTTTACAGCAAGTACTAAAACGAAATCAACTCATGCTCTGAAGGACAGAAGAAATACTCATAGCAGGTAAAAAGGATAACCAATACTTTGGTCGAACACGGAACTTTAAAGAAGTTTTCTTTGAAGCATCAGAAAATTATAAAATATGAGATCTCGTAAAAGTTACTATTACAGATCTCGATAAATACGTCTTAAAATGAAAATATGCCTAATATAGAAACTCTATCACCAGAAGAATTTAAAACAGAGTTAGAGCAAGCAGATACAACTCTCATAGATCTCAGAACATCATGAGAACAAACCTCATTTTGAATTATTTCAGAAGATCAGATTCATATAGATATTACACTTGCCAATACTACTGAAAAGCTTGAAGCTCTCGACCTAAAAGGGAAGTATCTCATCTACTGCTGGCATGGTAAACGAAGTCTCCAAGTACTAAAATATATGGAGTCCCAAGGTTTTGAGTATGTCAAAGACTTAGAGGGTGGGATTGACAAGTGGAAATTCTAGAGTACTAAATCAACTTTTTCAGCTAATACAGATAAATTCTCTAATCCAACTTTGTTAGTAAATTTTTTTCTTTTAGATACATTTCATTTTGAATCACTAAATACAAATAATTTAGTTTGATAGTAGAGTGGAAGCACTCTTTTTAATTCAAATTCTAACTCTACTTTTTTCATTCCCTGGATTTCATTGCGATTTTTTAGTTTAAATTCTACTCATTTATCTGCTATTTCACTTGAAATATCAATAAGCATTTCCTTCATCAGATCTGTTGGAGCTATATCTCATAACTTTGCTTTACTAGATTTTGATATTTTTTCAATAAGTGAAACAGCAATTCTAGAAATAGATTCAGATGTAATATATCACTCTAAACGAATTCTTTCAGCAATCTTCCTAAAGTAGGAAAATGGAGTGTGATGAGCAAGTCACGCGTCATTTCAATGTCATTCATCTAAAAACATAATCTCAAAACTAAGCTTGTTTCCTTCTCACATTGGAACAAACTTGATATCCGAATACTTTAATGCTGTGTTGGCTCTCGTTTCTACCTTTGAAAAACTTTCTTCTAGTTTTTTTATAAATCATGCCGTATTTTTATTTTTAGTGAAAAAATCTGAGCTTCATAAGATATTATCTAAATCACTCTGAGTTAAACCATTTTTATTTTTGATTCTATACTCTCAATATTTAAAAGCCAACTGAGAAATATGATTCATAATAAGAATTTTTTCTTCTTTATTTTTCGTTATGATACGAATTCAAAGTAAATCCATAATATCTTACTGATTGACATAATCTTTTTCTCTCAAAGATTTAGATATTGTTGATTCAATAGTTTTTTCTCTAAACTCTACTGTAAAGTTAATTTTTTTTGAACTTCAGAGAGCTTCGTTTTCTACAAAGAAACTTCCAGCAAAGCTAGATTTTCACTTTTCTTTAAATTCTTCCATTACCTCATCTCTTTCATCAAATCAAAGAGAGGATTTTTTTGCTAAATCTTCAAGATTTTTTACAACCTTATTTTCCATCACATCTAAGGTTTTTCTTCTTTTTTCCTCGACTGAATATCATACTCCATCATTAAAAAGCATACCCACCTTAGCTAACATACACTTTTGGAGTCCATGTGCTTTTTTAGTACCATTGAAAAATTTGATTACATCCTTAGAAGATTTAAAATTTATATTTCATACTCCTCTTAGTTCTGTATCTGTATATAATAATTCATTTTTTAAATAATTCAGAGATCTTTGTGCTAATTCATTTACCATACTAAGTCATTCTGGACTTTGAATCGTAACTCATAAAATAGATTTCAGCATTTCAGAAATCTCATCATCGCTAAAGTTTCAAATATTATCTAAATCTAAAAGTGAAATTTTTACTTCCTTGCCTTTATCATTGATAAAAGTAATAAATTTCTGATCTGGACCTATTTTACGAATAATATCACCATGGTTATCCCACGAAAAACTCTCGTATTTATATTCTCAAGTTGCGTCATCTCATGTATAAATTAAACTATCTAATGGCATATCTTACTAAAAAAAAAGTATCCTTTTTAGGATACCATTTTATTTCTTAATTTTCAACTTAAATATCTCTCTTCCTACAACTTGATCTGGACGCTTGTATAGGAGACTTCAACTCTTAGTATGTTTAAAGTCATCATGAGGGGGAAGTATAGGGAGATTTTTTGCATATTTTTTAATAACTTCATAAACCTCATCAAAATAATTATAAATTCATAATACTTCCCAAAACGGAAAACATATCACTATAACTCAGCTATAATTTGATCTCTTAAGTCACTCAAAAAACTTGGTATAGATATCGAGAAGTAACTTCTTTTCATCTGCAATTGCAGTTTTACTCACTGTTTTTTTAGTAAATACCTGACCAAGATAGCCCTCAGTAACAATAACATCCGATTTTTTTAGAAATGGAGAACTAGAAATTCATTTCGCATCGAGTATCTGAGTCATTGAAGTCTTGAGATTATTATCAAACTCTCTGCGCGCGTAAGAAATATTTTTCTTCGTCTTTTCTATATTTTCAGCAGATATATCACTTCAATACACTTCTGCATTCCCCATAAGTATAGACTCAATTAGAATAGTTCATAAACCACAGAAAGGATCATATACTTTATTTCACTCTGAAATATTTATCATCATTTGAGAGAGCTTAGGAGGGAGCATACCAACTTGCATATCTCGAGTTTTACCGTAATCACGTTTTCCATAGGCTTCAATATCCTGTACCCATATAGTCCTTGCAAAATACTCTATATCATCTGCTATGATAATATTAAAATCTGAAGATTTTGTAACTAGGTTTTCCCCTATAATTTGAGCACTACTGAGACTCTTAAAATCTTTATTCACAAATCTAGATGAAATTCATTTAGCTTTCAGTGTCTTTTTTGTTTCTATGAGTATAGATTTAAGGTTTTTTTCTCATCCGAATACAGAGAGTCAATATGCATACTTGCCTTCGTGTTTCTGAGCAAAATCGAGAATAGATAACTCTGGTTTTCATCTATATCAAGGAATTAATTCCATTACTTTTATAGTTCCTCATATTCTGGGTAACTGAGAAAGTATTAAATCTTTGTCTTGCGTATTTACTATACAGATAGATTTATCTGCGTATTCAATTTCTACCTTAGGAAATAACTGATGTATTTCTCAGAGTGAAAGTTTAAATTCTCTTCAAAGCCAAAATGCGTACATATATGGATATTAATAAATATTTTTTTCTACTTTAGATACAAAATAGGGAGCTGTTAATCCGTGTACTACTATAGAACATAGGACTGCAAGACATACAATTGAATAAAGCTTTTCTTGCATAGGGAAATTAGGATACTCAACAAATGCCCACGATAAATAGAATATACTTCAAATTCCACGTATTCCAAAAAAGCTTATAAGAAAACGTTCATTATAGGCTTCACCTGATCAAAATAATCAAAATAATGAAGTGATAGGTCGCAAAATAAATATAAGAAATAAGACGAAAATATAATCTATTATAAGGAGATTATCAAGTAATCCGTTAAAAATTGATCATCAGAAAATCAGTAACCAAAGTACTAATAGGAGTTTTTCCATCTGCTCGATAAAGTCATGCATAGAGTACTTCATATCAGATTGAATCTCTTCACTATGACGCAGGACAACAGCACACACAAAAACAGCCAAAAATCAGTATCCATGAAGTAGCTCGGTACCTGCATATACTAAAAAAGTAATTGAAAGAATTATAAATCAAAACGGATTTCAGATTCAAGATATTTTAGGAATTTTATGAATGGCCCATCAAAATAATTTTCCAAAGAGATATCAAAATAAAATTCACATAGATATTTTAAGTAAAAAGGTATCAAAAAACCAGTGTATTAAGATATTATTTTCTTGTGGAAGAGCAGTAGCAAGAGAAACTGCTAAGATGGTAAATGGAAAAGCTAATCCATCGTTTATTCCAGCTTCTCATGTTAAAGCAAATTTAGAACTTATAGATGTATTTTCTGATAATTTTTCAATTTGTACTTCAGAAGCTAAAACTGGATCAGTAGGTGAGAGCACAGCAGCTAAAAGTATAGCAGCAGGAAGAGAAAATCACAAAAAAACATATCAAAAGAAAAAAACACCCACTAAAAACAAAGGCATTGAGATAACGATAAGTCTCAATATAATTTTCCAGTTTTCAAAACTATAATTTCTACCTATCTTCAAGCCTGATCACATGAGTGAAACTATTACTATAATTTCACTAATATACATTACCCAGCTATTTGGCCAATATGGATCAGGCCAGGGAATCGGAACTCAAGCTTTAAAAATAATGAACCCAAATATAAGTAAAAATATAGGATAACTAATTTTTATTTTTTTAGATACAAATGGAAGCCAAGACATGATTACCGTAAGAAGTCATAGTGCCGCGTATATAATTAGGTGTGAATCCATATAGGTATTAGCTTAAATCAAGTTTATAAGGAAAAATCATTTTTTCCTCTTTTGTTATAATTTCTTTGAGAAATTTCGCTCATTTAGCCTCTAAGAAAGTAATGACATTTTGTACTAAACTATCAGGCACACTTGCCCCAGAAGATATTGCAAGGTTTTTGATTCCGTGTAAAAAATCATCTGGAATTTCTTCAGGTGTATCTATCAGTAAAGAGGGTATATCAGCTCTTTCTCAAATAAGGCAAAGTTTCGTAGAATTACTTGAGTTTTTTGATCCAACTATTATAAGAGCATCGGCTTCTTTTACAGCCTCTTTTACTGCTTCTTGTCTATTAGTAGTAGCATAACAAATATCAGAAAATCAAGGAAGCTGTATATCTGGATATAGACTCTGAACGTATGAAATCAAATCCTTAGTATCATCAACGCTCAGTGTAGTTTGATTCAGTAAAGCTAATTTTTGTCATGGCTGAAAGACTAATTCATCTGCTTCTTGTTTATTTCATACTATAAAGATGTTATCAAGATCATTATCTGCAACTCATATAGCTTCTTGATGCGTTTTTTTTCATATATATATGATTTTATATCATTCCTTTATGAACTTCTTAGCTTCATTATGAACTTTAATTACAAGAGGGCAGCTAGCATCCAGAGTTCTCAGTCACTTATCTTTTGCTGCCTTCACAAAACTCGGTGCAACACCATGAGCCGAAAAAACCATTATATTTCCAGAAGGGATAGCATCTAAATCATCGGAAAATATAACTCATTTGCGTTCAAAATAGCTTACAATAAACTTGTTATGTACTATTTCATGATTTACATAAATTGGAGCTCAGTGAGCTTGTAGTATGTCATCGAGCATACCTATAGCTCTATCTACTCACGCGCAGTAACCTCTCGGAGAGGCTAGTATAATATTTGTCATAATAAAGTGGATTATATCTCTCTATGAAAGTTGTAGCTTAGATTCTAGCTGTGCAAATACATCTTCTATACTTTGATCTGCATTAATCTCTACAACTCTCCCTTCATTTCTTTGAACTTCTACAATTGGAAGTGTCTGATTTACATATTCTTCGATTCTTTTGAGGATACTTGCTTCATTATCATCCTTTCTTTTTTCTA
>JAHDCR010000002.1:137229-144163 GCA_020629795.1 Candidatus Altimarinota bacterium
CCTCCCATTTCTACGATTTCGAATCCGTATTTTTCTGCGAGTAATCTTCATTGTGTTCCTTTTCCACACCCTTGTATTCCTGTAAATACCAATTTCATAACTTTATGTTTTTATATAAAAATAATTCCCTAGCAGTATAGGGAATTATTTCATTATTCAAAAAAAATGTGAGAGTAATAAGCCGGATTTTGTATCTCGATATCAATCTATCTCGACGCATCGTCACCGATACGCTCTAGCTGAGTATACTTTGCAGGAGCGATAGAGAACATTAACTCTCACAAAGTACCATTCCCATTGCATCACCCTAGGTTTACCACCACACTTGCATTACTGCAAGGGAACACTCTGAGAGTGTCTTTTCACCTTTTAGGAGCAAGCTCCCTAGTATAGTCTCTGCGGCACTGGCTGTAATATGAGTTTATGTATTATACTCACATCCGAAGCAGTTAGCTTCAGGGCTGTTCTCATGATGTCCAGACTTTCCTCACGTAAACGCGTAGATATCTGCTCTCACAAGAGTCATTATAGTGAATATTATTAAATTGGAAGCTAAGATTTTAAAATACCTAGTATTTGACTAACTTTTAGTTTATTACGCTTATTTTGAGCACCAATATGATTCTTAATAAAATCTTTATAAGAAAAGCCTAAATTATCAAAAAGTTTCCCATAGCGAGTTTGAAAATATTTTAAAAATCATCATATTTCAAGTCACTTTCTACTATTAGAAGGGCTAAGTAGTTGAAATCTTAATAATTCTCACAACATGAGTGGAAGAACAAGTTCCTTATCATGAATAATTTGAGGAGTGATATTTCAATCAGTTTTTTCAGTAATAATTTCATTTATTTCTCACTGTTCTGAATAGCCATTCTTAGCAAGAAACATCCCAAGAGGATTTTCTCATTTTCTCAATCTTTCTATTACTTCTAATGCTCATTGGCCATATAACTTTTCTTTGGGATTTACTCAAGGAAGTTCTAAGTCTTTTCACCTCTTGAAACGAAGAAAAAATGATTCCACATCAATACTCTGACCATCTAACTTATTCATTATATGGAGAAATTTCTTAAAATCTTTTCATTTAAGCACTTCTCAAGCTAACATTCTAGGCATATATCTATTCATAGGAATTGAATCTAAATTATATCCTAGCGCTAGGTGCTCCATAATATGAGCAACTCATTCTTCTTGTCAGAGATATGATAATGACTTTAAATTTCAAATGAGCTTACTGTTATTTGCGTTTCATATAGCATGTCTCTCTAATTCATGTGAAATAAGTCAAATAATTCTTTTTACTGTTAAATTATCATAGTCTTTATGTGAGGGGATATTGATACTTGATGGCCCAACTGATATATTAGATATATTATCTTTTACAACCACTTCTACTCACTCTAAAGCTAATATATCTATAGCAAGTCTAAAAATTTCTACATACTTCTCTCTGGGAATTTCTTTGTCCAAAATATCTTTATCTAATCACTCTACAGAAAGTAAGGGGTCCTCTAAATCTAGATTAGTTTGATTATTATATTCCTTTCAGTTTCCAGTATTTTCCTTATCTACTCAAGAAGCATCATACATTATAGCTAAACATTCGTGAAGAAAGATATCCTCTTGCTGGGTAAGTTCTTCTTGATTTTCTTCATATTTTTCAGATATATAATCAAGTGTTTTTTTAGAAAAATCAGGGGAATCTGAAATTTTCTTTCAAAACACTTGCTCTTCTAAGCGCTCAATCTCAATAATATGAGACTCCTTATTACCTCAAAACCAAGTTAGTTCTTCTGAGTCATTTTGAAATTTATAAATTTTTTCTGTCTCTATAGGTATGTAAAGAGACAACAAATCAAAAAATATTTCTATTTTATCAAAGTTCTGTTCATAGTAATTGTAAGATACTCAGAGTTCCTCTTTTCACTTATCTATCAAATCTGATTTTAGATCTAGGAATTCTTGTTTTTTATTACTAAGACTAACTTGTGCAGATAAAGAAAATGTATCTCATAATAAGAAATCATCACTGGATATTTCTAGAAAATTAGTAAATAAGCTTATATTTACATTAGTATTCACATCATAATTGAATATAAATCAAGTAAGCTTAACAAAATTTGGAGATATGATTCTATCAATATTGTCCTTTAGAGAATTAGTGCTTAAATATTCCATTAAAATGATTAATTAACAAACTATAAGAATATTAACACACTATAATCTATTTAGTCAACAATTATCTTCTCAAAGATCTTTAGAATTCTCTCAATTTTTTTCCAGTCTTTATTTATATGATCAATTATTTTGAAGCTTTCTATATCAATAAACCAATATTTCTTTTTTAAATAGAGATAGTACTCAGGAGTAGAGAACTCAAAATTAGTATCGTTAGTTTTTCCTATAAAATAATAATGAATTAAATCAGATATAAAAATAGGGTAGACGAGTTTATCCTTTTCTTCGTAAGAACTATATATCAACTCTATATTTTCAATATCATCAAATCAAACTTTCCCAAGAAATAATTTCCTAAACTCTCATCCATTTTGTAAATACTCAAGAACTTGGGTAAGTCACCTAAAATACACTACATCTTTATGCTGCACTCACACGTGCTCTATAGAATAATTTCTCTTGGCTCTCACTACTGAAGTAGTATAGTTTCTTTTGCACTTATATTCTTTTCACATAATCCTCATGAAATTCTCAAATTTATCACCGTCTAGACACTCACCAGCCAACATTGTAAAAAAGTACTCTACAATATTATCAATATTTTCATAGGTGTAGCCATGAAATATCTTTTCCATAAACATAGCAAGTCATTCTTCTTTTGGTAGATTTTTTGCTCCTCTAAATTTTCATAATAATAATCTCCCATTAAAAGAATTAATATAGTGAGATTCAATTTCATGAGTAAGCAGCTTTAAAAGCCTTTCTACCGTAAAACTTGAAAAAGAATCATTTCTAGGAATCTCTAAAAAATTATCACCATCGTAAATAGATCAGGCATTTGTAATCTTTGTCCTTTGAGGGAGTCAATATAGTTCACAAACACTATCAAATATTTTTCTATAATCTTTTCTAAGGATGTCTTTTTTCATAAAACTTCCTTTAATATATTTTGTTTTAATATCTGGTGTTTCTACTAAATCACATTGCGCGCTTTTCTTGATTTCTTTTAAATATTTTTTCATCAGCTTAGAATCTGATTCTCAGAGTGATTTTTTCTTAGATTCATGATTTTTTACTATAAAATTATAGCAAAATGAAAACTCTTGTGAGTCTTCGATAACCTTTCATCAAAATGCCAAAGATTCCTTTGATTCTATCTGAGATATTATTTTCATTGTTTGGGATTGAGAGAGTCATGTTGTATAACCAGCTTTTTCCATTTCAAAGCTTGTTGCAAGTACTGAAATTTCTAAAATATTCTTCACATATTCAAGTGATTCTTGAAATATACCCCTTCGAAGGCTTTCAGATCGGGAAAGTGTCGTAAGAGTAGATAATTTTTTAAGGATTTCATCAATAAGAACGATCTGAACTTGGACTTTATATTTATATCTTCTTGCTAAATACAATATATCAGATTCAGGATAACTCAATCCTAAATACTCCTCAAAGAGCGTCTCATTTAAAAGACAGTCATCTCATATATCTCTGTAGGAATAAGTTACCTCGATTATTTTTTCTAGATCACCATGAAATACATATTCTTCTGCAAGAGAAATGAGCTTATCCAAGTTTCGAGCTAAAAATAATTTAATATAGAATTTCATATTATTCTTGTAATATAGTAATCTCCCAGTTACCTTCTGGTAAAGTATCTCAAACAATCCACCTGTTCAAAGTTTTTATGTCTTTATATTTATAATTATTATCACTTGACCACACTTGTAAGTCATCAATTTTACTTACCACAATCTTTTCAGTCTTAGGAATTTCATGAACTCCTCAAATGAGCTTATCTATCACTGCCTTGTTATCAAAGTATGATTGCATTACATATTTTATTGCCATAATCCTATAGACATATCTAGAGGTTTCTTCGTTGAGATATAAATCATAATAATTATCGATTCATTGAGAAGACATATCTCTTCTCAGTCAATTTTCTCCTCTATTGTATGCAGCTGATACTAAAGCCCAATCTCAAAATATATCATAGAGATCGTTTAAATATGCAATAGCAGCCTGAGTAGCTTTTTCAAAATGATATCTTTCATCTACATATTCATCAACTATAAGTCCGTATCTACGTCCTGTATCAGGCATAAATTGCCAAATACCTCAAGCTCATGCAGATGAGACTACATCATCACGCAGCGCACTCTCTGCAATCGGGAGATATTTTAAATCCTCGTGTATTCAAGACTCAAGAAGTTGTTGTTCTATATATGGAATATAAACAGGATATCTTTTTACATAAAGATAGAATTGATATAGATTGTTTGAAGTTAATAAGAATTCTTTATCAAATCTTTCTTTGTTTCAATAATTCACTCATCAAACAGGAACCTTAACTCATCAATACCTAATTTCTTCTTCTGGATACTTAAAGATAATAGACGGATTTTCCTGTTCATCTTTCTGAATAAAATAAATAGCTATAAGAGAAAAAAATAGGACTCAATATACAATAGCAAGAAGTGAATTATTTTTTAACATTCGGGAAAAAATGATTATACTAATAGTAATAAAAACATTGTAAGTATTTACTGAAGCAAAGCAAAAAATATAGTGTATAAGATTTTTATACAACAAACTCTGTCAAATATTTCTTTTCTTTTGACCCAGATGAGATTTCCCTTATTGTAAGTCCATCAGAGATGATTTAGACAAATACAAAATATAATTAAAAATATAAAAACTCATGGAAAAGCACTACAAGTTAAAAAATATTCTTAGCGATGTTATTTCAACTATTAAGAAACAAGATTTCCTCGTATATTTTAGAAAAATATCAATTGTTGAAATATCTCAAGACAAGGTAGTGTTTGGTACTGTTTCTAGTTTCATGAAAGATAACCTAGAAGCAAAATTCAACAATATACTTTTACAAGCTGCAAAAAGGGAATTCAGTGATGATGTCTCTAGCGTAGAATTTATCGTTGACTCAAATATAGATAATCCATCAAATAGTGACGCGGTTGACTGTCAAAGTTTCCTAAAGGAAAACTCAAAAACTACAAAAAAAGCTGAAAAAGAGTCTAGAACTGGGATTAATGTAGTAGAAAGAAAAACAGCTACACCAAGTAGATATTCACTTAAAAACTTTATTGTTTGAGGAGATAACCAACTCGCATATTCTGCCTGTGAAGCTGTTACAAAAAATCCAGGTAAATCATATAACCCTCTTTATATTTATGGAGACGTAGGACTTGGAAAAACTCATCTTCTTCAAGCAACAGGAAACGAAATTCTTGCTAAATTTAAAAGCAAAAAAGTTGTATATACTACAGCAGATAAATTTATTACAGAATATGTTACAGCAGTAAAAAAGAGACAAATCGATAAAATGCTAGAGAAATTTAGAAATATTGATGTTCTCGTTATTGATGATGTACAATTTCTTTCTAAAAAAGAACAAACTCAAAACGAACTCTATAATATTTTTAACATATTATATGATGCAAATAAGCAAATTATTATTTCAGGTGATAGAGCTCCAAAAGAGCTTACAGAGCTTGAGCCAAGACTGCGAAGTAGATTTGAGTGGGGAATTACAGTAGATATAGGTAAACCAGACTTTGAAACACGACTTGCAATTATTCAAGAAAAAGCAAGAGAAAAGGAATTCATGATTCCTCACGATGTTGCTGAATTTATCGCTGCAAATGTTACTGAAAATGTACGAGAACTCGAATGAGTACTCAATCAAATGATTGCTGAATACGAACTCACAGGTAATACTCCAACTCTTTCAAGAATTGCTCAAAAACTCCAAAAACTTAGCTTTACAACTGATCTCCTATGAGAATCTAAAGCAGCAGAAAAAAGAACATCAAGCACAATTAAATCTTACGAAGATATACTTGATGCTGTAAGTTCTCACTTTGGTATCGAAAAAGAGGGAATACTTTGAGAAAATAGAAAAAAAGAATTTATGATACCAAGACAAGTTGGGATGTACCTTCTCAAGACTAAGATGAATTATACCTATGAACGTATAGGAAACATCTTTAACGGTCGTAATCACGCGTCTGTACTCTACTCTTGCAACAAGATGGATAAGATGCTCAAAAAAGACAAAACACTTCTCTACGAAGTAAATGCTATTAAAGATGGAGTAGGGATTTAATCTAATCACTTGCAATAAAAAACTCAGAACTTAATCTGAGTTTTTTTTATATACTCTTATTTTTTATGAGACTCACAACCGTTTCTATATGATGTGTATGAGGAAACATATCGACTGCTTGAACCTTTTCAATCATGTAGTCAGAATTCTCGAGAATGTATTGTAGATCTCGAGCAAGTGTTGCTGGATTACACGATACGTATATCATCTGGTCAGTCCCAAACTTGAGGATATTAGGAAGCGCTGATGGATGCATTCCAGCTCTTGGTGGATCTATTATCAGTAAATCTGCTTTTTTATTTTCTGCTAAATATTCATCAAGGAATTCCTCAACTTTCGCGTTCACAAAACTCATATTACTTACTGCGTTTTTTGCAGCATTCTTCGCTCCACTTTTAGACGCTTCTTCTACAAGCTCTACACTCACAACCTCAGTAGCATTTTCAGAAAGTATCATACCGATAGTACCAGTTCATGCATAAAGATCTAAAATTGTTCCCTCAGCATTTTTTGTAAAATCTTTTACCAGAGAGTAGAGAAGCTCAGCTCCTCTAGAGTTTGTTTGGAAAAAACTTTTTGGTCAGATATCGAAAGTTAATCCAAGAAGCTTTTCAGTAATTACTT
>JAHDCR010000003.1:0-4677 GCA_020629795.1 Candidatus Altimarinota bacterium
AGGGGGAAGTGAGCGCAAGCGAGCAGGGGGAGCTCACATTTTACGAGTGAGACCTGAGAAATATCTCAGACCTAGAACAAGTGTTTGCTGAAAATAGCATCGACGCAGTAATCCACTTTGCTGGACTTAAGGCTGTAGGAGAGAGCTGCGAAAAACCGCAAGAGTATTATGAAAATAATATCGTCGGAAGCATGAATCTCACGAAAGTCATGGAGAAATATAATTGCAGAGATATCATATTTTCTAGCTCAGCTACGGTATATGATCCAAGTCAGACTCCACCATTTTCAGAAACTACGATCACAGGAAATACTACAAATCCCTATGGAACGAGTAAGTTTATTATAGAAAATATTCTCAGAGATCTCGCAAATCACAAGGATTTTAGAGTTATGAATCTAAGGTATTTTAATCCTGTTGGAGCTCATAGCTCAGGACTCATAGGGGAGGATCCAAACGATATCCCAAATAACCTGCTTCCATTTATCATGAAAGTCGCATCAGCTGAGCTCAAATCTCTCAGCGTATTTTGAGATGATTATGATACTATCGACGGGACAGGAGTGAGAGACTATATCCATGTAGAGGATCTCGCAGCTGGTCATCTCGCATCACTGCTGTATCTGCAATCACTTGATAATGCATGAGTTTTTGAGGTATTTAATCTCGGAACAGGCCAAGGAACATCTGTGTTTGAGATGATAGCCATAACTGAAAATATTATTTGAGCAGCTCTTCCCTACTCTATAGTATCTAGACGTCCTGGAGATATAGCAAGTGCATATTGCTCTCCTGAAAAAGCACAAGAGCTCCTCAAATGGAAAGCAAAAAGAACCGTGCAAGAGGCAGTTGCAGATAGCTGGAAATTCATTACAATGCACGCATGAAAATAACAATATTTGGAACATGATATGTAGGGCTCGTAACAGGAACTTGCCTCGCTGAAGTCTGACACGATGTGCTGTGTATCGATATAGATCAGCAAAAAGTAGATAATCTTAAAGAGTGAATTATCCCTATTTATGAGCCTGGACTTCAGGAGCTCGTAGTGAGAAACTATAGAGAATGAAGACTCGATTTTACAACAGATGCCTCAGCATGAGTAGCGTTTGCTACAGCTATATTTTCAGCTGTAGGAACTCCACCAGATGCAAATCACAAGGCTGATCTCAGATTTGTAAAAGCAGTCGCAACTACCGTTGCTGAAAATATGACTGACTACAAGGTCTTTATTAACAAATCTACGGTACCAGTAACTACTGGAGATATGTGTAAGGATCTTATGAGTGATATACTTAAATCCAGAGAGGTAAATATAGATTTTGATATAGTATCGAATCCAGAGTTTCTCAAAGAGGGATGTGCAGTCAAGGACTTTATGCTGCCTGACAGGATAGTATGTGGAGTAGAGTCAGAGAGAGCAAAGCAAGTGATGACAGAAATATATAAAAGTTTTACGAGGACAGATAAACCACTCATGTTTACAGATATCAAATCGAGTGAAATCATAAAATATGCTGCAAACTCATTTCTTGCGACTAAAATCTCATTTATTAATGAGATTGCAAACTTTGCAGAGCTAGTTGGTGCAAATGTAGGAGATATTTCCAAAGGGATTGGTCTAGATCCACGAATTGGTTCAAAGTTTCTTCATGCAGGTATAGGATATGGTGGGAGCTGTTTTCCAAAGGATGTCTCAGCTCTCATCGAAACAGGTAAAGAGTACTGAATTGATTTTAAGATTATCAAAGCTACAGAGTCAGTCAATGCAAGGCAAAAGACA
This sequence comes from Candidatus Altimarinota bacterium, assembly GCA_020629795.1. Classification (GTDB taxonomy): domain Bacteria; phylum Patescibacteriota; class Gracilibacteria; order BD1-5; family UBA6164; genus JAACSU01. Next base: position 1,784 of record JAHDCR010000003.1, read on the forward strand.
AAACCAGTAGAAAAGCTCCAATCACTCCTTCCAGAATTAAAATGAAAAACTATTGCAATTTGGGGGCTGGCTTTTAAACCAAAAACTGATGATATCAGGGATGCTCCGAGTATAGATGTCATTAACAAGCTCTTGTCTCTGTGAGTCGATACTATTAGGGCATTTGATCCAGTTGCAATGGATAATATGGCTCATGAGTTTGAAAATGAGCAAAAAGTTATATTTACAGCTCGAAACTATGATGCGCTTAAATCAGCTGATGCGCTTATTATACTCACTGAGTGGGATGCATTTAGAAATCCTGATTTTGATAAAGTTTCAGAGCTTATGAAGTGAAATGTAATTGTAGATGGAAGGAACATTTACAACAAACACATCATGCAAGAAAAATGATTTAATTATATCTGAATAGGAAAATAAACTATGAAACTTATCATCCAAATCCCCTGTTATAACGAGGAAAAGACTCTTGCATCAGTACTCAAGGAAATCCCAAAAAAAATAGAGGGTATTTCTGAAATCGAGACGATGATTATCGATGATGGGAGCAGTGATAGGACTATAGATATAGCCAAAAAACACAAAGTTAACCATATTGTAAAGCATATTTGAAATAAGTGACTTGGAAATGCTTTTAGAAGCTGAGTTCATAAGGCTCTCAAATCTTGAGCTGATATACTTGTAAATACCGATGGAGACAATCAGTATCCCTCAAAATATATTACAAATCTCGTGCAGCCTATAATTAGTAAACAGGCTGATATCGTGATGGGTGACAGGCAAACTGCTACTATCTCGCATTTTTCTCCACTTAAGAAGTTTTTTCAGTGGCTTTGAAGTCTCATGGTAAGAACGCTTTCTGGAACAAACGTTCCTGACTCTGTAAGTTGATTTAGAGCCTACTCGAGAGAGTCACTCTTAAAGCTCAATGTAACCAGTGACTTCAGCTACGCAGTAGATACTCTTATGCAAGCAGGAAGTAAAAAGATAAAGATAGATCACATATACATCACTACCAATAAACCAACAAGAAAATCTCGTCTGTTTAAAAATATGTGGCAACACATGTTTAAGACTTTTTCTATATTGATTCGCGTCTTTGCGATGTATCATCCTATGAAATTATTTTTTTCTATAGCAGCAGTATTTTGAATACTCGCGATAATATGAATAATGAGATTTCTCTATTTTTATATCACAATAGATGGTCCAACATGACATATACAGTCGCTCATACTCTCATGAACATTTCTCATGATAGCTACCATATTTGTAGCGCTTGGAGTGATTTGAGATTTGATTTCAAAAAACCGTAAGCTCATAGAGGATGATCTCTACCTCACAAAAAAAATGTATTACAAAAAGAAAAAATAATGCTGTGAATCATATTATCAATCTTAACAGCTTTTTCAAAAGCTAGTATCGAAGCAGCTGGTAAAGCACTTACAACAAATGATAAAAATAAAGTTAATGAGTATACTCTAGCCTATGGATGAAGATTATTAACCTGACTTATATCAATTTTTGGGTGCTTTTTTATACAAATTCCTAGTATTAGTTCGAGCGTATTCATCGCGCTTATTGTGAGCTCATGTATCAATGCTATAACTACCATTTGGCTGTTAAAATCTGTAAAATATTGAGATATTTCCTTGGTATGACCTCTTTGAGCAATTACTATACCACTATTATATGTTACAAGTTATTTTATAAATGGTGAAACTCCTAATCTATATTGATTTATATGAGTATTATTAATTTTTATAGGAACGTATTTTTTATGAGTTTGATCTTCTCAATGATTATTAGAACCTATCAAAGCGATATTTAGAGATAGGTGAGCAAGATATATGTTATTGACTGCGTTTTTATGGAGTATTAGTGCACCTTTTGATAAAATTTGAGTTGAATGAATATGAGTATTACCCTGGATTCTCCTCACAAGTATAACTATAGTTATAGTTATGACACCAATAATACTATACTATAGAAGTAAGAGTTTTTATGAGTTAGCAGACAAAAAAGCAATAAAGGCTATTTCTCAGTATAGTATTATCTGAGCTGCCATACTTTGACTGCAGTTTCTAGCCCTCAAATATACTTTAGTGATTTATGTCGTATCTATCAAGCGAGCCAGCTGAATATTTTCAGTACTGTTTTGAGCTCTCTTTTTCAAAGAAAAAAATATCCTCCAAAAACTTATAGCAGTGAGCATCATGCTCATCGGAGTGTGTATCATCAGTATTTGGGGAAATATATAAGCAACAGAAAAGCCCGTCGGATGACGGACTAGATTCAGATTTCCAAAACACGTAGCTAAGCTAGGCTCGGGAAAAGTGTCAGAGAGGAATGCATCCTCTTTACCTCCTTTCTGGAAGCTTTATTGCTCGACGAGCATACCTCTCTGACAGAGTGCGATGACCGGGACAGTGGTCATCGAGGCAGGTGGAGCAAAGGTGGCAACCTTGCTCCGCAGTAACTTCAAGGAGGTTCCCAGCGAACAGACTGTGTGGGCCCCATCATTAGACTTGAAGTTCGCAGATATTATTCAAAATTAAAAATAAGTCAAATATATTTGACTTATTTTTAATAATAATTTTAAATTATTTATTTTCAACCCTCGCAAAGAGAGCCTCTCATTTTTCTGTGATATAGAAATTTTCTAATGTATTTTGAAGTTCGGAGAGCTTTCAGTTTTCCAATTGGCTAGCATAATCCTCAAGTCCTAACTTTTTAAACATTTCAGCCATCTTTTCAGGAAAAAACGGATAAAGTACGAGTCATACTTGTCTCACTCATTCTGCTAAAATATAGAGATTGTTTCTTGTTGTTTCTTCATCATCCTTGATAGTAATCCATGGCTGAGTTTCATCTGCAAATTTATTGAGTGAATC
>JAHDCR010000003.1:4777-109924 GCA_020629795.1 Candidatus Altimarinota bacterium
CATCCTTGATAGTAATCCATGGCTGAGTTTCATCTGCAAATTTATTGAGTGAATCAAGAAGTTGAAAAGAATAATCCAGTATTCACTTTAGATTATACTGAGAAATTAATTTTTGAATATTTTCATGAGCTTGATCTGCTGAGAATGGGAGAGCTGTTAATGTAGCATTGTTTTCTAAAACTCATGCTGTATCACTTAGTCTCAAAGAGAGAACAACAACTCTATTCACGAGGTTTCATAAATTATTCGCGAGCTTAGCATTATATGTCTTGATAGCATCAGATCTATCGTAATCTCCATCATTTCAAATAGGGAACGCACTGAGCATATAAAGCGTCAGGAGCTCTTTTGAATAGTCCTTGCTGTATTGTACTGGCTCTATAACATTTCAGATTGATTTACTCATCTTTTGACCATCTACTGTGAAATATCATCCAGTTAGTATATTTTCTGGAAGTTTCTCTCTATCTGAATTCTTGTAATGTAAGACACCATCACTTCCCTGCTCTCACAGATCAAAATAACTCGCGAGCATTGCTGGCCAAAATATAGCGTGGAATCTGATAATGTCTTTTCCTACTACGTGCAAATTTGCAGGCCAAAAATCTGATTCATCAGTAAATTGAGACCAATATTCCTCCCCTTTGGATAAGGGGGAGGTGTACGAAGGACGGAGGGGGTGGGGACTATATCTGAGACTCGTGTAATAGTTGAATAATGCATCAAACCAGACATATGTTACTTGAGAGTCATCAAATGGAAGTGGGATACCAAATGTGTTCGTTTCACGAGATATAGAAAAGTCCTCTAATCCTCACTCTACGAATGATTTTACTTCATTAAATCTATGACTCGGTATTACAAAATCTGGATTTGCAGCATAAAACTCTTGCATCCAAGTCTGATATTTTGTAAGTTTGAAAAAATAATTCTTTTCCTTGATACTATCAGGGGTTTTGAGGTGATCAGGGCAGACTTTTATGATATTATCACTTGGAACTACTTTTGGAGTAATTGGAAAGGTCTCTCCAGAAGTCTTGTTAAGAAATACGAGGTCATCGTCTTTTTTAAATGACTCGCATCCGACGCAGTACATTCCTTCATATTCTCCTTGGTAAATATCACCTTTATCATAACAGTGTTGTAACACTTGTTGTACTAGAGCATGGTGACGTGGCTCTGTAGTACGAATAAAGTCCGTATACCCCATATTAAAGTGTTCCCATACCTGCTTGTGTCACTCAGCCATATCATCAAGGTAGTCCAAAATTTCTTTTCATTCTTCCTCAGCCTTGATAACTGCTTTTTGGCTATTTTCATCTATACCAGTGGTAAATCTACTTTCATAACCTGAAATTTTATGAAATCTATAGATGATATCAGCTATCATGCTACTATAAAAATGTCCAACATGTGGAAGACCATTTCCATAGTAAATAGGAGTTGTGACATAAAACTTTTTCTTTTCTGACATACACAAAATTTGAGGCTAAAATATAGCACTATTTATACTCAAATAGTGCTATATTACAAGTGATTGTAGACCCTTTCTTTTCACAAAAAAGGATAGGATTTAGGATAGGAATACTTTTATTTTCATCCAAATAATTTGTTGAGGAGTGGTATTCTCCTGATTCAATCATCAACTACATCTGTATCTGTAAAATGCTGCTCTCAACAATTGAAACAAAAATTAGCATGTTCGTTATTACGAGTTTTACAGGTTTGACATACCTTTGATCCCGTAATTTTCTGACTTTCTGCTACATCCATAAATACGAGAATAGTGATAGAGGATATTACAGCTAGGAGCACTGGTCAAAGTAATATTAGTATGACTCACAGACATTTTCATAGCACCGTAATTGGAGCTATATCACCATATCATACCGTTGTCATAGTGACTATCCCCCACCATAGAGACTCTGGTATTGAGGAAAACTCAGGATTCACCGATGACTCTATATAAAACACAAAACTTGAGGTAATAATGAGAATAGATAAAAATATTCACAGTATAGCTCGATACTCTTTTTGGTATTCTCTGATGGTTTTTATAAATCATATTGCAATTGGAGATTGAGCCGAAACCTCAAAGAGCCTGAGAACTCTAAATACTCTTAAAATCTTGAGAATATCAAGTCAAGCCAATGATGAAAAGACTAATCAGACAAAAAATGGAGCAAAAGAAAGTAAATCAATAATATTCATTCCTTTAAAAATAAAATCTTTTTTTGAGTTTGATCGCATATATCTATAGAGATATTCAGCAGCAAAGATGAGTGATACACACGCATCTATAAGCAAAAATTCAAAATAATACTGACTCCCATACGGCTCTACTGTCTCAAATATTATTGCTCACACTGCAATAAATACACAAAGCTGAATAAACTTAGTAAGTATTTTTCAAAGTTTGCTTTTTGGGTCTAAAAGAATGTTTTCGTAACTCCCTCTATCATAAAAGGAGTTCTTTCGAAAGATGTTTTTTGATAGGAGTCTATAAAACATAAAAACAAGAGAGAATATAATTCCCTCTTATCATAGCATATATTGAGTTGTATGGCTAATATTAGCTCAAATTTTATAAAAATTAATTATACTATGTTTTTAGTGCCTCTAATCTTTTTAAAACTGTAGGATGAGAGTAGTAAAAAAATTCATATGCTGGATGTGGTCTCAGGTTTGAAAGATTATTTCGAGAGAGCTTTATGAGAGCATTAGACAGGTGTTTTCCTGAATAGTTTTCTTTTGCGTAAGCATCTGCTTCATATTCATTTTTACGAGAAAATACACTTGTCAGCATACCAAATATCATAGAAATTGGAGTAAATAGTATCCCAAAGGCTACAGCTCAGAGATGAAAACTCTGCGTTGTTCCTCATAGAGCCTGTGATGCAGCTGGCATCGCAAGAGCTAGTGCAAATATATAGAGTATGATCCCCGTTTGAATAGTAGAGAGAGCTAGCATTTGGAGAGTATGTTTTCGTTTGTAATGACCTATTTCATGTGCAAGTACTGCAACGAGTTCCTGCGTTGAGAGATCATTTATGAGTGTATCAAACAGGACAATCCGTTTCTTAGGACCAAATCCAGAAAAATATGCATTAGCTTTTGAGCTCCTCTTTGATCCATCAATCACGTATATATCAGTTCCTGTAAATCCGACTTTGTTTGCAAATCACTCAATGGCATCTCTGAGTTTTCACTCTTCTAGTGGGGTTTGTTTATTGAAAAGAGGGACAATGAGACTCGAATAAAACATCATAAAAAAGAGTGAAAATGCTACTGAAATTATCCATGCATATATCCAGAAACTCTCACCAACAGCGCTATAAATCCAAACTATGAGAGCGAGGAGTGGTCCTCAAATAAGTGCTGAGAGAAAGAATCATTTTACAGCGTCAGTAAAAAATAGTTTTCTCGTCATTTTATTAAATCCAAATTTTTCCTCAAGCACAAAAGTTGCGTAATACGAAAACGGAAGAGAAATCAGAGTCGAAACTACTGAAATAATACCAAAAAATCATAGAGCTAAGAGTATTGCATTGTCTGTAAATTGTCTCAAAAATTCATCTAAGGCTCCAAAACCTCAAAGTAGCAATATTGCTAGCATTATCAAAAATGTCGGAATTGATGATACCCATCAAAACATATATTTTGCTTTTTCATATTTTTGAGATTTTGCATATTTTGTTTCATCATAGATTCATGCCAGCTCAGCTGGAAGGGTTTCACTCCACCTGCGAGTATTTAAATATCATAATACCTTTGTAAGTAGGGTTTCTGCTAAGAATATTGAAATTATGATAATAAAAATAGTTTGTGTTGTCATATAGTCTCGTAAAAAATAAACTCTAGGAGTATTGTACTTCTAGAGTTTATTTTTCAAAAGAAAATATATTAAATATTTGCAACAAGTTGAAAATTTCACATTTCTCTTACTCTTGAAAAAATATAACTCGCAGGTGCTAAAGCAACCCTATAACATCAAGCTGATTCAAAATCTCCGTTTACGACTCAAGCTCAAGAATGAATCATAATATTCCAATCTGAAACATTAATTCCATAAGGCATAGGAGCTCAATTTAAGTCATTGGACATATGGTGCAAATTTGTACTAGTTCATGCATTTATATTATATCTTCCATTAGCTCATCTAGAAGCATTTCAAGGGGATGTATATGTAACAAGTTCACATTCACCATTTTCATTATACAAACTTAAAATATGCTTTCATTGAAAAACTTCAATATATATTGTATTTGCCTCTCTTCTTATTGTTGTGTCAAACCCTCTATCTATAATTCAGTTTGCAAACATAGTTCATTGTCTCGGTCTAAAATCATCTACTGGATTATCTTCCTGGGGATCAAAGGATTCTCATCACCAATATCTCCTATCATCGAACACGTTTGGTTTAGAGCTTACAGAGATAGTTCTAACAAACTCTCAAGCAGAATTATAAACATTTCTATCTTGATAGTCCTGCATTTGTGCATAAATATCCAACCGAGTTTTTTGAGCTAGTGGTAAATTATCATATTGTTGAATATAGTAGCGCGTATATATTTGTGATAAAGTATATGGCCCAATAACACCATCTCTTTTATTTTCAGGAAAATTTAAACGAGTTTGAATTAGTATTACTTTAGAAACAAATCAATCTGGATCAGCAGGAGCATTGAAGAAATCTATAAAGAATAATCTTTCTTCTTGACCTATGCTCAGTACTGTGTTTCTAACCTTTTCAATATTGATTCTCTGACTTTCAAGACATTCTTGAGTCTCTGTAGTTATAACATCAATTTCTGACTGTGGAACTAAACCAAGAGCTTCATTAATAGCATCTTCTACTTGATTTGATGTTGCTTCACATCCCATAAAAACTTGTGATAAATATATTGTTTCTATAATATCACATAAGACTATTTAATACAAAAATCTATGTACTGTCTCTATATCCTCAAATGCTCAGACGACTCTCTCTATACTTGAATCACAAATAATCTAGAAAAGAGGCTCAAAATGCATAACTGAGAAATTCCTGGTGGAGCAAAGTATACTCGGGCCAGACTACCTGTAGAGCTAGTTTACAGTGAAGAGGCTTGAGATAGAAGTGAGGCAACAAAAAGAGAGCTAGAGATAAAAAAACTCTCAAGACAAAAAAAACTCGAGTTAATCACTAAAAAACAGTAGAGATAGCTCTACTGTTTTTTTTTATGCTTTTTCAACAACTGTTCCCTGCTTGGTGTCTATAACTTTATATCCAGCAGCTACTATCTCATCTCTGAGTGTATCTGAGAGTGCATAATTTTTTTCTATTTTCGCTTCATCACGAGCAATAGCTTTGTGAAGTATTTCTTCTGGAATATCTTCTCCTCCTTCAAAGATACTCACATCAAGTATATTAAATACTTCATTGAATTGCATATACATATCAACTGCAGCATTTTGCTCGTCGAGCGTGAGGGTATTTTCTGAAATCTCTTTACTGATATAGCTCTGGAAATCAAAAAGTATGGCAAATGCTTCTGGAAATGCGAAATCATCCTCAAGCGCTACTGCGTAGCCCTGAATTACTTCTTGCATATAGTTTCTAAACTCAGGTCGAACTCATGAGTACTCTGCCATATATCTCACTAATCTCTTGCAAGTTTCATCAATATTTTGAAGTGTTTTGATATTTTGCTCGAGTTTTGGAAAGCTAAAATTTATTTGTTCTCTATAGAGTCAATTGATAAATCACATTCTTATTGCTCGCAGGAGTCTTGGCTCATTTGGATATTTTTCTTCTAAATCTCTGAGAGTATAAAAGTTTCAAAGAGATTTACTCATCTTTTTCCCATCAACCATGAGATGACCTGAATGCATCCAGTATTTAGAAAATTGTTTCCCTGTACAAGCCTCTGTCTGAGCTATTTCATTTTGATGATGAGGAAATATCAAATCCTCTCATCCCATATGAATATCAATCTGTGGACCACAGTGCTTCATCGCGCAAGCACTACACTCTATATGCCAACCTGGTCTTCATTTTAATGTTTTTGATTCTTTATTTCAACTCTCTCCTTTTACTTCAAAAGATTCTTCCCAATAGTTGTCTCCATCTTCTGACTTCCAAGCTTTCCAAAGTACAAAATCAGCAGCTGAGTCTTTATCATATTCATCATTATCTATTCTCACTGACTCTTTCATTCCAGAGAGATCGAGGTTTGCGAGTTGGCCATATCTCTTAGATTTAGTAACATCAAAATAGATACTATTATCATCCGCAAGATAGGCAAAACCTCTATTGAGCATCGTTTGTATCATACGAACCATTTCAGGTATTATTCCTGAGATAGGAGTAATATTTTCAGGAAGATCAACTCAAAGTTTTTCTAAATCATCTAAGAAGACTTCAGTGTATTTTTCAGTAAAAACCTTCAGCGTTTCACCAGCAGCGACACTGTCTCTTATAGTTTTATCATCTATATCCGTAATATTCATAGTAACAGTGACTTGATATCAGAGATATTTAAGCGCGCGAGCAACAACATCCTCAACCACTGATGTTTTGAGGTTTCATATATGAGCATTATTATAAACTGTTGGTCCACACTGATACAGTTTTACCTGCGGAAATCTGAGTGGTTTAAATTCTTCTTTTCTTCTATAGAGGGTATTATATATTTTCATTATTTAGAGTTTTTTTGAATTAAGTCAGATGCCTTGGCAGGATTCATCCAATTATGAACTGTATTTTTAAGCCTGATATTTGGAGCTTTTTTACACTGTCACATACAAGCAACTTCACAGACTTTAACATTTTTAGATTTATAAAATTTTATATCATTTTCTAATCTTGCAGTGATATATTTACTATATTTTCCTGCACAAGATTTTCCATTACATACCTGAACTTCCATCTGTTAAAATAATATAATAAATAAGTATAAAACAGATTGTAAGAGAAAGCCCGGCTTAATCAAACATAAAAAATCAAAAAAATATTTGCGTAATCTCAAAACTTTATATAATTGGTGAGCTTTATTAAAAACAAGCATGTAAAATAGTATGCCGGGGTAGCTCAGGGGTAGAGCAGGGGATTGAAAATCCCTGTGTCGGTGGTTCAAATCCGCCTCTCGGCACCATTAAGTTTCTGTTGCGATAAGCAAAAGCGAAACGGAAGGAAAGTTACATCAAGCGAAAGCTAAGATGAAAACATTAAGAAATACACAAAGCGCAGGTGGTGAAATGGTAGACACGCACGCTTGAGGGGCGTGTGAGCAAATACGCTCGTGAGGGTTCAAGTCCCTCTCTGCGCACCATAATTAAATTAAATAAAACACACTTCCAATTGGATGTGTGTTTTATTTATAAAATCTTTACTCTGCAGCAACTAAATCTCTTACATTACTTTTTACATCTCACTGTAAAGTTCTAATTTCAACGTTCTGTCCTATTTTCGGCATATGAAATAACATCCAAAATTTTCATGCTTCGATTATAAAAGATCCATCTCTTCTAATAGTATTTTTTCAAAAATCTTCTCAATTAGGATTATTATTATTTGATTTCACAGTAAATAAAGTATTAAATTCAGCGTCTTTAAGTACTTTTAACCTAGAATATCTTTTATCATTACTTTCTCTCTCGCTAATATCAAATTTTCATATTACAGAGATTTTAACAAAAACTTTTGAAGAATGAAACATAATCTTCATCTTTGTCCCTTGTGGAATAGTTAGTTCTCACTTTGCAGTATGTGTTCAATAATCTCATGTATTTTCTATTTCTTCGTCTATATCTCACCAAAATAATTCTGAGAAAGAAATATCTTTAATAGACTCAATATAATATTCTTCTCAAAAATTTAGACCATAATCTTCTAGATTTCTTTCTACTAAATTTGGAAAATTCGCTTTCAAGTAAAATAATTAATGTATAATATATATTTTATACAGTATTTATGATTATTCTCAAGTTTCATTTTGCAGTTTCTTAGGAACTCAATAATACTCCAAGAGCTCTTTAGCCAATTCTCAGAACATATAAGCTGAGGTTGCACCTCAATATGGACTCGTTCTCGGTCTTTCAAGCTTTACAAGTATTACAAATCTAGGATCCTCAGCTGGAGCATATCAAGCAAAAGATCAATTTGTTGACGCAACTCAATCTTCATAGCTTCATTTATACGCTATTTGTGATGTTCATGTTTTCCCTGCAACTGAGTATCACTCAACACGACCATTTCAAGCCACTCAATCATCCACCGATGCAACTAACATCTCTGTGACTATTTCAGCTGTATCTTCTTTTAACACCCTTCTAACAGCTTGTGGTTTAAAATTTACTTGTTTACCATCACTATATTTAATTGATTCTACTAAATAAGGTTTCATATATACTCCCCCATTTGCTATAGTAGCGTATGCAGATGCTATTTGAAGGGGTGTTACACTCACTCAAAGTCAGTATGAACTAGTAAGAAGCTTAGCTGTTGACCATCTCTCGTATGGTTCTATTTTAGCAGTAACCTCTCAGTCTAAAGTAATGCCTGTTTTATCACCAAATCAAAAATCTGTAAAATACTTATGTAATAACGCTTTTCACATTTTTTGTACTATCCTAATCATTCAAACATTACAAGAATAATTAAAAGCATTTTGAAATGTTTGATATCACAAACAGTCATCATCTACATTTCGAATCGTAAAATTATCAATAGTTACTTTACCATCATCTTGATAAAAATCATATCTCTGGATTTCTCAACTATCTATTCAACCAGCTACAGTAATTGTCTTCATGATACTCCCTGGTTCATATAGACTTGAAATAGTTTCGTTTTGATAGACTCAAGCTCAAAACTCATTTTTATAGGTATATTTTGTCTTTTCATAGTCTAGATATTCTTCTCTAAGAGCCTCCCTTAGGTATACTACTTTACCATCATAAATATACTTATCACCTCTTTCAATATCTTCTACAAAAACCGTCTTTCACAGTAAGTCTGTTTCTGGATTAGGATACTCTACATAATTCACTTTTTTCAATTCATAAACCTCTCAAGGATTATTTGGGTCATAACTCGGATAATTAGCCATAGATAATATTCTACCTGTTTTAGGTTCTAACACTACAATACTTCATTTATTTGCCTGATATTTTTTAACACCAGCTTCTAGAATTGTTTCGACTCTTCTTTGAACATTTCTATCTATTGTTGTCTGAATATCTACTCATTCTAATGCGCTTATATTATCTTCTCATAAAGAAACAGGGTCTATATTTCTCCCTTTAATATCTTTTTTTGCAACTAACTCACCTGGATTTCATCTTAAAACTTCATTAAAATACCCCTCTAATCAATATCTTCAGACTCCACCGTTATCAAGAAATCAAAGTATTTGTGCTCAAATTAAGTTTTCTGGATAGATACGTTGCGCGTGAGGATTGAGTATAATAAATCATCATATGCTCTCCTGTTTATCTATGATTCACTGAGCCAGAGCCTGATTTTCATCACTGATATATTGCTCTATCTCATCAGAAGTAGCTAGAGATAATTTTTGATAAATTGGAACATATCTCAAATCTCTAGACCTCACTGCATATATAATTTGATCAACATCTCCACCATACAGTCATACATATAGCTGAGAAAATTGTTCTGGGTTAATTAATTCTTCCGGATTAATATATAAGCCATTTTCTGATGGATATACTCAAGCAATTCACCAAGATAAAATAGTCTTTTCATCTTCTGGACTGAGAGCTTCTCGTAATTTTACACTTGTGATTTTATCCTTGGTAATTTTTTGTTCAACATTTTCAGATATAAGGTCTTTTATATATTCCTCGGTAAATACATAATCTGGAATTTCTAATACTCGTAAAAATCTTAATAGCTCATTATAACACTCTTGAGAAGTTTTTATATAACACATCTCATTATATAGCATATCTGTGAGAAAAGCTTCAAGCTTAGGTTTATCTCACTCAATTTGTGGATCAATTGCTATATCATTGAGATCAACAGAAGTTGAAAAAACAGTCCCCTGCTTACTCACATCGCTAGGCATAGAATATATAGTTCCCCTAGTAACAGGGATTTCCACTTCTCAAACTTGCTGTTTATTTGCAAGCTCGTTGTAAAATTGATGATTAATAACTGTATAAGAAAAAGTCTCCCAAATGATGGCAAAATAAAACAGCGCAAAAAATGCAATTACAAAATATTCTCTTGGATATCTATCAAAGAAACTAAAAAAAATGTTTCAAAAGTTGTTTTTTCTGGAGCTCATATAATTTTATTGTGCAAATTAGTTACGAATATTATATAAGTTTTTAAGAGCAAGAAAAGCTATAAATAAGGTTTTTTTTGTTTGCAAAATAATATTTTTAACTATAATAATCTTGTAATTTACGAGCGTATTTTTCTGGTTTATTACATTTTATATTATAAAAAATACACAGATGACTGTTACTAAACAAGACAAAGAAGGAATAATTGGTAAATTTGCTAAAGCTAAGGGAGATACTGGATCTGCTGAAGTACAAATTGCAATACTTACTGCAAAAATTGAAAATTTAAAAGAACATCTATCAGAACACAAAAAAGATAATCACTCAAGAAGAGGAATTATGATGATGGTTGCAAAAAGAAGAAAAATGTTAGCTTACCTCAAAAGAAAAGACGCTGCTAAATACGAAGAAGTAATTACTGCTCTAGAAATCAGAAAGTAATAAATCAATATAAAAAAACACTCAAAATCTGAGTGTTTTTTTTTATAGTAAATTACCTTACTGGCATCGTATTTCTTCTAATTTGTAATCAATCATAGATTCTCAAAGAATAAATGACACTCTCTCAATAAATCTATCTATAATTAAATATTCATAATCATTTACTTCGAGCGCTATTGTAAGAATAGTTTTATTTTTGGAGATTTTATTCGTATGAAGTTCATCGATATTTATTTCCATTGCGAATAGTGTCTCTGAAATAGCCTTCATCATTCAAATCTTATTTTCAAGAGTCATTGATATCCTGAAGAGAGTTAGTGCCTCTTCTCATTTAACGTAGGCATTCATGAGTCTATCCTTATTGACTCATTTTAGAACGCTACAATTTCTTTTATGAATTGTGAAATGACCTCTAGAATTGATATGAGAAACAATCGGCTCGCTACTATCCTCTCCATGACATAAATTGCACGTTTTATAGGGAAGGTTTTCTTCTCATCATATAATAATTTCTTTTTTAGTATCATTATTGTTAGAAGTAATTTTTCCTTCATCTGTATCTTTTGATTTATCACTCTTGATATAATGAATATTCTGAGATTTTAATATCCTACGAATTAACGATGGTGGAGTAATAGAAAAATTTCATACCTGTTCTAATAGCTGTAATCTATCCTCCATATTTAATTCACGATCATCAATAATTTTCATTACTGTAAGATCTTTATCAAGTATGGGATGACCAGCCTTTTCTAAGTATTTATTAATAATTTCTTTTCCTCTGTCTCTATGGGTTTCTTTATCTCACTTACGGAGAAAAGCTTTGATATTATTTTTTGCCTTGATAGTTTTCACATATCATAGCCAAAAAGGACTTGGTTTTCTCTTTTTATCTATAATAACCTCTACAACATCACCATTTTTAAGCTCTTTATCCAGTGGATGAACTGCTCAATTTACCTTTGCGATAGTTATATGATCCCCTAAATCTGTATGAACATGATACGCAAAATCAATTGGGGTAGACCCTGTAGGGAGATTAATCAAATCACCATTTGGAGTAAATACAAAAATTCTATTTTTAAATGTATCTATTTTGAGTGAACTTATGAGGTCATTATTCCCAACATTATTTACTAATTCTTTTAGATCACTCACCCAATCAATTTCAGTTGCAATCTTACTTCATGATTCCTTATACTCGAAATGGGCTGCAACTCAAATCTCAGCACGTTTATGCATTTCCTGAGTTCTGATTTGAAGCTCTGTTGGTTGTTTCGTAAAATTTTTTAGAAATCCAACTATAGTTGTGTGAAGACTTTGATATCAGTTTGGTTTCGGCAGAGCTATATAATCTTTAAATCTGTACGGAAGTGTATGCCAGGCACTATGAATTTCTCATAATACTCTATAACAATCAGCTACGGTAGGAACTACGATTCTAATACCATATATATCATACAAATCTTGAGGATGCTCTATCCCCTTTCTCTGCATTTTTTTATAAATTGAGTATGGTGATTTAATACGAAAATCAACTTTATGAGCAATATCTATCCCTTCTAAGAGTTTTTGTATTTCTAATACTGCTGAGTTTTGAAACTCTTTTCTTGTATCTGAAAGAGATGCTAGTTCAGCTAAAAGTTTCTTTTGCTCCTGAGGATGCAAAACCGCAAAACATTCTTCCTCAAGAGAACTTTTAAGATTGTAGAGTCACAGTCTTCAAGCAATAGGAGCATAGATATTAAGCGTTTCTAAAGCAATTCTCTCTCTTTTTTCAGGATTAGGATGACTCATAAGAGTCTGCATGTTATGCTGCCTATCAGAAAGCTTAATAAATATAACTCTTATATCATCTGCCATAGCTATGAACATCTTTCTCAGACTTCAAATTGCCCTATCTTCTCAACGGTATTTTACTTTTTCAAGCTTACTCATCCCGTTACAGAGATCAGCTACTTCTTTTCCAAAAATTTCAGATATATCATCATAAGTAAAATCAGTATCCTCTATTACATCATGCAAAAAACACGCTTGAATTGTTGGTATATCTGGATTGAGTGAGAGGAGAATCTGTGTTGCAGCAACAGGATGAGAAATATATGGTTCTCATGATAATCTTGTCACTCATTTATGAGCTTGTTTTGCAAACTCATACGCTTGTGATAATTGCTCTTTCACAAGCGAATCATCTATTCACATATATGATTCAACGCGCGATATAATATCATCAACTTGAGCATCGATTTTATCAATATGTTGCTGGTAGCTTAATTCCATGTTTATGAGAAAGATAATAATACATAAAATTATATCATAAATACAGAATTTTAAAATTTATTTTTCTAGTATTGTGATAAAATTTCTTTCTCCCTCAAAAAGTCTATTTTCTATAACTGTAAATCAAGATTTTACAACAAGCGTCTCTAACTCATGTAAACTAAAACAATGATAATATCTTTCATTATCTCAAAATAAAATATTATAGTCAGTTCAGCCAAATATATTTTCACTGTTAGGTATTTTTGAGTCTTTGTATTTCACATTATTATTTTGTGAATTGAGTGCCCAATTCGTCATAAAAACCCTTGCTCAGCAATCTAACACCTGATATAGATTATCCAAAAATAATTGACGATCTTCTATAGTTTGCAGGTGATGAAAACTCGCAATAACAAAAGCATTCTTATATTTTTTTCCCTGGGTTAGTGAAATCACATCAATCATATTTCACTCTAAAAAACTCATCTTAGGGTATGATTTTTTAGCTTCATCTAAGAGTCATGCAGATAAATCTATTCATAAATACGATTTAGGTAAATCACCAAAATATGTATTAAATTGCTCAAGGAGTCTTCAACTCCCACATCAAATATCTAGAAGATTTCAGCTGTTAATTTTTGTAAAAAAATATTCAAGCTCAGCCCATTTCATATTTTTACGAGAATCAGCAAAACTCTTTGCAAAGTTATTATAGTTTACAGTCATATTACATTTCTTGAGGAAGAGAAATACCAAGGATATCAAAGCTCTCTTCCATAATTGTTGAAAAAGCACGTAATAGAGCGAGACGAGAGTTTTTTAAAGTAGCATCTTCTTCTGAAAGTATTTGAACATTTGCATATACAGATGAAAACAATTTTGTGAGTTCATACACATAGGAACATAAAACATGTGGATGATAATGAACGGTAAGCTGTGAAATTATATCAGGAAAAGAAATAATGTGAGCAATAAGATTATTTTCTTCTGGATTCTCAAACTGGAGGTTTTCATAGTTTATATCAAATTTTTGAGATTGTAGGATTTTTTGAGCTCTCACATACGCATACTGTATGTAAGGTCCACTATTTCATTCAAAACTCATATATTCATCCCAATCAAATATACTATCTGATTCACGAGTTTTTTTGAGATATCAATATTTAATAGCTCAAATAGATATTATTTCTGATAATTCATGTAAATCTGACTGAGACATATCAGATCTTTTTTCCGAAATAATACTTGCGGCTCTCTTATGTCATTCATCTAAAAGTGCTTCAAGCTTTATTATTTTCCCTTTTCTTGTACTCATAGCTCCATCTTTGAGAGATATGAAGCCATTATAAGCATGTGTGATTTCAGTAGTATCGTGCAACCATTCTGCTAATCTTGAAATTGCAAAGGCTTGCTCAAAATGAAGTTTTTGCCTCACATCAACAAAGTATATAATTTTACTTGGATTCCAATTATCCATGCGATATCTTATGCTCGCTAGATCACTTGCGAGATATCAATGCGTACCATCACGTTTTTGTAGTATACAAGAAGGGAGTTGCATCTCATCAGGAAATACGACTCAAACTGATCCGTCATCATTTTTTGTTGCTATATTTTTTTCTATCAGTTCAGAGACAATTTGATGCATCGGAAACTTTAAATCTGGATAATCTTCCATTTTCGCAAGGCCTAATCACTCATAAAAACTCTCTCAAATATTATATTTTGGAAATACTTGTAAACGAGCAAGTAAAACATTCATTGCTGAAATAGACTTTTTGGTAAACTGAGCCCAAATCTCTTTCATTTTATCATCTCAAGATGAAAGTTTTTTAAATGTGTTTCTAAATTCTTGATCTAAATCTGGATTTTCTTCAGCTGCAGCAGATACTTTAACATAAATTTCAAAGAGATGCTCCACAGCATTTTCTTCGAGTTTAGTATCATCCCCAAACATATCGTATCAAACTATTAGCTTTCAAAAAATAATTCCCCAATCTCATATATGAGAATCAGATATAACCTTGTAGTTTAATTTTTTAAATGCATTTATAATAACTTGTCACTGCAATGGAGTACACATATGACCGATATGAAGAGGCTTTCATACATTTGCTCCAATATAATCTATGTAGATTGTTTCATGATTACTTACCGAAATATCAGAATAGACATCTTTACTCATAAATTTAGATAGTGCGTTGGCATATACAGAACCACTTAAGTAAAAGTTTAAGTATCATGATGCAACTTCTACTTTTTCAATTTCTGGAATTCTATATTTTTCACTAGATAATAAATCTGATAACTCTTGAGCAATAATAGCAGGAGCCTTTTTGAATTCTTTTGCTAAAACAAAACATCCAAAACTAAGGTCTCACATGTTTGATTTCGGTGGAGTAGAAAGCTGAATATCTTTAAATTCGATACTATATTCTTCTCATAAAACTTTAGATATCTGAGAAATTACAATGTCCTTCAT
This sequence comes from Candidatus Altimarinota bacterium, assembly GCA_020629795.1. GTDB lineage: Bacteria > Patescibacteriota > Gracilibacteria > BD1-5 > UBA6164 > JAACSU01. Next base: position 20,256 of record JAHDCR010000003.1, read on the forward strand.
GTTATATTATTACTTGTATATAGCTGTATTATAGGGAAAAATACAAGATTCCAAAACACAAAAAGCATTTTTCATTTATAATATAATTATCACTAATTCATTATATCAAAAATATACAAATATATAATAAAACTTGATTAAAATTATAATTATTTACAATACTATATATTAATGCATAAAAATACAATATGTATCAAGATTTGATCACAAAAAATAGAGATTACATAAGAGCCATTAAAGTATATAGAAGTTATGGAGATAAAATCCAAAATCTAGCAAACTGATTAAATAACTCATCGATTGTTACACTGACATGACTCAGACATACTGGGAGAACTGGCCTAGTTCGGAGTATGTTAGAAAAAACATGAAAAATTGATGAGTGTTTTTATTATAATGACGAACTCGATGTGCTAGGTTGAATAAAAAATAAGGATGATTTTATAATACTCTTTGATCTTTATGTAAGAATATATTGAGTTCCTAAAATTATTGTTCTGCAAAATATGAACAATATAGAATGAATAAAGGACTTAATAATGCAGCTATACAAGACTAAAAAATATAAAATATTACTTGTTTGAAATAATATACAAATACAGTGAGTAGTAAATATAGAGTTATTCCCACTTAATATCACTGAAAACAAAGAAAAAAATATCAGATGATGACTCCCTACTGTTCGAATAGCACCCGAAAACGAGTACAAAGACATATTACTCACTAGTCTGAGAAATGATATATTATTAACTGATATAATAGAGTCATATAATATAAAAAATGTATCACTCTATAATAACGTAATATGATTTTTATCTGAAAATCATGATTATAAATCAGTCAGAGAAATACATAGAAATTTATGAGAAAATCAAATCGAAATTTCGCATCTGACACTTATTGATTATCTCTCGGCAGCAATAAACACAAGACTCCTCTCAAAATGTTATCGATATGATATGAAAGCTGGAAAAGTAATTTCTAGTAAGATTCAATATTATTTTTGAGATGTATGAATAAGAAAATCCTACACTGCTTCAAGTAATTATAATTTTAATCAAAATCTTCTTTATTTAGATTTATTATCCAAATGATATATCATACATTGATGAATAAATTGAAAATTTATATTTGATTTTTATGTTCAAAAATGAGAAAGTAAGATTTGCCTACATTTTGAATCATCATCTGATAAATCAGAAATAAGAAAAACAGCACGCAAGCTTGCAAAGATAGATTCTCCTGCTTTGAAATATGTCATAGTAGAAAATAAAGAAAAGATTCAGTGAATGAGAAAGTTTGAAGAGCAGTGAGTACAGATTATAGAACTTTATGAATTTATTCAGCTAATATAAAAAATCCCAGAAGGGATTTTTTATATTAGCTGAATCTACTTAGTCTTCGTTTTTTCATAATGCTCTTAGTATTGCTCTGGCTTGGTCATTATCAAAATGATCTCTAAGAGAAGATAATGCATCAGCGTAAGAAACATCTTCTGAAATTACAGTTTCTAATGAGTTTCGAATACTAGTGTTAATGTCAACTGACATACTATCTCAAGATCATTCAAATTCTAATTCTGATTTATTAAATGATGGTGTTGTACTAATAGCTCAAGTTTCATTTCTAATACTTATTGAAACATTTTGGGTAGTTGCATCTCAAGTTGTATCTGTATCTCATGATGTTTCTGTTCAAGCAGTTACATTCGTACCATTTTTGATTCATTCCACAAATGCCAATAGACTATCATGATTACGTCTAAATGTACCATTCATTAATCATGCATTTTCATGCTCATCAATTGCATCTTGAATTATTTGAGCAACTCTCCTAGGATCTGTTTCTCTTCATAAATCAATATCTAGTCATAATTCTCTATTAATAGAATTTATACTTTGTTCTCTTTGTGGATTTGACTTAAATAAATCCTGTCACATATTTTGTAATGCTGTTTCTAAAGCTTCTCAATTTCTTTTTTGAGTTTCTGTCGCAGATCTAAGATCTCTTTGAATTTGCTGAACTGGTCCAGCATCTCAAATCAATCTATCTGCAAAGTCTCCTCATCTCTTTTGAGCCGCTTGTCTAGGAGCTGCTTCTATACTAGATCAAATAGTTGATAAACCTGCAACTCACATATATTGCTGTTTCCCATCTGCTCATTTTCAAGTAGGTATAATAGGAGCATAAGTTGGTGCTGCTGCTGCAAGTTTTCAGACTGATTGTCAGAAGTCAGCAATCGGTTTAATAATATTCTTAGTTGTTTCTGATTTTGAGAGTGCAAACATTACGGCAATCCAGAGTATAGCTATACCAAAAATCTCAACAATGAGTTTTCAAATAACTGATTTTTCTGACTCTCCACTCCCATGTGCTCATAAAATAGTTAGACTAAACCCTCAAGCTTTTAATACATCCTCTCAATCATTAACCTCTTTTACTCATTCTGAAGCTACCATAATAAATACTAGTCAAAATGCCAATGCTCATGAAACGTAAACTGGTATAAGCGCTAAATGAATAAATTCTTTAACACCAAATTTTCAACCCGAATCACCTGAAACTTCAGATGAACCAAAAAAATAAAATAATCAAAACACTGGAGATAACATCATATATATCCAAAGCCTTACTCATCTAACAAATAGTGCCAGTAATAGTGCCACCATCAGTAGTAGATATACTATCACAAATAATACATCAAATACTACTTTAAAAATTAAGTCAACTAATGTCTCAATAGTTTCTAAATCTCTTCAAGATATTGTATCTAAATCCTGTATTCTAAGTATTCAGTATGAATAAATACTAATAACACCAAATATACTATTTTGCAGTCATGCTGCATCCTCAGATACATCTCAATTTTCATCTAATCAAGTTATGAGCTCTTTAATAGATACTTTCCCTCCTTCTAAACATTGTATGTTTTCATCTAAATTTCATTCTTCTGAATTGAGACCATCTGTTTGCTTATCACCAAAATCTCAATTTAAAGAAATAATTATATCCTTACATATTTCTTCTCATGCTAATTCCGTATTGTCTAAAGCCTGCACAAATAAGTCATGATCACTAAATGAATCATATGGGAGAGTCAAAACTCAAACTGTGAGTATTGCAGATATTGAAAGTAAAAATTGAACAAAAAACCATGAAAATGGAACAATTAATACTCAAACTACGAATTTAGGCATTGCTTGTTTTAATTCCCAGTTTCAATCTCCTTTCCCTATGATGTTCATAAAAGCAATAGTTACTAATATGAATGCAAAAATAAAATAAACTATATTAGATACAAGTATCCATATTTCTTTAAGATAATCTTGCAATCAGAATAAAGTTCCATTTGTCCATCCTGGATATAAAAACATAGTAATAAAAGACGTCACCATTCCCATTAGCGCTGCTGCTCAGGTTATTAAGAGATTAACTTTTTCTATAATTGCTCATTTATCTTCTTCAGATAATCAAGTTGATTGTGCATTAGCAAAAAGTGATTCACTGCTCAGTATAAAAAATCATAAAAATACTGCCACATACAGTAATACAGCCTTATTTTTTTTGAAGAAATTTGTTACAATTTGTATATTCATTGGGAAATATTTTTGATAAATATACATATATCCTACCACAAAAAAAAATCTGCTGCAAGTATAGAGACAACAAAAAAGTACAGTTTTAGCTGTACTTTTTGTCTTTTTGTAAATCAGATATATTTATTAGTCGAGTTTATTTTTCAAAAGTTCATTGAATACTTTTGGATTTCATTGTCATGCAGATGCTTTCATACATTGTCCCACTAAAAATCCAAATATTCTTTCATTTCATGATTTATAGTCCTGAACTTGATCTGGGTTTGATGATATAACATCATCTACTATAGCCTCAAGAGCTCACATATCATTTTTTTGTCGTAGATTATTACTATCGACTATAGTATCTACATCTCCTCCGTTTTTAAATAACTCTTCAATGACTACTTTTGCATTCGTAGAAGATAACTCATCAGAATTAATGAGAGTTATAACTTTTGACAGATCAGCTACTGAGAATTGCAAATCAGATAGCGTGTTTATTTCATCAGATTCATTGAGAAGTCACAGCAACACACTTGTTATAATACTGCAAGATTTTTTCTCATCCTTTGTAAGCTTAACTAACTCATCGTAATAGCACGAGAGCTCATAATCAGCTGTCAGTATTCTCGCATCATCCTCTCCTAGCTTATACTCCTCTAAGTAGCGTTGTCTTTTTGCTACTGGAAGTTCAACAACTGATTTTTTTAGTTCCTCTAAAAAATCGTCTTCTAGAACGACTGGGAGTATATCAGGTTCTGGAACATATCTATAGTCCATTGCATCCTCTTTTGATCTCTGTGAACTACTGATTCCTGTTTCATCATCCCATCATCGAGTTTCTTGCTCAACTTGACCTCATGATTCCATTATTTTCTTTTGTCTTTTAAACTCTGCATCAATACATCTCCCTATTGCTGAAAATGAATTTACATTTTTATGCTCCGTACGATTATTTAATACATCTGTTCCCTCTTGCCTAATTGACATATTTACATCACATCTCATTTGCCCTTTTTCCATATCTGCATCACTCACTCATGCTGCTCTCATGATTTTCTGAAGTTCTTTAAGAAATTCCATAACCTCTTCTCTACTATGAAAAACAGGCATAGTTACAATTTCCATTAGTGGACTCCCAGCTCTATTATAATCACAAAGAGTTTTACCTCATGCGTGAGATAATTTTCCTGCATCATTTTCTAAATGCATATGATGAATATCAAATCTTTGAAGTTTTCACTCTACATATGTTTCCACATATCATGCTCAAACTATTGGTTGATAAAGCTGAGTAGTTTGAAAACTATTAGGTAAATCAGGATAAAAATACGATTTTCTATCAAATCTAGAAATCTTATTGATTTCACAATTCATCATCATACCTGCAAGGGCTCACAGACGTATAACCTCAGAGTTTACAGCAGGCAACATACCAGGGTGTCACATACATACCGGACATACATTTACATTTGGATGAGATTCTAGCGCTAAAGAGTTTTTACATCAACAAAATAGTTTTGTTTTAGATTTTACTCTCATATGTATTTCAAGTCATATTACTTTTTGATACTGCATTGGATTTAGGCATAAAAATATATGCAAGTATAGTATTATTTTTTTACATTTTTCCAAGTGATTTTTCCGTGTTTCTATTATTGAAATAAAGGATAAAAAAAATTTGAGTTTTTTCTTGATTTTAAGTTTTGATATGATACACTATATGGGACGTTTACAGATTATTGTAACTGCATGAAAACAAATTAAGCCTTGTAAAATTATCATGTAAGACATACATCTACTCAAGAAATATGAAGAATCTCACCTGATGGTTGCGCCCTGAAAGCTGGGAGAAAAACATATTTCCATTATACCTTAAAACAAAAACACATGGATATCCAAGTAGTGGTACACACAAATGATGAGGAACATTCTAAAGCAGTAATTACGAGACTTGTTGAAACAAACATGTCTACAAAACTTGATAACTATCTCAATAAGTTTGATAAAGCTGATGCTGAGGGAATGATCGAAGTTACTGCTGATAAAAATAAAAAAGGTCTCTTTGATGGAAAAATTCAATCTACTCTTGATGGAAAATCTTTCCGATTTGAACGAGAGGATTATAAAAATCTAGATGATCTCATTAATCATTTATTTGACCATTTCAAACAAGCTCTGAGTGATATGTAATTTTATCACTTAGACAATAAAAAAAATCTTCTAAATATGAGAAGATTTTTTTTATTGTCTTTCTTTTTCAAAAAATATTTTACATGCGTCAATCACATTCTTAAATCTATCTGCATGTAGTTGGATTCATCAGAAGTATCGGGTTACTACTAACATTATATTAGTAACATTTTCTCTCTGTAATTCTCTAAGAATACACATACCCGCTCACTGTTCACCATCATCATTTTTTCACTCTATAACGCTTCAGTTTTTCTGTATGATTCTATAAGAATAACTATTATGACTTGCCTTTCTAAAATAAGAATCTGATACTAAGTCTTTAAATTTTACTTTAACTTGATCAATATCTGTAACTTTGAAAGCTACTACTGTATACTTTGATTTTCTATCTATAATAATATCTCTATACTCAACTCTATCACTAGAAAGAATAAAAGTTCATCATATATCAAGTGAAAACTGATTGTCGTTAAATACCATAATTAGTTACAAGGACTAGAAAGACTCATGAGTGTATTCTGTTTTGTAGTCAAACATGTAATATATGAAGATGTTTTTACGAATTCACTATCATATCAAGATTCCAAATCAAGAATTGGGATAATTGATTGTGTATAAATATTTTTATTTCACACATCAAAACTTACGAGCTCATCATCATCAGATACAAAATTTTTATATACTATATTATATCAAGGTAGGATTTTCTTTTCCGGCATCGTGGCTGAAACACCTACATGAGAAGAGAGGTAGTAAGGATAGGTATCACTAAAGAGTTGTTGCCCTTCACTTGATGCAAGATATGCGAGAAAGTCTTGAGACATATCTATAAATGGAGTATCTTTATTGATAACGAAATACTCGTAGTTTATGGAAACTTTTTTATCTGATCCTATATATTCTGGAAATGGACTTGCAAATAAGAAACTACTTTGATATCAGATTTTATCTATTTCTAAGAGATCTCTTGGATATCAAATCATAGCTGCCACATCACCTCATGTAAAATAATCTAAATCTGTTTTATTTTCAAATGGAGCTGAGAGAATATTGTATCTATTATCACCGTCTCTTTGTCAAAATCAGTTATACATTCATAGCACTTGTCTTACTCTATTACTGTCAGTAGTTTTAAGTGTTTCTTGGTCTTCAAGTACAAATAAGCTCGTAATAATATCTGCTGATCTCGTAACTCAAGAACCATTTCAAAGTGCAACAGGAATTATATTTGAATATTTATTTGATATAGATTGAACTTCTTGAAGAAAATCAGACCAATTCTCAATCTCTGATGGCTTTAAGAAATATTTTCTATTATAAAAAATACCTAAAGTTTCAAATCAAGCAGGGATTCATCTAAGAAACTCAACTGTTGAATCATTGGGGTCAGTGACTACCAAATCATCTCAAAATACAGGTTTAAAATTGAGTCTAAAATCATTAGGGCTTACGATACTTGGATCCACTCATAATATCTGGTTTTCAAAAGCTGATATCTCTCCATTATTTTGAACAAAAATATCAGGTGCTAAACCAGAAACAATAGATGAAGTAAGTGAATGAGTGTATGAAAGTCTATCATCAAAACTTTCTACAATTATATTCTTAGAAGCATATTGTGGATATGCCGTCTTGAACCCAGATATTATATTTGAAAAATCTCATTGATCATCATGTAAAATCCAGATACTAAAATCTCAGGCTGCTGTTTTATTTGATCCAGTAGGAGATGGAGAATTTAAATTTCTTACTAAAACGATAACTAATATCAGAACTATAACTCCAATAATAGAAAAAATAATCTTATTCGTATTCATATGTATTTGTATTTTAATAATAGTTTTCAGGTGTTTCAACGTTCGGGACTATTCTAATAGTCTGTGTGTCTTCTCATAAGAAAAAAATACTTAATAATCCAGTAACAGAAAGAATTATAAGTAAAACAAAAAGGATATTTGTAACAGGAGTAATATTTGTACTAAATTTTTTAAATTTTAGTGTATGGTGTCGAGCAACAAAAAAGAATCACCATATAGCAATGAGCAAAACAATATAAACTCATACATAAATTCAAAACATAGAAAAGGTCTAAGAAAGTATATAAAAATTATAGAGAGAGTGTTTTTTTTTGCAAATTTTAAACTTCACTGTTATACTCTATAAGTAAATATTGTTTTAAAAATAAAAACATGGCACAAATACAAAAAGACGACATAACTTTCACTATAACAGATGAGCTTCAGGCAAAGTATCCTGAGCTAATAGAACTGATTATAGCTACAGAATCAATGGATAATGATGAAAGACAGTATTGGTTTGATATCATGCCATCTATGACAGATACTCAAATTGATAGACTCTATGATATTCTAGAGACTGAGCGTAAAAAGCTTTCTGAACTTGAGGTAAAATATCAAAAAGAGATCAAAACACTCAATGAAAAACACCTCATTGAGTGGCAAGAAATGCAAGTAAAGGAAGGAAAGAAAAAAGTTGCAGCTGCAAAACAAGAGGAAGGGAAACAAGAAGACCCTGATGAAATACTTTCAATGCTCAATGATATATAAGGTAATTTAAAATAAAGAACTCTCAGAAATTTCTGAGAGTTCTTTATTTTAAATTACTGTATTTCTAAGCTTAAATCATCCATTTGTAAATCAACATCAAAATTATTGGTAGCATAATTAGTCTGTCTGTAATTTGGAATTAATAGTATTTTTATAAACCTGGTTCCTGGTCTAAAATAGTTTTGATCAGCTCAGTATTGCTGTTGTCCAGTTACAACCCCTGATTTTAATGTCCAAATGTTAGGGATAGAAGTTCAACCTGATGCAATATAATTATAACTTCATCAAGATAAATGCATACGTATAGGGGTTCATGCTGGATATGTAAACTCTTTCGTGTTATAATTAATAGGATTATACAAATTGAGGGTACAAGTATCTCCATTATCTACTATACTTTGGAATCATCTATATCATATCACATTTCAATTTGAATCAAATAAAGTTTCTAAAGAGGTAGTGTTAAAATTAGGTAAATCTTTATATCATCCAGATGGGTCAATATCGAAAGCAATACGAGCTAAATTAGAAAAAGAAGGATGATTTAACCATGTATCACACATAATTCCACCAGTATCTTCAAACTCTATTGAAGTAGAACTTGGATTTACTCAGACTACAAGCTTTGTTTCTGTAGATGGTACTACATTTACGCTCTGATTTAAAATAGTATTAAAATCTTCATCAAATTCTGCAAATCAAAAATGTAGTTTACTTAAATCAGATCATTGTGACCTAAAATATCAGGATAACTCATATGTTTTTTTTGGATCTACATATATATATTGATTTGATATTATAGTTGATACATATTGATCTATACTAACTCCATTAGCTCCTGTTCTTGCTGCTCAAGAAGATATATAATTTTCATACCACTCTCATCAATTTGGTAAATTCTCAAAGCTTGGATTATCTATAAACGTATAAAAATTTGTATCTATATAATCTCAGTGACAATATACATCAATGAGTAATCATCTATCATAAATTTGATACAATCCATCATTATTAAAATTTCAAGATTGTCTGATTCTTCTGCAGCTACCATTTGGAAGTGATTCTTGTAAAACGAGACCAGTTCACGTTAATATTTTATCATTTGATACTACAGATGTATATGTTTCTAATGTATTAATCACATCAAGTCAAGAATCTAAATTTGATTCAATTTCTTGAGCTGGAATATTTTCTGGGGAGGATATAAAGATTCATAAACTTTTTCAATATACTTTCGGAAATCTATTTGAATAATCTACTGCATGTACAGTATTATTATCTCATATTGAAGTAATTGATGATTGGTCTTCCATCAATGCCATCAATTGAATCCCCTTTCTATTTTTTGTAGCGTAATATGTAAAATATGTATCATCTTTTGGGTCCTTTCAACCATTAGTATAATCTATCATCTCTAAAACATCAGTTCAAGCATATCATTGATATCATATCACTGTACCATTTGCTGTAATTTCAATATAATCATCAGGAAGTGGCAAAGATTTTGTCGCAGAATAGACCTGAAGAGAGTCTGAGAGTTTGGTAAGCTGTGAAAATCTATTACTATCTCTTGCTCAGGTTAGATAACCAGAATAGGATACAAATCCTACAGTAGATAATATTCACACTATAGTAATAACTACAATAAGTTCCACGAGGGTGAATCATAGGATTATCTTTCTTGGAGTTTGCATAAAAAAGCCTTATAAATATATGTAGTATTTATAAGGCTTTTAAAGTTTTTTGAAAGTTTTTAGGGTTGACTAAAAATCACTTTCGTGTTCCATTTCTTTTTGAACTTCTTTCATGTGAGTTTCTGATGTATCAACTGAGTCATCATATCTCGCATCAAAGTATTCATTTTCTTCCTCTATCATATGTCCATTAATACGCTTATATTGTTCCCCTGCTGGGATAAGACGACCAATAATAACATTTTCTTTCAACTCTTTGAGTTTATCAATTTTCCCTGAGACAGATGATTCAACGAGTACTCTCACTGTTTCTTGGAACGAAGCAGCAGAGAGCCATGATTCTGTATACAGTGAAATTTTTGTAATACCAAGAAGCAGTCTTTCACCAATACCAGGTTTTTTTCCTGCAGCAAGGAGTCTGTCATTTTCATTTTTAAATGTAATGATATCAACTATATCTCCAGGGAAGAACTCAGTATCTCATTTATCTAGAACTCTGATTCGAGAGAACATTTGTCTTACAACAAGTTCAATATGTTTCGAATTAACAGTTTGTCCTTGTGATGCATAAATTGATTTAATATCATCAACAATATATTTTTCAGCTGCGAGCACACCTCCAACTTGCATAAGTTTTTGGATAGAGAGATTTCCTTCTGTAAGTTTTTGAGCTATTTTTACTTCATCTCATGTTTTTACTAGAAGAGTTCTACCAAGATCAAAGCTGTATTCATATCTTCTTTTTTCAGTGTCTTTGATAACAATCATTCCATCAGAGATTCTTTTTACTTCACCTCCGAATCCAGCAGTTATTCTAGCTTTTTCTTTTTTATTTCTTGCAAGAATTTGTTTTGGCTTAATTGTTTGTCATTCTTTTACAGCAATTTCAAAGTCTTGAGAGAAATAATACTCTTCTTCTTGTAATTCATGTGCTGTTACAGATACAATTACTTGATTATTATCATGCTCTACTTCGACTGTACCATCAATATCTGAAATTTCGGCTACAACTTTTGGACTTCTTGCTTCGAGAAGTTCTTCAACTCTCGCAAGACCTTGGGTCATATCACCTCCTTCTTTCGCAACTCACCCAGAGTGGAAAGTACGCATCGTAAGCTGAGTACCTGGTTCACCAATAGATTGAGCAGCTATTACTCAAACAGGAGAACCTATATCTACTCCAGCATTTGCTGCGAGATCGAGACCATAACATTTTTGACATACACCACCTTCTGTTTCACAGGTAAGAACTGATCTTATAGCAACTTCAGAAACTTTGTTTTCTTCTATAAGTGCAAGAGTATTTTTATCTATCACTGTTCATTCAGTAATAATTACTTTTCCTGCTGCATCTTTTACATCTAATGCGAGTGTATGAGAATAAACTCTATCTGAGAATTTTTCATCAAATCCTGTTTTTGGATCTTCTCTGAGTACTACTTTGTGATGAACTGTTTGACAGTCTTCTTCTCTAACAATGATATTTTGAGAAGAATCTACGAGTCTACGAGTAAGATACCCAGATTGAGCTGTTTTGAGGGCTGTATCTGATTTACCTTTACGTCCACCATGAGTGGCAATAAAGTATTCAAGCGTTGAGAAACCTTCTTTTAGTGTAGATTTAATAGGAAGCTCGATAGTCTTACCACTTGTAGATGCTACAAGTCATTTCATACCTGCAAGCTGAGTAATATTTCACCAGTTACCTCTGGCTCCTGAATCAATAAAGTTAAAGATATGATTATCGTTACTATAAAGAGATTTCATTTCTTGTTCTATGACTTTTTTAACCTCAGCCCATATTACAATAGATTGTGCAAATTTTTCATCTGCTGTAAGGAAACCATTCCAATGTTTCTTTTGAATATAGGTAACTTTTTCACTTGCCTCTTCTAAAAGTTTCTTTTTATTTTCAGGCATAACCATATCTGACTCAGCAATAGAAAGTCCAGAGAGAGTTGCATACTTGAATCCAAAGTCTTTAATATCATTTACAAGTACCGCTGTTGCAGCTGGTCAAAGTAACTCATAAGAGTCTGATAAAATTCTTTTTAGAACTCATTTTTTAAGAGTTTCGTTTATAAATCCTAGCTCTTTTGGAACAATCTCATTAAAGAGAAGTCTTCCATAAGTAGTTTCAACTACGTTTCCATTTACTCGCACTTTTATAAGCGCATGAACCGAAAGTTCCCCAGCATCAAATGCATGTGAAGCATCATCAATAGATGAATACATATTTCAAGTTCCTTTTGCTCATTCTTTAAGTGAAGAGATATAGTAGGCACCGAGAATCATATCTTGAGACGGAGTTACTATAGGATCACCAGATGATGGAGCAAGAAGGTTTTTTGAAGAAACCATAAGGTTTTTAGCTTCATCTTGAGCTTTTTGTGTTAGAGGAAGATGAACGGCCATTTGGTCACCATCAAAATCGGCATTAAAAGCTGTACATGTAAGAGGGTGAAGCTGTATAGCTTTTCCTTCTACAAGAACCGGTTTGAATGCTTGAATAGAAAGTCTATGAAGTGTCGGTGCACGATTAAGTAGTACATATTTCCCTTCGATTACTTCATCCAGCGCATCCCAAACTTCTTTTGTTGATCATTCTATAAACTTTTCAGCATGTTTTACATTATAAACAATTCCTTCTTCTATAAGTTTAGAGATAATGAATGGTTTAAAGAGAATAAGTGCCATTTTCTTTGGAAGACCACAGTGATCCATTGGAAGATCAGGACCAACAACGATAACACTACGGGCAGAGTAATCAACACGCTTCCCAAGAAGATTCTGACGGAAACGACCTTGTTTCCCTTTAAGTACTTCTGTAAGAGATTTAAGTTTCTTTCTATTTGCAGTTACGTATCCAGATCTATTGTTTCTCGATTCACCAGTAATCAGCATATCTACAGATTCTTGGAGCATACGTTTTTCATTTTTTAGAATAACTTCAGGAGCTCAGAGCTCGATAAGTTTTCTTAGACGGTTATTTCTGTTTATAACTCTTCTGTAAAGATCGTTAAGATCAGATGATGCAAAACGTCCACCATCAAGTTGAATCATTGGTCTTAAATCTGGTGGTATAATTGGTAATACCTCTAGGATAAACCATTCTGGTCTTTGACCTGATTTAAGAAGGTTTGAAGCAAGTTTAATTTTTTGAAGAATTTTCTTTGTTTTCGCTTGAGTAGCTGTTTTTAGTTCTCTTTGATTTGTTTCAATGAATTTGAGAAGATCAATTCGAGAAAGAAGCGTTTTCAGATGCTCAGCACCTGTTCCACCAACAAAAACATGTGGGAATTTTTCACTAAGAACTCTATACTCTAGCTCTCCAACAACTGCACCAACTGTAAGTGATTTCAGATTAGTTTTTAATTCGTCAAATTCAGCTGTAAGTGCGTCTAGTCGAGACATTACTTCTGCTTCTGCTTGCTCGTATTTTTTTGGAGTGAGTTTCTTTTCTTCTTTTTGAATCTTTAACTCATTGATTTCTCTTTGAGCATCTTTTTGCATTTCTGCTTTTGAAGTTTTGTATTTTTCATCAAGATTTTTGAGAGCTTCGTCCAGTTTATCTTCAAATACTTCTGTAATAATATACGAAGCAAAATATACTACTTGTTCTAGTTTTTTAACTGGGAGATCTAAAAATAGACCAATTCTACTCGGTACTGATTTAAGATACCAGATATGAGCAACAGGAGCGTAGAGCTCAATATGAGCCATTCTTTCACGTCTCACATTTGCTTTTGTAACCTCAACACCACATCTTTCACATACAACACCTTTGTATCTAATTCTTTTATATTTTCCACAAGCACACTCGTAGTTTTTTCTAGGTCCAAAGATTTGTTCACAAAAGAGTCCTCCTCTTTCTGGTCTTTGCGTTCTATAGTTAATTGTCTCAGAAATGAGTACTTTCCCGTGAGAAAGTCCTCTAATCTTGTCTGGAGACGTAAGTCCAACAGTGATACCTGCGAGGTTATCAAGGTTTTTTCCTTTGGTAACATCGTTTTTTCCGACACCTTTCCCTATTTCTGAAAAATCAGTGATTTTGTCATTAAGAAAGTTATCAAATTGTTTATCAAACATATTTTTGAAATGATTAGTAAGTTAAGTTTTGAGATAGAAATATTTATGCCTTATCATCAACTATCGGATCCGCTTTCGCTTTTTCTGCTGCCTTTTCATCGACTAAGCTTTGTTCTGCTGCTTTTTCTATTTCAATAATTTTTTCATATCTTTCCATAGCTTGAGCTTCTGTTTCTTCTAGCTCTGCGTTATCAAGGAGTCCTACATCAAGACCAATTGCTTGAAGCTCTTTAATAAGTACATTAAATGATTCTGGTATGTTAGGTTTTTTGATTGGAGCATTTTTTACAATTGCTTCATATGCCTGAGTTCTACCAGCCACATCATCTGACTTAATAGTAATCATTTCTTGAAGTATGTTACTTGCAGCATATGCCTCAAGTGCCCACACCTCCATCTCACCAAATCTTTGTCCACCATTTTGAGCCTTACCTCAGAGTGGTTGCTGCGTTACCATTGAGTATGGTCCTACAGATCTTGCATGGATTTTATCTTCAACTAAATGGTGAAGTTTTAACATATATTTCACTCATACCATTGTTTTTTCAGTAAATGGTTCACCTGTTTCACCATTAAAGAGTTGCATTTTACCATCCTCATCCATTCCAGCTAACTTCATAACTTCTCTGATTTGAGGAATAGTCATACCGTTTAGGACTGGAGTCGCTACTTTGATACCAAGTTTTCTTGCAGCAAATCATAGATGAGATTCGAGCACTTGCCCGATGTTCATACGAGATACAACCCCAAGTGGGTTAAGAATAATATCAACAGGAGTTCCGTCTGCCATAAATGGCATATCTTCTGATGGTACGATTCGAGATACAATACCCTTGTTCCCATGTCGACCAGCCATCTTATCACCTACTTCAATTTTTCTTGTTTGAGCAACAAATACTTTTACTTGTTTAAATACTCAAGTTGGAAGATTGTCTCCTAACTCTCTTTTGAGGATATGTACGTCAAGAATTTTACCACCTTGACCAGATGGAAGTCTCATAGATGAGTCTTTTACATCTTTTGATTTATCACCAAAGATAGCTCTAAGTAATCTTTCTTCTGGAGAAAGTTCTTGTTCTCCTTTTGGAGTAATTTTACCTACAAGAATATCACCACCTTCTACAAAGGCACCAACTCTAATAATACCATCGATATCAAGGTCTTTGAGTTTTGTAGCTGATACGTTTGGAATATCATCTGTAGTTTGTTCGGGTCCGAGTTTTGTTTCTCTGACATCCAGAGAATATTCTTTAATATGTATTGAAGAGAAATAATCATCCATCATCAGTTTATCTGAGATAATAATCGCATCCTCAAAGTTATACCCCTTCCATGGCATATACGCAACCGTGAGGTTTCGTCCTATTGCGAGTTCACCATTTTCAACTGAGTGACCATCAACGAGAATATCACCTTTTTTTACTTTTTGACCGTGAGAAACGAGAGGAGTTTGATGAAGAATCATATCATGATTTGATCTCTTGAACGTTACCAGTTCATGAAGAACTTTTTCACCGTTTTTATAAAGAACCGTAACGTGTTTTGCATCAACTCCGAGGATTTCCCCATCGTCTTTTGCAACTACCACGTATTCACTATCTTCACCAACAGCTCTTTCCATACCAGTACCAACAACAGGAGCATCAGTTCTAATAAGTGGAACAGCTTGACGCATCATGTTTGAACCCATTTCCGCACGAGTCGCATCATCATGTTCTAGGAACGGAAGTAGAGATGTTTCAACTGACATCGTTTGTTTTGGAGAAACATCGATATGAGTAATTTCATTGATATATGAAATAGTAGGTTCGTTACCAGCACGAGCTGAAATACGAGTTTCTTTAAAGTTTCCAAACTCATCAGTTTCACTACCAGCTTCAGCTACTGTAAGAACTCTTTCTTGATGAGCATCAAAATAATCAAATTTCGCAGAGAGGAATCCTCTTACTTGTATCATTTTATCATCAAGAGCTTTTGCTACTGCGTCAGCATCTTTTTGTGTCATAAGAGTTTTATCAGCAACGATAACTTTTCCTTTTGCATCTTTAATATCTCCGAGTGCTATTCTATTTACTAGAGCTTTTCCATCGTTTTTAACTCTGTGTTCTACTGCTTGATATGGAGTTAATAAGAACCCAAATCTATCAACCTTTGCGTAGGTAGCAAGATGGAGAACCAGACCAATATTTGGTCCTTCTGGAGTTGCAATCGGACAGATACGTCCATATTGAGTTGGATGAACATCACGAACCTCAAACGAAGCTCTTTCACGAGTCAGACCACCAGGCCCGAGAGCTGATACACGTCTCTTATGAGCAAGCTCAGAGAGAGGGTTTGATTGATCCATGAACTGTGAAAGTTGAGATGAACCAAAGAATTCTTTAAGTATCGCAACGATAGGACGAGAGTTAATAAATGTACCTGGAGTAGCATCATCAAGCTCAACGATTGTCATACGGTCTTTTGCAATTCTTTCCATTCTTGCAATACCAACTTTGATTTTATCAGTAACGAGTTCCCCTACTGATCTTACACGTCTGTTTTCAAGATGATCAATATCATCTAATTTATATCCATCTTTCCCTACATAGAGGTTGAGATAGTATTTCAGTGATTCAACAAGATCTTCGAGTTTTAAGAATCTTCCATCTTCATCTTCGTATTTTGTTTTAATCCCAAGCTTTGAAGTCATTTTAAGTCTTGCAATTTCTCCAAGATTAAATCTCTTTTCATCATAAAATGTAGTAGTGAAAAGATCCTCAACTCGCTCATCAGTAGCGAGATCACCTGGTCTAAGTAACTTATAGAGTGCATGAAGGGCTTCAAGCCGAGTAGTTGTTTTATCTTTTTCAAGAGTAGGAACTACATGGGTTACCATAATATCATCACCAAGCCCCTTGAATGCATCCATAATTTCAGCATTTGATTCAAGACCGAAAGCTCTTAGGAGTATTGAAATAGGAAGTTTTCTCTTTTTATCGATTTTAACATTGATGATACCTTTTTTCTCAATATCGATTTCAAACCAAGAACCTTTTTCAGGAATAAATTTTAAACCAATACCGTTATCACCAGATGTAAAGAATACACCCGTAGATCTTACGATTTGGTTAACAATAACTCTCTCAATACCGTTTACGATAAATGAACCTGAGTCAGTCATAAGTGGCACACCACCCATATATACTTCCTGTTCTTTAATTTCCCCAGTTTCTTTATTGAGCATTTCAAGCTTAGCCTTGAATGGAGCTTCATAATTGAGATTTTTCTTTTTACAAGTCTCTCCATCATACTTAGGTTCTTCAATGAGAAGACCTTTGTAATAGATATCAATCTTTTCACCAGAAAAGTCACAGATAGGAAAACTATCTTGGAACACTTTATCAAGACCTTGAGTAAGAAAATTATTATACGAATCTAGTTGCACTTCTAGAAGTTCTGGAAGTCCTGCAACCGACCTATCATCCGTATAGTAATGTCTTCCCTTTATCTCGTAGAGACTTCCAACTTCAGCAGGAGTTGGAGCTTTTTTTACTGTAGGCATATACTGTAGTAGTAAGTCATAAAAATAAAAAATTATTATCCCTTTCTGCCTATCGGCATCTTTCCCTTAAGACTAAGGGCAAGAAATAATGTTGAGCAATAGGAGTTTTCCGTAGGTATCGTAACTCATCTAGGTCTTTCGAAGACTTTCCCAAGCTATAGCGTTTTAAACGCAAAAAAATGCCCTAGCTTTTCCCCTGGAACTCATCATAAGCTAGTGCGAACAAAAAGAGTATAGTGAAGATTATGTGAAGTCAAGGAAAAATAGCTGTTTTCTATAAGCCTTTACTCAAGACAAGCAATACCATATCTCTGATGTATCCCTCTCAAAAATCATGTTGAGGTAAATCTCAGCTGTACTTAAATCATAATTGATTGAATAATTTTCTAGAAGCTTTATTTCAAGTATCAATCTTTGCGTGTAGACTCGTGATTGAAGTAAGAGAAAAAGCTTTAGCTTTTACTTCTGTCATAATCTCTTTTCCTAATCATTCTCATCTATTATCTGAGAGAAGATTAATCCATACTTCTCCTATTAGTGAGGCAACTTCTCTAGATATTCAAAAATCTCAGATTAATTTTCATCATTTTCTTTCAAAAATATATCAATCAAAATATATACCTTGTCTTGCAAGTTCTTCTGACTCTAAAATATCTAACTCGTAATCTTTAAACCAAGGGAACTGTTCATTCAAATTCGGATCTTTATAATATTCTTCAATCTCTCATATATCAGAACTACAAGGCAATCTAAGAACACACCTTTCGGTAATTAAAGGTACTGAAAACATTTTTTTGAATTATTAATGATATATAATATATTATATATATATTGTAAAATTTAATACTGTCAAGTACTTATCTTTTACATGAAATTTTTTCTCAATAAAATCTATATCACTAAAATTAAATAATTATATGATACGACTCATAAAGCTCATCATTTGGATCCTCATAATTTCTGGAGGAGTATTCTTTTTGCAATACTTGGGATTTGAAAATACTATCCTTGTAGAGGAAGAAACCACTATAGAAATAGAATCTTGAGGATTTCAAAGCGTTCTTATAGATGCTGGAGCAAATTCTCTCTTTACCAAGATATATCTCAGAGAAAATACTCCCGATTTTGAACTCCAAAAGTGAAAGTATATCATTCCAGAAAAAGCAAATATCGAAACCTATATAGAAAGTCTTAGATATCCAATAAACTCAGAAGATATAAATCTAACCTTTTTAGAAGGATGGAATATATTTGATATAGATCAGTTCTTAACAAATAAGAGTCTTATACAGGCTTGAGAATTTATTAGTTTTGCGGAAAATCATGACTTGGCTACTGAGTATGTATTCTTAGACTGAATAAGCTCTCTTGAATGATATCTCTACCCAGATACATACGCTATCAATCCAAACACTTTTACCATAGAAGCACTCGCAAGAAAAATGCTTGATAATTTTAATACTAAGATATTTCAGGGCTATCTCGTAGATGCAGATAATGAGACTATTTTCGAGATTATTACTC
The DNA here is from genome assembly GCA_020629795.1 of Candidatus Altimarinota bacterium. Classification (GTDB taxonomy): domain Bacteria; phylum Patescibacteriota; class Gracilibacteria; order BD1-5; family UBA6164; genus JAACSU01. The sequence goes on from JAHDCR010000003.1 coordinate 39,448, forward strand.
TCGCGAGTATCGTAGAAAAAGAAGAGAGAAATGATAGCGAAAAAGCTACTGTAGCAGGTATTCTCAAAAAACGTCTTGATGAGTGATGGATGATCGGAGCTGATATAACAGTGTGTTACCCTTTTAGACTCACAGCAGAAGAATGTAAACTCTCGGTTACAAAATATCTCTATGAAGTTAATGATTATAACACGCGTCAAAAAATAGGCCTACCAGCAGGACCTATCTGAAATCCATCTGTAGAATCTATTGCAGCAGTAGTGAATCCTAAAGAGAGTGATTATTACTATTATCTCCATGACACAGTAACTGGTGAGATTTACTATGGGAGGAACAATGCTGAACATGAAAGAAATAAAGAGCTCTATCTTCGCTAATTTTGACTTTCTCACTAAATCCCTTACATTGTAGGGGATTTATTTTTTATCTACACTATTATGTGACTTTGAAATTCACTAAAAAAACTGAGAAATTCTAAAAATGGTCGAATGACTGTAATTGGAATACTTATGCTTGTTGTTGTTTTACTTCTTATTTTTTGGGGAAAAGCTAAAGGTATACTTATTTTCATACTTATACTTCTCGCTGTAGCTATGGGACTAGAAGGGTTTGATTATGATGCAGATCTAGGAAAACTATGGGAAACAGGAAGCTACTCAGAATCAAGAGTTGAAACAATTAAAGATTCAGAAGGAAATTCGGTAAGAATAATAACTGGTAACTGTAATAGTAAAGAACTTGATCTCAATTGTAGTGACTTTGAAACGCAAGAAGCAGCTCAAGCGAAATACAATGAATGTTCGAGTGAAGTAGCAGCAAATAATCCATGAATAGATGTGAATAAGCTTGATATCTACGGACTCGATGGAAACAATAACGGAATAGTCTGTGAAGCTCTACCATCTGCTCAATAATTTATGCTTAAACTTTAAAACAAATACTATGGATATATCAAATATGATTCTCGCGAATCTGAAAGGAAAAGCTCTAGAACAAATAACTTCTAAAGTCGGCTGAGATAGTGCCGGGACAAAAGCTATTGCAGCCAAAGCGCTTCCAATGATCTTAGGACAACTCTCTAAAAACGCTCAGGATGAAAAAGGTGCGGAAGATATTAATAATGCACTCAACTCTCACCTTGGAGAATCTAAAGTAGATATAGAAGACTGAAAAAATATTCTCGGTCATATATTTGGAAGTTCAGAGAGTGCTGTAAAAGCTGTAGCTCAAGAAACCGGTCAAAGTGAAGAGCAAGCATCCGGAGTAATGGGTGCTCTCAGCTCAATCATCATGGAAACTCTTGGTGACCAAAAAAAGGCTGCTTCAGGATTCTGAACTCAGGATGTTATGAAACTCCTTTCAGGAGTTGGATGAGACTCTGATATCTTATGAATGGTTATGGATCAAGATGGAGATGGAGACTTTGATAAAAATGACGCTATGAAGTTCGGTATGGGATGGATTAAAAATAAATTTTTAGGAAAGAAATAATTAGCTATCTAGACAATAAAAAAGCTTAGAAATATTTCTAAGCTTTTTATTGTGTTATTTATTTTCTTACATCAGCATATTTCCCTCTTCATTTGAATTCTATAGTAATAGGTGTTCCTTCAAAACCAAAGTTATCTCTGATTTTATTTTCCATATATCTCTTATATGAAAAGTGGAAATGATTTGGATTATTCACTGATACCACAAATTTTGGTGGATTACTATCAACCTGTGATCCGTAATATATTTTTGGACTGTGAGATTTTTTATTCCCAGTTGGTGGATGTTTATAAACAAGCTGCTCTATAAATTCGTTAAATATAGCAGTTTTTACACGTTTTTTTCTTTCAGAATCTATTTTTATTGCTTCGTCTAGTATATTTGTAAGACGTTTTTTTTCTGTTGCTGAGGTAAAAATAACAGATACCCATGGAAGAAACTCTATTTTTTCTTTTAAATAAGCGATATATCTCTCCATCATATGAGCCTTATCAACTCCTGGTTTATCTAGGACTTTATCCCACTTATTAACTACTATGATAATTCATTTTTTTTCTTCCATAGCCTTTCCTATGAGAGATAGGTCTTGCTGAACGATTCACTCAAATCCATCAACAATTATGGCAATGATATCTGCTCTCTTGAGAGCTCTCTCTGATCTCATCACTGACCAGTTTTCAATATTTCGAGTTCCTACTTTTGAGAGTCTTCTAATACCAGCTGTATCTATAAGTGTAAACTGATTTTCTCCATAGTTAAATTTAGTATCTATAGCATCACGAGTCGTACCTGCCATATCTTTTACCATAACTCTATCGTTTCACACTACAGAGTTTACGATACTCGATTTTCCAACATTTGGACGACCAACGAAAGCCATTTTCAGACTATCATCATCCTCTCATTTTTTATAATTGAGCCCTCTTGAAACCAGGTTTTTTGCTATAAATCTTTTCACATCTGCGATACCTGCGTTATGCGAAGAAGAGACAGGAAAAAACTCCATTTCACCTTTTCCAGCCATCGACCATGACTCCATAACTTTCGTCTCGTTATCTGCTTTATTTGCTAGCACTATAAAGTTTGAAACTTTATTCTTTTGTATCACTCTATAAATAAATTGATCTAGATCTGTGAACCTATCGTATTCTATTACCCAAACGAGTAAGTCAGAATCTATAATTGCTCTTTCTGTTCGCTCAGTAATATCGACTACGACCTCATCATCATCTGAGCTATAATCAAGCCCACCTGAGTCGGCTAATATATATGTAAGGTCATTTTTTTCATCTGTGTATTCAAACTCAGAAATATCTCTTGTAGTACCAGCTTCATCAGCAACAATGGCTATTTTATGACCCGTCATCATGTTAAAAAGACTTGATTTTCCAACATTTGGACGACCAATAATCGTTATTTTTGCAAGCATATGCGTATATGTAATATCATTTTCGTAATTCCCACTCCGTGGCATCGCTCTAGGAGGCTCTCTAAATCAAGAGTTTTAGGGAATGATCATGAAAAGTAAAGTAGGGTGATTATATAAGTTTTTTACATAATGCAAGAAATTATACTTTTCTCTTTCGTTGAAAAAATAAGAATACAACTCAAAGAATAACTACAGAGAGAAGCATCGAAACGTAGGCAAAGCTTGGTGAATCTTGAAAAGGAAGATTTATATTCATTCCGTAAAAACTCGTTATCGCAGTTAGAGGAAGCATAAATGCAGAGAATATAGTGAGAAACTTAATAATACTGTTTGTTTGAATATCAATCATAGATTTAAAAGCATCTTCAACTCATACAATTTGTTCTTCAAGTATAGCAATATCTGTAATGATTTTCTGAAGTTTGTCTTCAAGATCTTCAAAATAGGCTTCTATCTCATCATCAAAAAGACGTTTCATATGATTTTCTAGACCAATAAGCACTGACATTTGTGGTTGAAACATATGCTTAAGTACCACTATATTTCGTTTCTTAACTAAAATATTACGTACTAAGGGAGCTGATGATTTTTCAAAAACTTGTCTTTCAAGCGCTGATATATCACGTTTTACGTTGAGGGTAACACGGAACATTTTTTCGAGCATTTCTTGAATAAGTTCATAGAGTACGAGACCAGAAGATACATCAATATCGTATTCATCGTCATCTCATTTTTTTTCATATTTTGTATATATTTGATCAATATGTGCTCCAGGGAAATCCCTGAGAGTAATGAGAAAGTTTTTACCAAGAAATATATGAAATTCATTGAGTTCATATATTTTTCTATTTGCATTATACTTTGGAAAATGAAGCGTCAAAAACATATAGCTATCGTAGCTATCTATTCTCGCTCTTTGGTTTGGCTCCATTACGGCCTCAACATCAAGCTCATGAAAATCAAAAGAGGCAAGAATTTCCTCTATTTCTTCTGATGGGAGATTCACCGCGTCAATCCAAGTAATTCATTTAATTCTGAGCTGTCTGAGCATACACGTATTTTATTTATATCACTTCTAATATACAAAGATTTGCATTTAAATCAAAAATGAGTGTTTTTTTGCTATTTTTAGAGATATATGAGAAAATATATTTATATAATTATAGAGATAAAACATACATGCCTGAAAATTTTTCAATACATAATCCAATAGAAGAACCTGAGTCCATAAAGTTTCAGGAAGATTCTGTATGACCTATTAAGCTTGATGGGACTCTATCTGCTGAAGAAATTAATCAATGTAATGAGCATTTCTCAGAAAACTGTAAGTCTGTAAATGATGAAACAGGAGGAAAATTATGAGATTTTTTACGGTCTGATGTTATCCCGAATATGGATTCATCATGATTAGATCCGCATGTGCAAGAAAAAATAAATTTCTTATCTCTTACTCATCCAGAGGCAATTGGTAGACCAATTTTATCTATAGAGGATCAAGAAGTGCTGAGTGTATTTGGAATTTCTGAAGAAGATTTTATCGTGACGCAAGAGAGTTTATCTCCATTTGATATGCAATTTATAGATAAGCTTCGAAGTTATCAAACATACATAAATCAAGAACTATGACTTCCTAATGGGTCATCACTTAATCAAGGAGAGCATGCAAACATAATTTCTAATCTTTTATCCACTATATGAGATAATATCAATCAAATTCCTGATCTAGTTTCTCAGGAAAGAGAAAGGTATGAGTCACTTGGTAACAATGAAGTAATTTGAATCATTAATGATGCGATTGAATGAAGTTTTGAAGAGACAAAAACAAAACTTCTTCCAAATATAAAGTTATTCTTAGCTTCTACAGCACCTTGATTTTATGAAAATAGTGAAGATATTTTTTATGCTCGATGACTTGAGTGAAATTTTAGACCAGAAGAACTTGAAATAAGATCAGAACATGCACAACAATCATTCCGTAATGAAGTAAGTGAACTTTGAGAATTACTTATAGCTTGAAAACTCAATGATATTCCAGATGTATATAATTGATGGTGAAACATCTGAGAACAATTTGAAGAAAGTATTTGACTCCAAAATTGATTATCAGAAATATCTCAATCTAGCTTTTTAAGCCCTGAAGATGCTGAGAGATATAAATCTGCAAAAATTCGCGCTAGTATATTCATGGTAATGCAAATGATACCTGGTTTAGATATATTAGGTATGTGAATTGATGCTTTTGATGCATTCAATAGAACTGATCAATCTTTTGAAACACTCAAATGACTTTGAGTTATTGATAATGATATACATGTATGAAAGGCAGGATGGGAAATGTTATTATCTGGAATATGAGCTATAGGATGAATAGTATCTCTAGATATTGCAACAAAGTGATCAAGAGTTATGAGGGTTTTAGAGTCAGCTGGAATTACAAAATGAGATTTACTCAGTGAAGTAGATAATTTCTCAAGTGATTTATGACTTCCTGAATGAACTGGATATACAATCAAACGAACATTATCATGATTTTGAAGTGGAAGAGCAAATGTAACTTTTATGAAAACAGCTCGAAGCAATGGAAGACTTTCTGATACTCCTTGAAGTGAGACAATGGAAATAGCAGGAGAATTAATTACGCTCAGTTCTCGAGAAAAAGCATTTTTAGAGAGATTACAAAATGCTTATGAATTAGGAGAAATTCCATTTTCTATTGAAAACCTGGATATATCTGCAATTACAAGACTTACTTCTGTTTTAAACCAAATGCATGAAATGCATGGTAGCGTGAGAGTGTGAGAACATAGTTTTTCTCAAATAAAAGATAAAATGAGAATTGCTCAAGAAAATGACATCCCTACATATATTGCTAAAATTGCTATATTTGAATGATTTGCATGAGTCAGTGACAACTATGCAGAAGTTCTAAAAGTATTAAATCATAGGGAGGCATCTCGATTATCAGCTGAACAGATATTCGAAAAAATTTGAACAGAATTACCAGATACAGTTGATTTATTTGATTTAGAAGAAGCTCTATGAATCTGAGATCAGAAATTAATAGAATTTATTCAAAGTAAAATTCCTCGTGGACTCGATGAGTCATCTGTAGCAAAATCAGATATAATATCTCTAATAAGAGCTCATGAAAATGCAGATATCTTTAATTTCTTGACTGCAGATATCACTAGTATAATTAATAAACTACGTGATGCATGAGTAAATTTAGAGATTTGAAATCAAAGAATACTTATGGATTTTATTAATATATTTAAAGAAAGACCAGAGATGGATCTAACAAGCTTTATGATTGCTAAAAATATGTTTAGAGATACAGATATTTCACCAACAGAATTATCTAATATGCTCGCTCAAATTAGTGGTGTTGGAAAATGAACGATCCTTAGAATGATACCACAAGCTAGAAGGCAGGCTCAAAAATGACATGAATGATTTGCCCAATACTTAGCAGGAAGGAATTGAGATGACTTTGATTTAGCTGATATTCAAGCTTACCTCGATTCACAGAGTGAAATAAAAACTTTTAATCTCTCAGTTGGAGAGGAGAGTTTTGAATATTTCTCTGGGAGTAATCTAAAAGCGAGACAAATATGAGAAAGATTTCGACAAATTTTACAACAGCAAGGTTGAAATGAACTGTATATAAGTAGAAACTTATAAAAAAATCCCTAACGGGATTTTTTTAATCTTCATCAATTTCTACTCTGAGAGAGAGCTCTTCGAGCATATCTTCTTCAACCGCAATTGGAGAGTTCATCATTGCATCCTGCGCTTTACCAGATTTTGGAAATGCGTAAATATCTCTGATATTATTTTCATTGAGGTATATCATCATAAGTCTATCAAATCCTATTGCAAATCAACCATGTGGAGGAACTCAATATTGGAATGCTTCATATACGGCTCCAAATTTTTCTTTTACCTCTTCTGCGCTTCGACCAACTGTTTCAAAAGCCTTTACTAATGAGTTAATATCATGATTTCTAATTGCTCCTGAAAGTATCTCATATCCATTACACGCGAGGTCGTATTGGTACCCGATAACATCGAGTAAGTCATCACCTGTTTTATCAAAGTCAGATGGTCCACCTTGAGGCATTGAGAATGGATTGTGTTCAAAATCTATTTTTCCTGTTACTTCATCTTTTTCAAAAATTGGGAAATCAGTTATCCAACAAAAAGAAATTTTTGTTGGGTCTTGAAGTTCTAGCATTTCAGCGAGATGTACTCTAAATCTTCCCATATAGTTACAAACGAGATCTCGCTCCCCTGCTCCAAAAAATATTACGTCTCAAACCTGAAGCTCTGTTCTATCTACGATTTCTTGTAGATCTGATTCCTCAAAAAATTTATTGAGTGGTCCTTTCAGTCCATCTTCTTTCATTTGAAAATATCCAAGCCCTCCAGCTCCAAATTTACGAACATAGCTCTCAAATCATTTCATTTGAGTTTTTGAAAATACAAGGTCTCCACCTGTAACTTTCATAGCTTTGATTCTATTTGTATCAGTATCTGATGCTATAGATGAAAATATTTCATTTGATGATCTCGCAAATATATCGGCAACATCTACAAGCTGCATTCCATAGCGTAGATCAGGTTTATCGCTCCCATATTTTTCAATAGCATCGTGATGCGTGAGAGTAAAGAATTTTCATTTTTCTCTTACTATATCTTTTCCAGATGTTTGAGTAAGAACTTCTTGATCAGAGAGATCTTTTGTTATATCTAAAAGAAAATCTTCTACAAGAGTAAATACATCCTCCTGTTCCACGAAACTCATTTCACAATCAATTTGATAGAAATCACCTGCATGTCTATCTGCTCTTGGATCCTCGTCTCTAAAACAAGGAGCTATTTGGAAATATTTATCTATTCCTCCAACCATAAGGAGCTGTTTAAACTGTTGTGGAGCTTGCGGGAGCGCGTAAAACGTTCCTGGATTGAGTCTGCTTGGCACGAGGAAATCTCTTGCTCCTTCTGGAGATGAATTCGCTAAAATTGGAGTTTGCACATCGAGAAAATCTCTTGCAGTAAACCAGTTTCGAGTATAGGTCGTCATAGTTGACCTGAACTTTATAAAGTCCTGGATTTTTTTTGTTCTAATATCAAGATATCTATATTTGAGCCTAATTTCTTCATTAGCAGTATCACCATGACCATCAAGCTCAAATGGAGGAGTTTTTGCTTTTGAAATAAGTTCTACATTATGAACAATAACTTCTATTTCTCCAGTATGCATTTTAGGATTCGCTTGCCCCTCTGGTCTTGATCTCACAGTTCCAGTTGCTTTCACAACATATTCAGATCTAAATCCGTCAGCAGTTTCCCATGCCTGTTTATTATCCTCAGGATCAAATACAATTTGCGTCAGACCATATCTATCTCTGAGGTCTATAAATATAATCCCTCCGTGATCACGTCTGTTACTCACCCAACCTGAAAGAGTAACTTCCTCTCCAATATTTTTTGCAGTGAGCTGACTACATGTATGACTTCTATGCATAGTATTATGTTTAGTTTTTAAAAATTAAAAAAGCACATGAATATATAAAATATATCGCATGTGCTTTCGGTTTGTAGTATCTACAAAAGGTGCCACCTAAAGCTAATTCTTCATTTAATTTTGATATCAGAGATTTTAAACTCTGGAAGGTTCTACTAAGAATTATCCGTTCTTCCCTCTAGCATCGCAGGTGTTAGTTGCTCAAGTGCTCTTAAAAACTATTTTATATATTTATTGTAAATTGCAATACAATTAAATATTATTTTTAAATTACTGATATAGATTCATGTATCTCATATATATCTCCCTGTTCTGATATAAAATAAAAATCCGTCTCTCAAATACACTGTATTAACAATCTAGCATTGAATTCTGAATTAGAATATATTTCGTCTTTAAAATCAGAGATAGATTCAGTACTGGTTTTAGCGATATTGCTTACCTCAGAGAGATCTATGACAAATAAGCTATCGCTTCTTCAGAAACAAACCCGTGTATGATTTTGAGTAGGTTTGAGCGTAGGATTACTAAAATCTGCACTATTGTACTGATAAGCTCTATGAATCTTTGATCCAGTTCAAGAAACTACAATGGCATCATTAAAATAAACATCTATTAAATCACTATCTGATAATATATCATATTCACTGATACCTGTTGAAATTTCATTCACTGGTAGGTTATCTAAATTTCTAAGTATAATTCAAATTTTTTTTCCATAATTTATTGGATATCTATCTTCATAATTGACTGCATATATAGTATTTTGAAAAGATACATTGTTCTCCTCCAAAAAAGCTAAAACTTGAAATTCTCTTCTATCTTTACTGAGAGAATAAAGATAATAACTATCATCTTTGGGGTCTTTTCATCCGTTCGTATAATCTATAGTTTCAAGGACATCAACTCAGAGCTCTCATTGGTAAGCAATAACTGTTCAACTTGCAGTAATATCTATCTTATTATCTGGAAGAGGAAGCGTCTTGCTGGCTGAATATACTTGCAGTGAGTCACTTAATTTAGTAAGTTGTGAAATCCTGTTACTATCTCTTGCTCATGTTAAATATCAACTATATGATACGAATCATACGGTAGAAAGTATTCATACTATCGTAATGACAACGATGAGCTCAACGAGCGTGAATGCCTTAATTTTAATAGTTTGCATAAAAAAACCTTATAAATATTACATATATTTATAAGGTTTTTTTTGTTTTTATAAAAGTTTTTAAATATTGACGATAGAATATTTATCTTCTTGCAAAATCATCAACATCCATAAAGAAATCTAAAATATCATCTCCTCCATTTTTAGGCCAACTATGCCTATCATTTCCATAGGTATCATAATCATTACAAAATAGTACCGTATTTCATGGGGTACATGAAGTCTTTTGAACACAGCTTCGTATATCCCCTATTTGAGTGTTTATTTCATTATCACTACAATAGTTTTGAGCACTTTTAAGTCTATAAGCTCATTGACCACCTGCATATGATGCAAGTGGATCTCACTCTAGATGCGTAATAAGACTCGCAACAGGACCACTACAATCTCCATTAAATCCAGAACTTGCCACTCAAGCCATTGCTCTAATTACATTTCATCTTTGACATGAAACTTTATTACTCATATATGAACCAAGTGAGTGACCTACCGTAAATATTGCATCTCTGTCAATACATAGTTTTTCAGTTAATTCTGATACTATTGCATCAAAAAACTCAATATTTGCATATTGAGACCAGCTATATGGTCCTGGTCACATACCTGCAGGGTATGCTACTACAAAGTCAGATTGTTGTGATCCATAACTTCCTCCTCATAATTTCATATAATCACGTACCATCGTATTACTATTTGTTCTTCCGTGAAATGCAATCACTAAAGGTGTTTGTTTTCACGCTTGCATGCCAGGTGGTACATAGAGTAAATAATTTCTATCCAATCCAGAAACAATTCTATTATAAGAGCCAGAAGTAATATCTGGAGAAATACTACATCAGACACTCGCGTAATCAACTGATTCTCATTTTGATACTTGCATCATCCTATTGATTAAATCTGCAGCTTGACCACGATTAATAAATCTATCTTTTGAGTAGCTATGAATTGGCATAAGATTATTAATATGAGCATAAGCTTGATATTTTTCATACCACTCATCTCATTCACCTAATGCTTCTACATCTACATCAAAGGCTCTTGTAGCAAATGCTATAGCCTCAAGCGCAGTGACGCTTCATCCTGGCTTAAATCGACCATCCTCATATCATTTTGTAATTCATAACTCGGCTGCGCTACAAGCATATTTTGCTTGCCAATCATTGAGATTAATATCTGAAAAACAAGATATTTCAGGTTCTCAGGTATCAATATTTGCGGTATTCATTATTATTTTTAGTATTTCAGCTCTTGAAATACTATCTCTGGGCATATAGTTACCATCACCAACTCATGAAATTATTCATAGATTTTTTAGTTCTAGAATTGATTCTTTATAAAAATTATCTCATACATCATTAAATGCTCATACTTGTCAGGTCATTAATATTGCCATAGCAACTAAGAAAAACTTTTTCATATTATATTGGATTATCTGTAGAATATAAAAACATATATTCTTACATAAATAAAAAGTTCCTTATATATTATAAGAAACTTTTTTATAGGGAGAAAAGTTTAAGGTGATTAAAAGGTGAAGACATCTACTACTTTCCCACTAGCTCGTACGTTATCATGCTCTGAGAGTATAATGGGAGTATGATGCTCGTCTGAAGAGTTTGGTATGAGATATACTTGATTTGCATTTTTCTTATATTTTTTAAGTGTTGCTCAACCATCTACTTCAAAGAGAAATGCATCTGATTCATTCAAACTAATATTACTTTTTTCTATCAAAACATAACTTCCATTATCAATTGTTTTACCATTTACTACCTGCTGATCCATACTCGTACCTGATACTCTGAGTACAAAATGATTTTTTCCATCTCATGAAATAATACTCTTAGAAATAGGAAGTGTTCCATAATCATTTGCCTCTGCTACTGCCAGAGGAGTTCAAGCATTTGCGTATCCTAAAATTGGTATATTCATAGTTGTTTGCATACCAATAGAATTTCAGAGTCTGATACTTCTATATCATTCACCTCTCGAAAGAAATCATTTCTTTTCAAGTACTTCAAGATACTGTGTCACTCATCTCTTAGATTTTTGATGAAGAAGATTTTTTAGTTCTTCGATAGTAGGAGATTTCCCATATCTACTCGTAAAATCAGTAATGACATCAAGAGCATGTTGTTGTTTTTCCGTAAGCATAATTTAATATTTATTTAATATATACTGTATATAAACAGAGTATATATTTTTTAGAGGGAGTCAATAAAAAATTGCAGAAAAATATCTTGCGTGTATTCTAGAGGAAATATTTTTTAAAATCATATATGGCTAAAAAGGTAAAAGATATCTCATGGCTACTTGAGGATGATAATACATCAACATCTCAGAGCGTAGATGCTCATGGAGTAGAATTGGAATCTTGAGATAGCGTTATAGCAATCAAGGACCTAAAAGTAAAATGATACAGTAACATCAAAAGAGGAGATGTATTTAAAAATATTCGTCTCACTGACGATAGTGAACTTATAGAGTCATGAAAAATGGTTTTAAGAACTGAGTTTTTTAAAAAGAAATAATGAATACAAAAATTGATTACCGGCCAGAAATACTTTCTTTTGCTTCATGAGCGTGAGTAATGATATTTGAACTATTAGGCTCACGAATACTTGGACCCTATGTTTGAACCTCTCTATTTATTTGGACTGGACTTATTGCAATAGTGCTTTGAGCTCTCGCTCTGTGATATTATATCTGATGAAAATATGCAGATTCTTGAGCAGATATGAAGAGTCTCTCTCGCATTCTTATAGTGATTTCACTCTCAATAATTATTCTTATATGAGTAAAAACTCCTGTATTAATTTTTGTTGTTTCTCTAGGATTATCGCTTAAAATAAGCTCTCTAATCCTAGTTACGTTACTTTTTAGTCCAACAAGTTACCTCCTGGGTATGATTGCTCCCATAGTAACAAAAATACGTATAACAGAACTTGAAAGTAGTTGAGCTGCTGTTTGAAAAATATCTAGTTTATGAACTATTGGTAGTATCGTATGAACACTTTGAGCTGGTTTTTTTCTGATTCCATTTTTTGGAATAAATATGCTTTTATTGCTACTCGCATTTACATGTTTGGTATTATCATATATGTGTGAATCAAAAAAGTACTTCTTATGGCAATTTATAATACTAGTGAGTTTGATTATAGTATTTTCCGGAGCACGAATCACGCAAGTTACTCTTGCTGCAAATAATACATTTATTTATGAGACACCGTATTCTCACATAGAGATATCTGAACGTTTTGAAGACTCAGTTATACCGGCTAAGATAAGAGATCTCAAAATAGATAATGTGACACATGCTGGAATGTATCTAGAAAGTAATAATTTAGTGTACCCATATACGAGGTACTATCATCTTTTTGACACGCTCTTACCACAGGCAAAAAATATGCTCATGCTGTGAGGATCTGCATACTCATTTCCAAAAAGCTTTTTGGATACCTATCCAGAAAAATATCTCGATGTAGTAGAGATTGATGAGATGGCAACTCAGATTGCAAGAAAACATTTTCGTCTGGTAGATGATGAAAGACTTACTATATATCATCAAGATGCTAGAGTATATCTCAACAACTCCAGAAAAAAATATGATGCAATACTTTGAGATGCTTTTGGGTCATACCTTTCAATCCCCTATCAGCTTACAACACTAGAAACCGTACAGAGAAAATACGATATGCTAGAAGATAACTGAGTGGTAATACTCAATATAATAGCAAGCCTAGAGTGAAATAAAGCAAAATTTTTAGAATCAGAATATAAGACTTATAAGCAAGTATTTCCAGAGGTTTTCATACTCCCCGTGAGAGATCAATTTGACAGTTTGAGAACACAAAACATAATACTTATAGCAGCAAAAAATCCAGATGCTCTCAATTATATAACATCAAATGATGAGCATATTAACTACTTGTCTCGAAAACGTTTTGTTAATCTACCTGAAGATACTCAAATATTAACCGATGATTTTGCTCCTGTAGATTATTATATATCGCAATTACAATAATATATTTCCTTAAAAATAAAAAAAATGGAAAACGAAAACAACACTCAGAGTACCGTATATGAGCAAGACATGTGAAAACTTCAAGCCGAAAAGACTTGAATATTTACAGCATCATCTCTCAGTAAAATACTACCTGCTGTACTATGTATCCTTGTAGCTTGATGGTATCTCAATTGATATCTCGCATGAGAAAAAGCAGATGCATTTATAGAGATTTATAATCCAAATATAAATTCTATTGCTGAAGATATGACTCTCATTTGAGAAAACTTTCAGAATGTATCACAATACTATATTCAGGCTGCAAATGATTCTGACTTAAGTGAAAATACCATAGCTAGTATGGATTTAGAGGCAGAAAAAATGCTTGCAGCAAATGATAAAATATATGAAAGAGTAACTACAGCTGTAACAAACATAGAAACTCAGGCATGTCCAATGCTAGAACATGCAATGACAGAGTGTTTAGATTTTATACTGCTCTATAGAGATATGATTGCAGCTTTTTCAAGTGATAACTATGAGCAGGCAAATAGTATTTGAAGTGATATGGTTGAAAAATCTAATGCGTTTGTTCAAGCAGTCAAAAAAGATAATATAGTGTTTTAAACAATAAAGCTCTTAGCATATGCTAAGAGCTTTATTTTATAGGACTTTTGTAATTTTTCCTTCAGGATTTTTTCATCATCTTTTAATTATCTGAACTTCTACTCTATCTCAATCTTGAGCATATCACTTACGAGATCCAGCTATAAATATATCTCCTGAAGTATCATCCGGTTTTACAAAACCAAATCTATCATTATCTGAATATATTCACTCCAAGAGCTCCATATCATTTCCAAGTACTTCGATCACGATTGCTTCATCTTTTCCTTTGAATTCATATACTTCAGCTCGCACTCTATCACCATCTCTGGCTCCATTTTTTTTGAGTCCGTATACAAAGTATCCGTTTTCTTTGCCCTCTACGTCTACAAATCAAAAATTCCCATCTCATCAGCTATACACTCACTCGACGATTTCTTTTATTTCTCGCTTTGGTTTTCCATAGTCTTCCTCTTTATTTTTTCCAGAAAATACTTCTAAAATTTTTGCTTCTGGTTTTTTCCCACTGACTCTATCCATAACCTCTGCTGCAACTCTCTTTCCATCTGTAGCACCGGAAAAATTATTTTTATGTACAAAAAAATCACCTCCCCAATACTCTCTATCATCAGGGATTACAAATCAAAAGTCTCATTTTTTACACTGAAATTTTCATAGGATTCTTTCTGGTTTTCTTGGCATATATATTTCTAAAAATTATTACTCGCAGTATAGAGAATAAATATTAAATTTCAATGAATAATCTATGAAATAATGTATAATATATTTTTCTTACACAATTCTTAATATAAATCATTAACATTTAAAAGCTGACAAATATTTTATTTACTAGATTAAATTATGTGAGCAAATCCAACGTACATACGGCTCAGAAATAAACTTGATGCAGACATCTCTCTCGCAAAGCGAGTAAAGCCATGAGATATTTGAGCGAAACTACTCGAAATTCCTGATTCTATTGCTGGTAAAACAGTAAAAGTTGAATCAGTACTCTGAAAGTACAAAAGAAAACGTTTTATAATTTCATACAAGGATCCAATTAGTGGAAATAAAAGTTTTAAAACTATTCATCCATCAAGTATCAAATCATCATATTTTTACAAAAAAGAATCTTCTACTTAGAAGATTCTTTCTGTCTCGTCCAAATCAATATATTGACGTAATCATGCAATAAGTGATGCTTTACGCTTTGCTGGAGGATTATTCATCTCAGATTCATAGAGCCAATATAAATATCCCCTATCTATATTTGCTACATCGACGAGTGACCTTCATTTATATTTTCCAAATTTTAAAAGTTTCATAGGCTTTACATCATGTGTGATACTATACATAACTTTGTGAGGATCTTCACCAGGATACCTGTCTTCTATTTTTTTATATAAATATCTATACAGCCAATAAAGCACTATAGTGTCATAGAGAGCAGAGTGAGCGTATCCAGTAAGCGTATCATCGCTATTAAGAGCTTCTAAATCTAGGTATTCTTTCAAAAATTGCAGTCCAAACTTTGGGACTCAATCTGGCCTGAGTATTTTTCTCGCTACTTTGCAGGTACAAATATATTTTTCTATATGAACTCACTCATTCGCTAATATAGCTGTATCAAATGGAGCATGATGGGCAATAAGTATTTCATCATTATCAAGTCTTTTTTGAAGCTCTTTATATGCATCAGAACTTTTAAAGTTAGGTTTATCAGCTACCATATCAGGAGTTATCCTGTGTACTGCAATACATCCTGGCTGTATATATGACTCAGGATTTATAAGCCACTCTTGCCTGTAAGCTTCGTCAACAATAGCAACTTGAACTATTTTGCCATCGCGACTTCCAGCAGAAGTTTCTGTATCTAAACAAAAAGTTTTCATTTAAAATATTTTTTAATATAATCACTTGTATATATACTGTATATGTAATAAATAGCAAATAAATATTATGTGAAGAAAACCAAAATTAATTAAACTACGAAATAAATCTGATGCAGATGAGTTTCTCTCTTATGAGATTGAGCAGTGAGATGAATTTGCAAAAAAATATCCTCTACCAGCAGAACTTTCTGAAAAAACTGTAAAAGTTGAGTTTGTACTCTGAAAGCGTAAACGAAAGATCTTTATAGTATCAGAGACTAGTAATGATCAAAAACAAACTACTTTTTATAGAATACATCCCTCAAGTATAGGATTTAAATATTTTGAGGATTATGATGGTGATTTGGCTTTTAAAAAATAATCCTTCGTTTGAAGGATTATTTTTTTATTCTCAGATGGTTCTTGATGTCGTTTTATGTGAACTATTTGAGAAGATTAAAAATATGAGAATCGCAATTTAATTTTCCCTTTTTAAAATGATATTTAGTTTTTTCATAACTATCAATCTGAACAAACTCGACTAATAGTTCACTCAAACATAGAAAGTGTTTTATCGTAACAATAAGGTACATCACTTTGAACGCTACCATAACAAACGTTCCACTCTGGTAAATCATAACTTGGGTATGCATAGTATCACTTTGAATATTTTTTCAGGTATCTTTTTGAATGTATTTTTGTACCAAATATATAACCTAGTTCATTTCATTTATATTCATCATCTTCAAAATATTTTGTGGCAACAAGATAGTAACAGAATTTCTTAGGAGTTATTTCTTGATCTAGCTTTTCATTAAAATCGTTTAAATTACGAAATGTATATTCTTCTCTAGGGACTTCAGCAAGTATAGATTTTATCTCTTCTAGTTGTCTAAAATTGTACTCATCAAGTAATATGTTTTCCCTCTCAACTCACTGAAGTACTCAATAATAAAAAAATCCTAATACGATAGCAAGTATTATAGAGAGAACACTTCCTCAAATTAAATATTTTTTATATTTCTGTATATAATCTTTCATTTTTTATTGTCTAATTATAGTAAATATCCCTGTTTGTCAGAGAATTTCAAACTTTATCACACTGGTTTTCCCCTGGTTCAGGAATCTTAGCTCTAATATTTGTTCCTCCCAATATCTCAGTTTATAAGTAGTTTATCATTTTTTTTATACCAGGACTATTTTTACAAGAATTAGTGATTAAATATTTATCTCTTCTTTTATTTCTTCTTCCCTCCTTTTACTTTAAAATTTCAAAAATCTTGATTTGTAAGTACTTGTCAGTTTGAAAGATCTATATTATAGTATCCATTATGTGGATTTGTAACAATCCAATTTTGGTGTGGAATTTCTATGACTCTAGATAGTTCTTTTCATATCAAAAAAAATCCCTTATTTTAAGGGATTTTAAGCATTTAAATGTCATTGGAGTTTCTTGATGTCCCTATAAGTGAACTTTTTGATAAGATAAAAATTCTCAAGTTCCTGTAAATAGACAAAAGCGATTGGATAATTTCGTAGAATAATTATTCTATTCAAAACCCTTTCCTTGAAAACTTTGACTCCTTTGACTCACATGCATAAGAAATAATACTCTCGTAGTATTCCCTTAATATATCATAGCATCTTCAAGTACAAAATATTTCTTCTGGAATATCATACTTTGGATACGAGTAGTACTCTATATTTTCATAATTTCTATCTCAATAAAACCATATATAGATAAATGATTCTAATTTAAAACTAAATAAATAAGGCTTATTATCATTGTTACTACTTAAAAAATAACATTTTTTTATTGGAGTTATATTTTGATTATATAACTCATTAAATTCTTCAATACCTTTTAATTCCTTTATAATATTTTCATTATTTAAAACTTGTTGTACTATTTCTAATTGATTAAAATTATATGTATCTATATATCAGAAATTGAATTAAATTACTGTCTCACGATAGTGAATATCCCACTTGAAACTCACAAATACTCTTATTTAGGTAATTCTTCAATGGAATACCTACCACTACTAGCAGGAGCAACTCATTTACTAAATATATTTTTATTGTAAAAGTAATTTGCATATATGAGTATTAATATAAATCCTAATAAAATAACTAAAGATAGGTATCATACAAATTTAGTAATATTTTTTTTCATTTTATTTTGTTATAATTGTAAAAGTTCAGGTTTATCAGAAAATGTAATAATCAAAGAAGAAACATTTTTATCTATTTATTTTTTCTTCCCTCATTTCTCTTTGTAGTTTCAAAAGTTCAGGTTTCTCAGAGTATCTCAAACTCTATAACTCTCGTCTCACCTGGTTCAGGAATCTCAGCTTTTATGTTTGTCCCCCACCTCACAAGTCAGGTATCTGACCTATGTCCAGTGACTGTTTGGGCTGTTGGATTTCTTTTTCAAGAAAGAGTAAACTCTGTATCTTCAGAGAAAAATGAAAAGTTGACCTAGTTTTAAAGTATATATTCATAAATAAACTCTCAACTACTTGCAGAAGCTCAAGTACTAAATTGTATCTTTTTATATATAAAAACTATATACAAAATTTTCAGTATACATCAGGTGAAAAACAATAGAAATATAAATAGAACTGTGTTCTTTTGAATATTAATTGTTATTTTACTTATATTTTAAATTCATCTTTTTTGTCTTATGATTATTCTGATGTATTAATTCAATCAGTATTATCTCTAGTAACTCAAGTACTAAACCTTGTATCATCATATATAAATACTGCATATATCATGTATCCTATACATAAAATTACTATTAGTAATAGAATATACAATATCACATTGTTAGTCTTATGTTTCATAATTTGATAATTAATAAATAATAATTTTGTTTATTTAGTTCTGATAACTCTGAATACTCATTGCCTACCAGAGACTTCAAACTCGACTATATATTCTTGTTCAGATTCTTCTGGTATATCTACTTGAATATTCGTTCCATAATGTACTGTACCAGTACCACATCTTGTACCATCAGATATCTTTACTGTAGAATTTTAATTACCTGTGACAATAAACTCCGTATCATCTGAGAGAAATGGAAAGCTTATCCAGTTTGAGGTTACTGTTCATTTAAGTAAACTTTTAAGAAAATTAAATAGATATTTTTTTATTAGCTAGTGCAAACTCATACGATAGTTCACTCCAATTTAGCAAAGTTTCAATCATAACAAAAAGGCTCTCATGTATTCAAGTTTCTATAACATCTATTATGAATAGGTAAATTGTATTCAGGATAAACAAAAAATCATTCTGGGTATTTATCTGAATAATACTTAGAGTGTATTTTTGTAGCAAATATGTACCCTAATTCATTTCAATTATATTCTTCATCTTCAAAATAATGTGTAGACATTATATAATAACAATATTTTTTTGGTATTACTTCTACATCAAATTGTCTATTAAAGTCTGCAAGTCTCGCAAATTTATATTCTTCTCTAGGAACTTCTGAAAGTATAGATTTTATCTTTTCTAGTTGCTTAAAATTATATCTATCGAGCATGATATTATCTATCTCTGTTTTTACTGGTGAAAACAATGGGCCATAGAAATACATATAAGATATAAGTCACAGCATCAATACTATAATGCTTATATATATATCTCGTCTTGATATGATTTTTAGTTTTTTCATTTTTTGTTTTTTAGACTTAAAGTGAATAAAAATTTACTTTTTCTTTCCTCCTTTTACTTTAAAATTTCAAAAATCTTGATTTGTAAGTACTTGTCAGTTTGAAAGATCTATATTATAGTATCCATTATGTGGATTTGTAACAATCCAATTTTGGTGTGGAATTTCGAGAATCTTATATTTTCCTGTTTGTAGTGACTGAAATTCATAATATCCGTCATTATTTGTAACGGTAAATGACTCAGAGTTCTCTTCGCAATCATCATTATTATTAGTATCTATACATATCTTCCATCAAGCCATATACTTTTCTCTCTCGTCTCTCTGTCTTCATTCACTAAAATAAAAGACAGCAAAGCTGTCTTGTTACTCCTCGCATCTATGCGAAACAAGTTCTTTAAAACTTCTTAAATTTTCATTATAGCAATATCATGCACAAATACTTATATACGGTATATCATATTTTGGGTATACAAAGTACTTTGTTCCATATAAAGATGTATATATCAACGATTCTATTCGAAATGAAAAATCATAAAGTTCAGAACCATTATAGGTAGATATATCGTAACACTTATTTATTGGTGTAATATTAGTGTTGTATTTTTCATTAAATTCTTTTATATCAAAGAACTCAGGAGTATCTTTTGAAATAGATTCGAGTATAGGAAGCGCCTTTTTAAATTGTCAGAAGTTATAAAAATCTATGAAGCTATAGAATATTTGCACTGAAATAAAAATCATCATAGCAGGAAGGAAGATTTTCTTAAGATAAAATCATCGATTATTTCTTGCATATTTACGATAAAAGAAATATATAATTCCCGAAGAGACGAGAAGGAAGAGAAAAAAATATATATGGAACCCATAGGTATAAAATAATCCTCCATAGACTCCTCCACAACTTTCTGCTGCATTCTCTACTCCACTGACTCCATAGAGACAATCTTTAAAACGAATTCTTAAATCGTCTCGGACTAACCCAAAAGTTAAAATAGCAATTGGAAGTATTGCAAGAAGTGATTTCAATCACTGAATGATGAAATATTTATTTTTTACTTTTTCCATTTGTTTTTTCTGCGCTAAAATTTAAGTTTTGAAAGTTTTGTCCTTTATTTACAAATACATCATAGCTTTTTTGTGTGAAATTCCAATTTGTATGCGGAATAATACTGAGAGTATAATTTCCTGTTTTTAGATCTGTAAATGCGTAGTATCACTCTTTGTCTGTTACGACAAAAGGTTCTTCATTTTCTTCTAATGTTCCATTATTATTTATGTCTAAATACATTTTCCAGCCTGCCATTTTTGCATTGGTATTTCATGTAAGATATCATGAAATATTTCATACGTCACTCTCAGAATCTAAAGAACTGTGCATATCAAATACTCCATCATCATTTGTGTCTAATGCATATGAGACACTATTTCCTTCTTCTATCCAATCAATACTATATTTTTGTATGTATCAAGTAGATTGCATATTATTCAATACTACCGTCTCTACCTCTGGTTTTCTAAAATCATCCATGATGATGGTGTATTCTCAACTCTTATGGTCATCAAAATCTAGAATCATTTCTCCATTTTGAGAGTGAAAAATATCTTTTTCCCCCTCATGAATCTCTACAGAGGCTATCTCATTATAGTAATTTCCTCCTGCAATCATAAGAGTATAGGATTCATCTAGGTTTCCATCAACTTCTAGAGTGAGGTCATCTCTCCCTTCAGGGAAATATATTTGCTTCCAATTATTTTCTCTCTGCTCATCATTTCAGGAAGCATTGAGTGATATCAGTACTTGAGATCCTGGTATTTCTTCAAATATATCTCCATTTTGAAATCCTGTTTTATTTCACTGACTATCTCTCACGATAAAATCTGAGATTCATGAAAAAGTATAGAGAAGTTCACTATCACTAAATCCAGCTGGAAGTCATAGATTTTGATGCGTGAGCAATTCGTCAATACTGACTAGAGCTATATCTTGAAATGAGTTCCAATTATAAAAACCAGCTTGAAATTCATTATTTTCAATATCAACTTCTATATATTGATCATATGCGAAAAACTTATTTTTTTTATATTCTACAAAAGGATGTGAAATATTATTATCCCAAGTATATATTTTATTCCCCTCTACTTTATATGGAACAACTGCATGGGCAGCACTAACACAATTAAAAAATCATAGAAAACAACTATATTTTCATTTGAAGACTAATATGTATGATTTTTCTGGATTATCTTTAAATTGAGAACTCGATAAAGAAAGTTATTTGGAAAGGAAAAATGATTTTGTGAGACAAATATCTGTGTTAGAAGAACAAAAGAACGAACTTGGAAAAGACGATTTAGAAGAAAAGATAAAGACAATGTTCGAACTCTCAAAAAACCTGTATCAGAGCTATAAACAAGCAGATGAGCAAGGAAAATCCGTTTTGCTCCAAAACATAATGTTCGAACTTTTAGTGAAAAACAAAAAAGAGCTCTCCTATGCGGAGAACTCTGTGTATTCTTGTCTCAAAATGATGCAAAAACACGATTTTTCTAATTTGGAGGTACCACCCGGAGTCGAACCGGGCTACAAAGCTTTGCAGGCTTCTGCATAACCGCTCTGCCATGGCACCGTATATAAGCGAGAGAGATTATATAATTTAGAACTGATAATTCAAGATTTTTTTTGTTTTCTCGCTTTTAGCACCTTTTATTTACAATTAAAGTTCTGAAGAATATACTCATACCTATCGTAACTTTCTAGCTTTTCGGTGAGAGAAATAGTCATATAGTAGCCAACATCATCACAGACCCTTGCTGTTTGTATGTAAATTGTCTCTGGGGTATCGCTGCTATATTTTCAACTATAAGTTATGATATTTCCTTTTTGATTATCAGTGAATGTCACTTCGTTATTTGAAATAAGTTTATATCATTTAATTCATTTTTCTAGTGATTGAATACCACTCTCAATTATTGCTTGTGGTGATATAGCAGTATTATCTTTTTTTAAAATAACAATATTATTAATATATCATTGCTTTGGGGACTCAGATCTAAAAGCAAGAGCTATCTCTCCAGATTTCGGAATTACTAAATCCTCATTTGGTATTGTTTTCCAGGTACTTGGGGTTGGGATTGAAAAACCTTCATTTTCCTGAATTATGAGCCCCGTTGCAGCAGGAGAATCATCTGCTCATCAGCAAGACACCAAAAACACAAAACAAAGTATTAGAGAAATATATGTTTTCATACTAAAAGATTGGGATTAAAAAGCTCATTCACATTACCGCGCAGAGCAGGCACAGTACATACAATACTAAGTTTGGTAATTTGGACTCTCAAAAATGCAATATTCCCATACACAGAAACAATACAAACGATACTACCGTTCCAATATAAATAGGTAAAAAAAGAGGTATAGATATGCCAGTATAAAAATTGGCAGCTATACTAAAATATGAGAGAAAAAATAAAAATACCATACAAATAAATACTCTTTTAGATGAAGTATACAAGAGAGTTTTTTTCTTTCCTGAATCAGAAAGATATTTTTTAAAATTTTTCTTAAGTGTCATACTTGATTTTACAAATTTTGCTTATATTATGAGTCCATAACAATACTTGTATAAAATATATGAATAAATGAGCATATCGCAAGATGAACTAAAAAAGATTGCTGAAAAGCTATCAAAAATACCAGCAGATAATCCAGCACTTCTAGGAAATATAACTGACATACTGTGATATATGGATTTGTTATCTCAAGTTGATACGAGTGAAGTCACTCCAACTGTCTCAGTAGTAGAAAATAAAGCTGAGCTTCGTGATGATTCAGTTCAAAATCCTACTCACGCAACTGGAGCAGATCTACTCAAAACTACAAAACAAAAAGTTGCCTGAGATCAAATAGTGCTACCAAATATTATGAATTAGTCTTCATGGCAATTAAAACCCTGCATCTTAAGAATTTCAGAAATTTCTCACATAGAGAAATTTCTTTTTCATCAGGGAAAAATATTATTATTTGAAATAACGGACAATGAAAAAGTAACTTACTTGAAGCTCTCTCATTACCTGTATGATGAATGGTAGAAACTCAGTGACAATATCTTATCCAAAGATGAGCTGACGTTATGTATCTCAAATATGAACTTTCACTTGAAACTCTAGCCTATGCTTACGATGCTAAAACAGGTAAAAAGAAGTTTTTTCTTTGAGATAAATCAACTAGCCCTGCAAAGCTAAGAAATAGTTATCCCCATGTTATTTCGTTTCATCCATTGATAATGAACCTTATGTATCTAGGGCCAAGTCATAGAAGAGACTTTCTAGATAGCATACTTATTTCAAGCTATCCAGAATATCAAAAAATACTCTCAAAATACAAAAAAGTTCTCTCAAGTAGAAATAAACTGCTTAAAAATATATCGTTACAAAAATCTGAAATATCAGAACTCGATTTTTGGAATGAAACCTTTATACATCTTGCCTGTGAAATATATAAATATAGACTTGAGCTTATTGATTTTATTAAAGATTCAGAAAAAAATCTCAGTCAATATTTCTTTGGAAAAGTTACTACAACAAAGTTTTCCTATATTACTAAAACTGATATGCAAAATGTAGAAAATAATCTCCGAGAATATTTAAAGCTCAATCTACAAAAAGAAATTCTTCTAAGAAAAACACTTAGAGGCCCACATCTCGATGACTTTGATGTTATTGTAGATGGAACTCCTCTGATACATTTTGCATCAAGGTGAGAGGTAAAAAGCGTCTTACTATGACTCAAATTTCTAGAAACTCAGTTCATACAAAAACACAGTAATAAAAAAGAAATCTTATACGTTATAGATGATCTACTCAGTGAATTAGATACTATACATAGAGAGCTTCTATGGAATCATGTATGAAATAAACAATGCATTATGAGTAGTATAGAAGATATCGATATTGATTGAAATAAAATATATATCTAAATATATAAAAATATTGTAAAGTGAGTTTTCATTTTTATGTTGAGAATAGACTCTCTTGCAGGTAGTATAGCAAAGATAAATAGGTTTTTAACAAACTAAATACTTTTTAACATACCACTGTATTATGAATTGATACATCAAATCACTTGTTCTATTGCTTGTCACTTTTATGCTTTCTCCTTCTATGGCAAGTGCTGCGGTAGATCAGTTTGAAGTTATTTTATGAAAGGCCGAAGCTCAAGTATGAGAATCATTAGATATTACTATATCAGCTGTTGATAAAAATGGTGAAATTGTTACTGACTATACATGAGATATATTAGTATTTTCAGAAAGTGACTCACAAGCTGAATTTCCTACTGTATTATCTGAAAATAGTTATAGTTTTACTACAGCAAATGAATGAAGTGTAAAGTTTGAAAATGCTGTGAAGTTTAAAAACTCATGACTTCAAGACCTCTATGTATATGATCTCAATGATGAAAACATACTATGAGTAGCTGAAGTAACGATCACAGAAAAAGAAGTACTCAAAGATGTTGAAATATCAATACTCTCTCCAGAAAATGGAGTAACACTATGAAAAAGTAATGTAACAGTTTCAGGAACAACTCAAAAAAACTATCAAGTAAGAATCCTACTAAATAATGAACAAGATTATTTTACAACCAGTAATGGTGACGGTGTATTTGAAAAAGAATTAGAAGGACTACAAGAATGAGCAAACTCAATTCAAGCATTTATACTAGACGCTGATAATCAGCAAATTGGTGAATCAGATAAAATTGATGTAAAAATAAACTCTAAATCCCCTGATTTCAAAAAACTTACTATCAATCCAACTGGTGAAGTAGAAACATGAAGTGAGATAACAATAGAATTAGTATCTAATACTGGACTCAGTGATGTACAAATCATACTCGATGATATCATCACAAAACTAGAAGAAGGAAAAGACTGAATTTACAACGGAACTACAAAAGCACCTGGAACTGCTGGAGAATACCCAATTGATATTCTTCTCAAAGATGAGTTTGCTAATGAAACTCAGGAAAGATGAGTTGAAACTCTTGTAGTAGTACCAGCTCCAGAATTAGAAGCAGGACCAGAAGAAGAACCGAAACAAGATCTAGAAGCTGCAGAAGAAATTATAGAAGAAGTTATAATCCCCGATGAGCTAGACCTAAAAGTAAGAGATATTAAAGTAACAGAACTCAAGACAAAATCTATACTCACCTGGAAGGAACTCAGTGATGCAGAAAGTTATAATATTTATAAAAAAACTGGAGACAATACAGTAACACTTATTGAAAGCGTACAAGAAGCAAGATATGAAATAACTATAACAGGTGAAGAAATAAAATACGAAGACTTTGCAATAAAAGCAGTTGGGAAGACATCTTCATGAGAAACTATTCAGTGAAATCTTTCTGAAATGACAAAGGTTAAAACTGGTCCAGAAATGTACATCCTTATGATATTAGCAGCGATGATGCTCAGTGGTTGATTCTTCTTTGTAAAATGAAAAGCAGCATAATCATATATAGTGAATATAAAAAAAAGAGAAAGATAAACTTTCTCTTTTTTTATATTCAACGTAATCACTCTCACACAAAACATCAACCATTTTTTTTGATAACATCTAGGAATACATCGTACAAGTCTCTATCAATAGTTTTTGCTATTTCTTTAAGCCTATTAAAAGACATATTATATTTATATTTTCCTACTTCTTGAAATATATCGTAATCCATTACTTTTCAGTATTTTTTAATTGCTTTTATAAGGAGCGAAATATCAATCCCCTGCTCACTGTCACTCACTAAAGCTGTCTCCAAGAGAGATAGCTCAAGACCTGATATCTTTAGATCTATGCCATCTATATTTACTTTTCGACTATATACGCAAAATAAATTATAAAGATTGTATTTTTTATCATACTGTTTACCCGAAAGTGTTTTAAAATAGATTTCATAATTTCATACTATAATTTTCTTATTTATGCTTTTATTAATGATATAAATCTTATCTGCTAATGAATTATTTTTCAGATGAAATTCTAAGGACTTTGCTCAAGAAATATAATAATGACTCCCTACTAAATTCGTGATATATTTTTTTAGTAACTTTAAATAGTATTTTTCTACCAAATCAATCTCATTGAGTTTTAAATCTTCTTTTTCTGGGACTATATAGACTCAAGACTTCAAAGGTATTATATGACCTTGAGCCCTAAGCTTATATATTGTTTTATTCACAACTCATGCATATTCTGATTTACACTCAGGATCTATAAGCTCAAAAATATCTTTTTTAAATACTACATTTCATCATTTCTTTAACATCTTGTTAACAATTTTGTTAAAATCTTTGATCATACTTTTTTACTTTAAAATAAACAAAAAAACTCTATAAAAAATATAGAGTTTTTACTATAAAAATCAAATACTTTTTACTATAAAAATTATTTATTATTATCTAACTGTCATGAAAGGGTCATTTGAGGATATGGAATATGAATATTAGTTTGTTTAAAAGCGAGATTCACGGTTTCAGTAACATTAGATTTGAGAGTTATATAATTTTCTTTAGAACTCACCCAAAATCTGAGTGTAAGCTCTACTCAGTTATCTCAGAGTTTTCAAATAATTACATCACTCGCAGGAGCACTCAATACCATAGGAAAATTTGAAACAACCTTTCCTAGTACTTTTTTTGCCTGAAGAATATCAGTCTCATATCACACAACAACTTCTACATCTATTCTTCTTTTATCATTTGTATGGAAATTTCTTACGTTCTCCTCAAAAAATCTAACATTCGGTATATTGAATATTGTTCCATCAAGCTCCTCAATCTCTGTAAACAATGCTTGAATTTTTGTTATTCTTCATCTTTGACTTCATATTTCTATGAGATCACCAATATGATAACTCCCCTGCGATACTATGATTATTCCAGATATGAAATTCGTAAGAAATGTTCTAAGTGTGAATCAGATACCAAATCAGATTCATCCCATAAATATCCCCAAGTCTACTCAAAGAATTCATAGTGAGATAGAAAATCATGTAATAAGAACAAATATATTCATAGTCCTACTTATCACTCCTATAATTTCTTCTTTACTTGCCTCATCACCAATATTTGCAGCTTCTAAATAATGAAATAATTTAGATTGAATGAACTTAGAGACAATAAAAGTTAGTGCAATAACAATCACAACTAAAACAATATTAATTGCCATATTGACTAAAAATTCAGCTGAGAGAAATCATAGAATAATCTCTCAAGAGTTTTTTGCAGCATCTTGTTCTCCTGCAGGCAGAGCAGCCCAAAGCGATTGAGGTAACAGTAAGAAAAATGATAGTAATATAACTCGGAGCATATAGAATATGTTTTATCATGTATTATAGATAAATACTACCTTATATACTCTTTAGCTGCAATTATGAAGACAAAAAAAAACTTCTTCCTTATGGACAGAAGTTTTTTTTATATTATAAAACTATCTTAATCTAAAGTTATAATTATCTGGTATGTAGGCTCACTTCACATGACTCATACACTTAATTATATTATTATGCCAGTTAAATTCACTCGAAGCATATATAAGCCCAGTTTTATTACCGTAACGACTAAGTTGTTGTATTTCGGTATATCAACCAAGAAATCTATTATTAAATGCTCGTGCCATAGCAGCTATTCATGATCTAGGAGTCGGGAAAGTAATAGTAGCACCAGAATCAGTATTTCATACATTTCATATATTGTTAGGAGTTTTGAGATATTTTCCTAAAGTTGTTTCAGCCAATCAAATACACATCACAAATGTTGGATCAATTCACTGAGCAACTGACTCATCTACCCATATATCCCAGTCCCTAAATGCACCAACTGCATAGGTATTTAAAAGAAATTTTTGTCTTTCAACTTCTGTTTCTCACTCTATTCTAAATACTCATTTTCCTGTATTTTCTGTACTTTTATAATCATATCATCTTCTCACTTTAAAATCCGTTAAGTATTTATAATTATACTTTTCTGGGAGTGTAGCATACTGCAAGTAAGAAATATCTAGATACTCGAGTGGATCAGCGTACTCTTCATCTGAATACACAACGAAGTGAAGATGGGGTCCAGTAGTTAGGATACCTGCTCACAGAGTTCCATATTCTCATCAAGAGAGAGCAAATACTTCTCATCTTTTTACAAAATCATATTTTCAAACTTTTGATTCAGATATATGACCGTATAAACTTACTAATCCATCTGAATGCTTTAAAGCCACATACGCATATCCTGTATTTACTGGAGGCTGAAGATAAATAACATATCCATCCATTGGAGCTTTTATTTCTGTTCCTTGTGGTATAACTATATCTATCGCGTCATGATCAGTCCCAAAACTTTCTTGATATTCTGCATCTCTATAAAATGCACTTACTCACAGAGCTGGGCTTACAGGCCAATCAAAGGGATTATTTCAAACTACCGTACCAGTGAGTCTAGACTCTGCATATATTATTTTATTTATATCCTGACATTGTTGATCAAGCCCTAAGAGCTCTTCTGGATTTTTATCTTGTTCTGTAATTGCTACAAAACTACAATTATATTTCTCTAGTAGCTTCTTTTTTGTATTATTGAGTTTAATTTGCTCTTGCAACTCTTTAATCTTTACATCTTTCTCTACTGCAAGCTTATCATTAATATACTTTTGATATAGCTCCTCCTGTCATTTCGTCACATCTAACAATCTCTGTTTTGCTTGCCTCTTATCATCTAACATACTTTTTTCAAGTATTCATTTTTTTCTCAAAGCTCTGAGTGTGTCCTCCTGTTTTTGAAGTTCAATTTTTTTTACATACAGTGTAGATATAAACTTTCGATGTTTTTCAATGAGTTGTTGACCTGAAACTTGAATGAGTCACTTAAAATACAAGTCATTTATAAGTTCATCTATTTTTTCCTCTGAAAGTAATATTGATTTTAAATTATCTATATCATCATCTGATGATACATATTCTCATTTTTTATAAAGATAGACCATATATTCAAGCAAAATATCGGTACTCTCTGATACTTTTTGTTTTAATAAGTCTATAGATTTAATATTTAATTCTACTTGTGTCTTCGTTTCAATTATTTGGGCATTTACTTTATTTACTTCAGATACTAAATCTTCTATTTCTTCATCTAATTGTGCCACTGACTCTTTGAGAGAGTTTACTCTCCCTGTAATTTTTTCATTTTGACTCTCTAGATATTCTCTCTTTGATTGAACTTTTGATCATATATTTTCATATATTCCTATTTTATTATAGGTAGAAATTATATTTTTATCTTCTTCATCTAAAAGAACTCTATCACTTTCAAAAATCATTTCCTTTTCTTGCGCTTTAAAATTCCTTAGTATGAGTCAAGAATCTGAAATAGCTGATGCAATTGAAAATGAAATACTGCATAGAAGCAAAAATGAAATAATTTTATATACTCTTTTCATTTATATATTCTGTATAAATAGTTCAAAAAATATCACGAGGGCTGCAATTAATATTATAGGTAATAGTGCAGGAATTCACAATCATATGACATAGACAATTCATCAAATCATAATACAAAGTAAAAATGCTTGTCGCATACTTGAGAGTACATGATACATACCTACATCTCAACGAAAGTATATTTTTTTAATAAAATATAACACTAGCGTAGCTACTCATCCAAAACATCAGATAAATGAAATAACTAATAAAACTACTGCTAAAACTTTATATATATACGGATCAAAATACCATAATAAAGAAACTAAACTCATTCCAGATAGAACAGCTATAGCTAATATCATAAGTAATATTACTCTTCTTTTCATGATTTATAGTTTTCAGGTAAATGATATATTTTCAATATTAGTACATTTTCATGTAGTGTCATCCATATCCACCAAGAGAGCATTAATTATGTATTTTCCCTTTAATTGTTGCATGATTTTTCACTTGGATATTCATGATAAAAACCTCTTTTCAACTGACTCAAATGTTGCTCATATTACAGATTCAAAAGGTCCATTCATTCATATATCTGTAATGATTCCTGTTCATCAAGCTAAAACATGAGCATCGTTTGTTTGTATATGAGTATGAGTCCCATACACAAGTCATACCCTCCCATCTAGATAATTAGCCATCCCATAGAGCTCTGCTGTAGTTTCTCTATGAAACTCAACAATACATGAGTCATACTCTGACTGAGAAATTGAGTCTAATATTTCCGTTATTTTATGAAATGGGTTTTCTACTTTATGGTTCATAAATACTTCTCATAGTATTTGTATCACCAATAATCTTTTTCAACTAGGACTTGTAATAATTCTATATCAATCTCAAGGAAGTGGAAATTTGTCTGAAACTATAAAATTAGCTGGCCTAATAAGCTTACAATTTTCTTTTCAAAAATATGTAGCTATATCTGGCATATTATCAAAAATATGATCTCATCAGGTCATTAGATCTACTCAAAGATTATCTATCATTTGAGCATGTACCGTGGCTGGCCCTCTACCAGATGTGATATTTTCAATATTAACGACACATAGATCAGCTTGATGTTTTTCTTTTAGATCTTGGTACTCTTTAATAAATGCCTTTCTTCAAAGCCTCCCATAAATATCTCAAAATATTAATACTCTCACACGTAATGACTAACACATATAAATTACTTTTTTACTAGAACTCTTTTATAAAACGATGTTACCATCAGAACAAATATACCTGAAACTAGTAAGTAACTAGCAAAATACA
Organism: Candidatus Altimarinota bacterium; assembly: GCA_020629795.1. Classification (GTDB taxonomy): domain Bacteria; phylum Patescibacteriota; class Gracilibacteria; order BD1-5; family UBA6164; genus JAACSU01. Next base: position 71,010 of record JAHDCR010000003.1, read on the forward strand.
ACATAAATCTCAATGCTGCAAGAGAGCTTAATTTTGAGCTTAATTCTTCATTTGTTAGATCACTATATTCTTTGCTTATGTATTCATAATATTGTACTTGTTCTGGCTCTAAATTTTGCAATAAACCACTATTATACACCATTGCATCTCTCATAAGCCCTCATTGTTGCTCTAGATAATTATCAAGCAAAGTGCTTGGAGCCACGAATAGTACAAATAAAATATATAAAACTATAAATTTCAGAAAGCTCTTTCACTTTGTTATGTCTATAGATTTCTTCACGTAGTGTATTGAATTTTTTAGATGTTTTTTCTTTGTATCATCTGCAAGTAGTACATATCCAAACATTATTCTGTACAAGAGATACAGTTCAGCACAAATAAGTATAAATGTATAGACTCAAATCCAGATTGATAATCCATCAAATCCTAAGAATCAAATATTATAGAATAAATACATAAAAAATACGAGTCCCACCCATATCACTACAGGAGCTAACATATAAGTAAAACTCCAACAAATAATCCCAATAAATCTCAGTATGTAAGATCTATTGAAATAATGATTTTTTGAGTATTTAAGTTTTTTAGACTTTGTATATCACAGTGATAGCTCTGCTTTTAAAAATAGAGCATAACACGATCACAGTAAAAAGAGACAAATTCATACAACAATTATAAAAAGCATGAGTACAAGATTGTACGGATACATAGCAACTCATCATATGAGTTGATAAGATACATCTGTACTTCAGGATAACATATATACGATTATCTCTGACCATGCTATAGGATCCAAGAGTCCAACAACTATAGCTACAATAAATGCAGGAAGTGAAAGAATAACTCATAATATAAAACACCAGAGTGATATTAATATCTTAGAAATATTCCAATGGATAAAGTTCTTGTATGCAAATACTATATCCAAAATAACTCAGCTAATACTTGATACAAGATTTCAAGTAATGTTCTTAGTTTTACTTTTTTTATGCGACATAATTCGTTTTTTGTCTTGAGAAGTATAATTACTTTGGTATACTACGAAAAATATAAATCTTTGCAATACTTTAAACGAGCATGAAACAGCACGAACTCACGTTTTCAATCATAAAGATCCCCTTTGACTTTTTTGTAATATATTTTTCATTCTTTATTGCCAAAGAGATTCGTATAAGTTCAGATTTGATTCCTCTTCCTCTTCAAACCATTGATAATACATATTTACAGGGCTTTGCATTTATGTGAGCACTCTTATATATTTCTTTGTTTGCAAGTCACAAATTATATAATCTTAAAATTACACATTCAAAAATTCAAGAAGTTCTCGATATACTTCGATATTGAATTTATTGGTTTTTATTCTTTTCAGTTGGAGTATACCTCTGAAATTGAATATTTTACTCTTGAACCGAAATCCCGAGGCTTATCATACTATTTACTACTTTTTTAGGAATATCAGGGAGTATAATTATCAGATTACTCTTAAATATATTACATAGGTATTTGTTGCAAAAATGAAAGATTCCCAAAAGAAACCTCCTTTTAATCAGCAATAAATCATTAACATCTATAACAGAGTTACTCCAAGACATCGAAAGCTCCAAAATATATAATATAATTTGATATTCTAATAGTAAAAAAAATCACGATTATAGCTTAAAATATATCTGAGGAATTGATAAGACACTTAATTATATCTCAAAATATAAGTGTAATGAGATTTTGTATATAGATAGTGATTTCTCGAAAAAAGATTTATATAAAATTTGGGAACATTCAAGGATATTTGGGACACGTTATAGATATGTAACTAATAACTTTGATGTCACAAAGACGAATACTTCCCTATCTCTTATAAATCGTACACCTGTTATCGAAATTGAGAATACCCCCTTAGATAACTGGTGAAGAGTCTGAAAAAGGATATTTGATATTGTAATCTCCAGTAGCATATTGGTCATATTTTCTCCTATCTGGTTACTCATCGCGCTATTAATAAAAATCGATGAGCCAAGTGCACCTGTGGTTTATAAAAATAGAAGAATATGACAAAATTGAAATATCTTTAATTGTTATAAGTTTAGATATCTCAAATGGGAATACTGTATTAAAGAAAGTTACGGCACAAATAACATAGATGACCCTGCCATAGAATACGAAAAAAAACTTATAAAAAAATGAAGCATTAGACAAGGTCCATTATATAAAATAGCTCAGGATCCTAGAAAAACAAAAATTTGAACTTATTTAGAAAAACGGTCTCTGGATGAAATACCTCAATTATTTAATATTTTAAGATGAGAAATGAGTCTGGTTTGACCTAGACCACATCAACCAAGAGAGGTGGAAAAATACGAACAATACCAGCAAAGACTTCTCACCGTAAAACCATGACTTACAGGTATGGCTCAAGTAAATGGAAGAGAAAAGAATAACTTTGCACTTGAAGCAAAACTTGATATATTTTATATTGAAAATTGGAGTTTCTTATTGGACTTTAAGATCCTACTTAAGACCTTCGTTATTATACTAACACGAAAATAATATGTCGTTATTACAAAAAATTTTTACCCTCGTAATTGTAACACTCTTTGGGTTTCAAGCTTCTTGGGCAGCTCAAGTTGAGCAATTAGAAGAAACAATTTCAGAATATAAAGTTAATATACCTGAAAAAATATATGTAGAAGATACTCTTGAAGTAGATATTTCAAATCTTACTGATACATTGTCACAAAGTTTCTGAGATTTTGAATTAGAATATGAATGGGAGATTTTTTCACTCCCACCTCAAAAATGACCGAAATTAGAAGTTTCGTTTAATTCATTCTGAGTGAAAGCTATACAGTTACAAATATTTACTACTATAGCATCAAGTGTTTGAGAAGATGGTGAAGAGATTCCTGAAGAGAGAAGATTAGTTTATAGATCAAGCCAAAATATCTTTGTATATGAAAAAAGTATTCCTGTTATCATAGATACGAGTGTAGATGAAAACGAAAAAGATAACTTTATATCCTCAGCGCAAGATCAATGAGTTTTAGTATATTCTCTGTGAGATTATAGTGAAAATACACTTTCTGGTGATGAAATATTGAAAAATCTTACAACCTATAGACTCTCATTTTCTGAAAAATCTGACTATATAGCTCTTTGGTGAGAAAAAGAATTTATTTTTTCTGTTCTCTCACGATTAAATACTCGATCACTTGAACCAGAATCTTTGAATTTAGTTTTGTTAACTTCATATAACACTTCGGTATTAAAAAATTATATTACAAATAGTATCTCTGGAAAAGCTTTCATTAATACTGGTTTTATAGTAGATGAGTCTACCAGAACTCAAGTTTTAAAATATCCCCAAAATATTGATTCTCTCCTTGAACAAATAGGTAAAAACAGTTACGAATATACACTTCTTACCGATGTAAATCCTATTGAATCGTATTTTTTTGTATCTCGGTTTATAAGTAAGTTATCAAACAATTGAGTGAACCTCTCTGATATTTATATCATTCTTTTGCTTCCTATTTTTCTAACCATTGTTTGAGTGGCAAAGCATTTTATATGACTTTCAACTTTATGATCAATCATTCCAGTATTTATATGACTCCTTTATATTAAACTATGAGTTGTATTCACACTTGGTTTAATTGTATTTCTGCTAATTGTTAATATTAGTATATCAAAAATTATTAGTAAATACACACTCCTCTACACTCCCAAGGTGACATTTATAACTATAATAAATTTCCTGGTATTCATGTGAGTTTTTCTCATATTTGATGATATGGAATATATTAATATATATCTAGATGATATAATATATATTATTTTATTCTTTGTGGTTGCTGAAAAGTTTATTACCATTATAGCTTCGAAAGAATTTCGAGAGTACAAAAAGAGTTTTTCTGGTACAATAATAGTCTCATTCTTATGTTTTGGATTATTTAACTTTACTACTTTTTTAATATTTCTGACTGCCTACCCTGAACTGTTACTGATTCTCATACCATTTAATTTTATGTTGTGAAGGTTTACATGACTCAGAATCACAGAGTATTTTAGATTTAGAGAAATTGTTAGGAGTATGGAAGAATAAAAAAGAGGCTTACAAGCCTCTTTTTTTGTAAATTATTTCTATATCTCTTTCATTCTGATTTTTATTCTTATGAATGTGAATCTCAATATCTGCACTATAATATTCTTCTATTCTCTCTGGCCATTCAACAAGTATAACTCACGAATTATTGTCGAGAATTTCCTCTCATCCAATTGAAATAAATTGATCATAGTTTTCTAATCTATATAAATCAAAATGATACACATCAGCATATTTATTATAATATACGTATGTTGGAGATGTAACTTCTTGATTTTTACCAAGAAGCTTTTGAATAATTATCTGACTTAGAGTAGTCTTTCCTGCTCATAAATCTCAATATAAAAATATAATACATGGTTTTTTTATATCAAGATTCAGCTCAGATATAGAACTCTTTGAATATGTTTTTTTCATATTATCAATATTTATGTGTTAAAATTTGCACTAAAAATTGTTTTGAGCTATAATACTTGTATCTACGTATTTACCAATAATTTTTATCCAGATGGAAACGCTTATCGAAATAAACAAAAGACAAGAAGGATCAGTAACAATATTTGATTTTACTGGTGAACTTGATGAAACAAATGCAGACAAAACTTTTACAAATGTTTATGAACAAATTGGAGATTTCTCTGATAAAAACATACTTTTTAACCTTGCTGGTCTAAAATATCTCAACTCTAAATCTATTTGATATATAGCTGATGTATTCTCTAATCTCGAAGAAAACGATGGTGAAATGTATATTTCTAACTGTGATGAAGGAGTAAAAGATGTACTTGAACTCGTAGGGATTACTACTATCATCCCAACAGTTGATACAGAAAAAGAAGCACTAGAAGCAATGGCATAATACAACTCATAAAATAAAAATCACTTTTCAATAGAAAAGTGATTTTTTTATACATATTTGTAAAGCTTATCTTGAAATGCTTCAAGTCAAAATTCTTGAGATCTAGATATACAATTATCTTTCATTGAGGCACACACTTCTGGTGATAAATATTTTACTCAAGATATAATGTCCTCTACATCAGCTCACTGCTCTATAAGTACTCAGGTTTTTTCATGAATTATCGTTTCTTTCAATCATCATTCATTCACTCATAACACTGGCTTTCAAGCTGACATTGATTCTACTGGACTCATTCAAAAATCCTCGTCTATTGGTATATATATAGTGGCCCGAGCATTTCATATATAATCGTAGAGTAAGTCATTGTTTTCCAAAGTAATGAGCTCTATATTTGAGTAGGAATCTGCTAGAGAGAATATTTTTTCTCTTTGAGGATCATTTTTTCCATAAATAACTATTAGTTTTTCATCTGGGAGCCTGGTAAAAGCCTCTACAATCTTATCAACCCTTTTGGCATCAGCTAAACGAGCGAAACTGAGAAAATACCCTTGGTTTCATTTGTGAATAAACCTATTTGTATCAACTGGTGGATACAAGACCTGAGAATCATATCAAAGATATTTTTTTATTCGTTTTTGAGTATTTATTGAGTTTGTAAGTATAAGGTCCATTTTTGAAATATCCCTTTCGTACAAAAATTTAAACACAAAACATGCTCATTTGAATAATGGCCTTAGATAAAATGGTACTTTTTGTAAATATAGTGAATGTAAATCATATATATAACGCGGAGGGGTATGACAGTAATAAATCTTTTTCGTTTTTTTACTACAATTTCTTACTGCAGAAATACTATCTCAACTAAATATTACACTATCATATTGGCTTATGAATTTTGTAGAAAATAGAAAACTCATTTTGAGTTTAATATGCCTGAGTCATTTAGTGAATACTTCAGAAGATACTGGAATCATTTTTCATTGAAATCATTCTTTTCTCAAATCAAAGCTTCACTGACTAAAAAATCCAGATGCTATATCAGATTTTAATGCTTTTCACATCATGAGAATAAGTCTCTCTCCTCATCCTTTATAAAGAAAGGTATCATGCAGTATGAGTATTTTTTTATCTGACATTGGTGAATACATATTAATTATTCACTTGATTATATATAATTTTACACATTAGCAACTATGATGATTAGTTTATAGCCACTACCATATCAGGAGAACAGATTGAAACTATTTCTCCATCACGCTCTCATGTTGAAGTTCCAACAACTTTCATTGAAACACAACCGGTTTCTGGATCTGCGTATGATGTTTGTTTTAGGATATCACCACTTTCTAAAGTAAATCTTTCCAAAATAACATCAAAGAAACTAGGAGAAGGAACTGTAATCTTATAATATGACCCAATTTCTGTAGATATTGCAGGTACTGATTTCACTAATTCTTTCTCAGAATCCTCAGCATCTATATTTTCTGTAGTAGGAACTTGCATTGTAGCACCTGATTCTTGGGCTAGTATTTCTTTATCAGTATCAGCAAGGTATTTTTTACAAACATATCATTGTGCTCCTGTTGATTGAACTTGAACTTCAAAACATCCGTATGAATTTTCTTGTGAAAGTTGAGTAACAACATCTCATCTATTCATGTATGCTAAAGTTTTTGTGAATGTCTTATTATTCAGTTTTAACATTTCAACTCAAATTTCATAGTTTTTACCTACGCTCGTTACTATATTTTCTCCTGGATAGACAATTTCTGATTCTACTTTTTGAGCAGAAATAGTATTTGAAGAAGTTTTTACTATGTTAGAGTCAGATGAAAAATCTTCATTTCATGATACAGGAATTTTAGTGCTTTCTGGGCTAGATTTTACATCAGTAGTTGGACTTACTACAACCTCAGCTTCAATATTTTCAGATCAAGACATAGTTTCTTGAGAATCTTGATCTACTTGCTCATCATCTTTTCAAAATAACCTTGCAAAGAACCCTCTTTTTTCTTCTTGTTGAACTGTATCTTGCTCATCACTTACAACAATATCTCAACTAGCTGTTTGTGTATCTATTTCTTTTGGGTCAGTCTCAACTTCTGAAACTATAACTTCTTCGTTTTGTTTTACTTCTGTAGCTTCATCTATTTCTTCATCATCTATTAATTTCATGAGTTCATCTAGATTCTTATCAGCACTTCATGAAAGAGTTTCTCATGAGCTCACCATACCCGTAGATGTTAATCCAGCTTTTTTTGGATCATTTGAAGAAATGATAAAAAGCATGAAAATAAAGAATATTAATAGAAGAATCCAACCAAGGTTTTTTGTTACAAAGTTCATAGCATGAAAAGTAAATATGTAAATATTGACAAAATATTACATATCTCTCTTGATGGTACAAGTTTTTTAAAGTTTTTAGGTTGATTATTTCATTTTTTTAACCTGCTCTTGAAATTTTTGAAGTTCTGTGAGAGCCTGGATTGGAGTGATGTTGTTTATATTTATATCTTTTAAGTGTTTCATTAGTTCTTCATATTGAGAGATTTCATCATCTTTGTCTGATTGAGTGTTTGTGATAGCTTCTGACGCTACTCAAAATGATAACTGTTTAAACGAGTCTTTATTATGCAGATTTAGGAGTGTCGTCTTAGCTTCTTGTAATACTGGTTTAGGAATTCACGCAAGTCACGCAACTTCAATACCATAACTTTTTTTTATTCATCAAGGAATTATCTTACGTAAAAACACTATACTGTCCGAATTCTCTCACACTGCTACACTATAGTTTTTTACTCAAGATAGAGATGAAGAAAAATCAATAATTTCATGATAATGAGTAGCAAATAAAGTCTTTGCATTTATTTCTTCATGATTATGTTTGAGTATTGACCAAGCAAGACTCATTCAATCGTATGTACTCGTCCCTCTTCATATCTCATCAATGATCACAAAACTTTTATTTGTTGAGTTACGTAAAATATAAGCTATTTCTTGCATTTCTACCATAAAAGTTGATTGTCATAAAAACAAGTTATCTCATGAACCAACTCGAGAAAATATTCTATCTGTTATAGGGATAATTGCTGATTTAGCAGGTATATCAAATCAAATATGAGCTTGTAATATCAAGAGTGCATTTTGACGTAAAAATGTAGATTTTCATCACATATTTGGTCATGTAATAACGTTTACAAACTCTTTCTTGCTTAGATTGAGATTATTACTAATGAAATCATCTACTACACTCATCATAACTGGGTGCTTTCCTGATTGAATATCAATTGAATATTTAGTAGATATTTGCGGTGTTATATAATTATTTTTTAGAGATATACTTGCTGCATTTGTGTAGAAATCTAATTCTTCAATATTTCTACTAAGATTATATAAATAATTAAAATGACTCATTACATTATTACGAATTTCTAAAAAATAACCGTATTCTAACTCGCTTAGATTCGTATTTGCACTATCAGATTTTGATTGAAATTCTTGAAGTTTAGGAGTTGTATATCTATGTGCTGATACCAGCGTTTGTTTATGAATAAAATCATCAGGAATATTATTTATTTGATTTTTTGGTAACTCAATAAAATATCAACTATTATTTGTATATTTTATTCTCAGTGTTTTTATCTGGGTCAATTCAATGAGCTCCTGCTTATAATTTCATATCCATTCATGTCATTTTTGAAGAATTTCACGATACTCATCCACATCCTGTTTGTATCAAGAAGCAATTATATTTCCATTTGTCAGTATATTATCCGCGTTCTCATCAATTGATTGGTCTATAAGCTCTATGAGTCTATTTAAAACATTCATTCTAATGCAAGAAAGTAGTATTGTAATTTGATTTTCAGTGTATAGTGAATATCTTTTTTGTAAAGCTAATAAGAGTTTTGCGTTATTTTTCAAAAACATATGATACACATCAAAATAGATGACACGATCGTAGATATAGTTGATAAAATGGAGCTGGAAAAGTCTCAAGAAATCATACTTGATTTCCCACTTGGTCATCCCATATTGCATAACTATATCTCACTTAAAATCATAAAGTCCAAAGCCAAAGACAAAAAACTCATTATTGCCACAACAGATAAAATTTGAAAAAAGATCTGAAAACAAATCTGAATTGAATATTCAGTTATAAAAAGTAAGGGATTCATTGAAAAGGCCTCTACAGAATCTCTACTTGGGCATAACTATACTTTTTGGGAATATCTAAAATTTCAGATTTCCTGATACAAGTCTGAGATCTTTAACACCATCCAAAGCCATAAAAAATTTCACACTCTTTGAAAGTACTCAAGATCTTCATATGAAAAAATTTGAGTTACTATCTTTATGCTCTGACTCGTTACAAGTTTAATTATTTTTTTATTTATATATTATTTTGCTATTAGTAAAAGCTATATTGAAATTAAACCTGAAATTATAATAAAAAAAGAAGCCTATAACTTTATTTTCACACCAAATATACCCGAAACAATACTATGAAATAATAGATATGTGAAAATTGATCCCATCTCTAAAACACTCTATAGTTCTGATACATATGCAGCTACGCAAATATTAGAAAACAACAATATAGCTAGATGAGAAATTGAGATCTTTAATCTTTTGCCAGAAGAACAAACTCTAGTTCCAAATACACGTTTTATGACAGATGATTGACTCATATTTAGAACTGAAACGTGGATAAATATACCTGCATCTACAAAAGATAATTTTTGAAATACAAGTCCTTGAATAGCCTCGGTCAATGTAAGAAGTGAAATCAAGGACGAATCATGAGCATATATATGAGAAAAATGAAATATACCAAAAGACACACATCTCATTATACCATGATTAGATATATCTCTCCAAGAAGAAATATATTGAAAAACGAAGATTCAGTTTACTGGCTGAACAAATGATTTTCAAAAAGTCATCTCTCAAGAAGATATAGACAGAGCAAAAGAATTATTCACAAAAAAACTCGAAAGTGAAGTTATTGCATCAATAAAAAATAACATACTATCAGGAAACAAACAAAATAACACATCTTTAGATATACTTCCTGGAGTTAATAGTATTAGTTATGACAACATAGAAATCAATCTTGAGCCAGGAATTGAAGCTGGAGTTCTTCAAGATAACTTCAAATTAGAATGAAGTATATCTGCAAATGTATACACGTATAATAAAGAAACGGTCATACAAAAATTAAAAACGCTCTTAAATGAAAAGAAACTAGAATGAGTCGAAAAAATCAATTATGTTGATGAAAACTCACTTCGTATGTCTGAACTTATATATGTAAATGATTCTCCTTTTTCAATGAAGTCCACCTTTGAGATGGAAGCTGTATATGTGCATGATTTTTTACACAAAAACAATAGTTTTACAGATTCCTTAAAACAGCAAATACGTTGAATGCCAAAAGAAGAAGCAGAAAGTTATTTACTTAATAATCCAAAGATCAGCAACGTCACAATAACCCTCAGACCATTTTTTGCTAAGAACATATCAAATATCTATAACAATATAATTTTCAATATTGAATAGTATACTAAATTAGTAAAACACACTAAAATATGCTATTATTAAAATAATATATTTTAGTGTGTTTTATGATCCAAAAAATATTTCCATTCTTAGTATGGATATCAGAGCTTAGAGATAAAAATGTCTTGAAAAAAGACATTATAGCTGGACTGAGTGTATCATTCATTCTTATTCCACAATCAATGGCTTATTCTCAACTAGCATGACTCCCTATTGAAGTAGGTTTATATACGGCATTCATCCCTGTTATAGTCGCTGCCCTATTTTGATCCTCACCACAAATGTCAACAGGACCAATTACCATAGTGTCACTTATGACAGCTACTGCACTGGCTCCGATTGCAGCTAGTGGAACAGAATGATATATTGCATATGCATCATTGCTTGCATTATTTATAGGGCTGATATATCTACTTATATGATGCCTGAGAATGTGAGTTATAGTAGATTTTCTTTCTCATCCAGTAATAATTGGTTTTACAAATGCAGCTGCGATACTCACTATCACCTCACAACTTGCTAAAATATTTTGAGTAAGTCCAGAAAAATGAGATAGTTTTATTAGTAATTTTTATTTTTTAATCCAAAGCATCATATCAGAGACACATATAGCAACTGTATTTTGCTGAGTGCTTTCTATTATATTCTTAATATTATTCTGAAAAGTATTTAAAAAACTACCTAGAGTATTGTTTTTGTTAGTTTTTAGTATATTATTTTCATACATATTTTGATATGGACCAGAATACAACTGAGCCATAGTAGGTAATATCCCCAGCAAGCTCCCACTTATTTCACTAGATTTTCTTTATATTAGCATTTCATGAGCCGGCTTCCAAGATATTTTAAGACTGTTTATATTTGCCGTAGTTATATCCCTAATTGGTTTTACCCAATCAATATCAGTAGCTAAATATGTGTCATACGCAACTAAGAAGCCTCTAAATCCAAATAAAGAACTCATATGACAATGACTTGCAAATATAAGCTCGAGTTTATTTTGAGGATATTGAGTAGCTTGAAGTCTCAGTAAAACTGCAGTGAATCTCAAGGCATGAGCAAAAACATGACTCACATCAGTCGTTACAGGTATTATGGTATGAATCACGCTTTTATTTTTAACACCTGTATTATCCTATCTCCCTGTTGCAACGCTAGCTGCAATAATAATTCTTGCAGTAATTAATATGATTCGCTTTGCCCCTCTACACAAAGCATGGAAGATAGAAAAACATGATGCCATTATCGGATACATAACTTTTATTACTACACTCGTATTTGCTCCAAATATTGAAATTTGAGTTGTTATTTGAGTTTTACTTTCACTAGTGTTTTTTATTTATAGATCTATGAGGCCAAAAGTAACAGAACTTTCTCTTTACAAAGATGGCACCTACAGAGACGTAGATTTATTCTGACTAAAAACAAGCAAGGATATTTGAGTCTATAGATTTGATTGAAGCTTGTATTTTGCAAATGCCTGATTTTTTGAATCAAGTATATTAAATTATATAGCAAATAAGAAAAAAATATCGTATATTATACTAGATTTCGAGTGGGTAAATAACATAGATTCTTCAGCGGAACAGATGCTGTGAAATTTAATACGACAACTCAAAGAAAATAACGTCAAAGTATATATAACTTGAGTAAGAACAAAAGTACTAGAGAAGTTAATGGTATCAAAATTTATTAAAAATTTTTGAGAAAAAAGAATTTTACTCAATATATCTGAAGCACTTGATTCGATTAAATTAGAGTCCAAAAAATTGGATTTTAGTCCATTAAAAAATTACAAAAAAGACAAAAAGAAGAACCCAGAACTCAAAAAGAAAGTCCTAAAGCAAATTGAAAAAATTTCAGATTAAAACTGAGGAGAATCAAGTAACATATACCCCTCTCCCCTTACTGTTTTAACCCAATCACTCAAGTTGTATAACTTGAGTGATTTTTTAAGTCGCAGTATTTTTATACGGATGTTTTTTTCCTCATCATGTTCACCCCAAATTTTTTCACTGAGATATTGATTTGACACTAATTCCTCTTTGTTAATTAAAAGTAGTAGTAAGACATGTTTACTTCATTTACTTAAATTGAGTTTTGTATTTTGAAAGTAAAATTCACAGTTTCATAGCCTATACTCTAAATCTCTATAATATAATATCTTTTTAATAGAATAGTATTCATTAAAAAGATAATTATTAAACCATCTTTTGATACGAATCTGTAATTCCCTGTTTCTAAAAGGTTTAATAATATAGTCATGAGCTCAATGATGAAATGTATCTTCTAGGATTTTATAGCAGTTAAATGCACTCATCATTATAATTGGAACGGTTGTATTTGATTTTCTAATAATCTTTAAAATATCAATTCCATGAAAATTATCTTGTCACAAACAAATATCCAAGAGAATAATATCATAACACGATATGTTTGAATTATTCAAAAAATCATTATACGAAGAAATAATGTTTATAATATTTGCAAAACTATTTTTCTTAAAACTATTCTCTAGGCTCTTGGAAAGTAAATTATCATCTTCTATAATTAATATATTCATTTTTATAAAACAATAGTGAATTTTGCTCATCAAAGTAATTTTGATCTTCAAACCTTAATTTCTCAGTCATGGAGATTAATAATCTTTTTACATAGGTATAACCCCATCCCTAATCAGGTAGCTTCTCAAGTTCCAGTTGTATATTTACTAAATACGGTATCTAAATCTGTGTCAGAAAATCAGATTCAATTATCTTCAAAAACTAAATTAATATTTCCTTTGATTTTTGATAGACTAACAAATATTTTTGGTGAATCAGATGCAATAAACTTAATAGAGTTATTGACTAAATTATGTATAACTTGCCTAAACTGAATTTCATCTATTTCATGTATTAATCATTCATCTAATTTAGATTCTACTGAAAGGTTTTCAAAATTATAATTAAAGATATCTAACTCTGAAGCAATAAATTTACCCAATTTTACCTGTGTTTTATATAATTTAACTTTATCAAGATCAAATTTTTCAGCAGAAAAAATATATTTTACTAATTTAGAAACTTTTACTAATTCATCATATAATATTCAAATATCTTCTTGAACTTCTGTATCAATCTTTCATTTTAAATCATCCTTGATAGAATCTGTTAAAAAAAGAGTATTCGTAATAGGATTTTTAATCTCATGTCATACATATGCAATAAATTCTTTTTGTTTATTCAGGAGATTATTGAATTCAATAGTTTTTTCATCAACTTTTTTATCCAAATTAATACTCAAATCTTGTATCTCTTTATACAAAGAAATGTATTGCAAATGTCACTGAAGAAATACAACAAATGATTTTAGTGCGATAATTTCTTCACGAGAAAAAACATTGGAAAGTGGTTTTCGTCATACTTCAAACAATATTTTCAATGATCAATTTGTATCATAACCAGGTAATATTAAATATATGTCTTTATGAATATCTAATATTTTCTTATAGTTCTCAAATTTATTCTTATGATTTTCAATAAAAAATGTATCGTTTATGAAAACATCTCTCGAAATACCACTATCAAAATATTTACTTATTTCTGTATGACATTCATCTCTATTATCTATCACTCTAATATGTCATATATGAAAATTTTGTTGAAAGTATTGAGATAAGAAAGTGTCTAAACTTTGTTTTGATGTTAATCTGGGAATTTTTTCTTTTAGTGAAGATAGTCAATTTACTATGACATCGTCCTTTGAATGAGGTAAAATATATAAGAGTAAAAATTTTGATATACAGATATATATTAATAATCAAACGAAGAACTCGAAAATATATGTATTTCAAGATATGTTCCAAAATCTATGGTAAATATCTGGAAGTCTTTGGATATGGAAGTTTAAATAGTATACGATTACATATGAAAAAAGTACTGAAAAAGTAAATATAAAAATTTTTCATAGAGAGATTCGTATATCAGAAAATGCGTATCTATTATGACCATACCAAAAACAAAATAACAATGGTATTAAAAATATAACTACCTCTCTTTCTAGCACAAATATTCCCTGCATAGGCAATATAATCTGAAATAATACTCACAGCATAACAAAAATAGCAAATCACAAAGATATCAACATGATTCTACTTCTTTCTATTTTTCTTATTTTTGAAAATTTATAATATAACAAAAACATAAATAATGGAAAAAATAGAAGATACAACAAAACATATAATGAATGTAAAAAACCATATGATTCATAATATGTTTCTGTAACTGGAGAGAATACCATTTCTGAGATTACATATGGAGTTAATATTCCAAATCAAGCAAATATGAGTCAGGCTATGAATATAAATATAATTGTTCTGGTAAATTTTAAGCTTGTTTCTTTTTTATCAACGTTCCATAAAAATAAAAAAAATAAATATAAGCCTAATATTGATATACTAAACATTCACCTTGATAAATATATTAGTATTTCTGGATTATATGTAGTAGTAAATGATAACAAATACAAGGTTAACCAAATTCAAAAAAACAGTAGACACAGAAAAAAGAAATACGCACTAGAGTTTTTATACACCCTAAAATAAGTGTATCACGAGTAGATTAACATTGTAGTTATTGATATATAGAGGAATATATAAATTGGCATATTAATCTTTTTTAGCAAAGTAGGATTCACTAAAATATACATATTTTTGTAAATCCTACAAACTAAATCTGTACTAGCGAAAACAAAACCTCCAGAAATCTCTTGGTGCAAGCGTGAGATTATCTTGATATGATGATACTATGTTTTCCTGTAAATAAATATCATTTTGAACGTTTGTTCATTTTCAATGAAGCAGTTTAGGATCTATACAGCTAGATATTTCTAGAGCTTGGGCTCACATTTTTAGATATATTTTAGAAATATTTGTCCCGACTCTTGCTTCAGAAATACAGAGAGTATTTTCATCTAAGCTCATTGAGCAAAAAAATAATTTTAAGAGATCATAAATATATTTTAAGCTTTTATACTCTTCACTGAGAGCTATACTTGTCCAAAAAAAAATCTTATCAGGAAAAGATTTTCATAATTTACTTTCTATTACTCATCTCAAATCAGATTCATCTAAGCAATTACTATAGTATTGAGAAAACTCTCTTGTATATATAGTAGAAAAATCATCCACATATCAATCAATAAAACCTTGAATAGTACCATTCATATCTCGAAGAACAGATAAATATCAGTGACTAGTTGTGTATCGCTCATTTATTTCTCACATGTATGAAATACCGTATATTGGCAGCATAGTCGAAGTACAGTGATTACAGATAAAGTCCGGCTTTCATAAAATTTTTTCAATTTCAGAGACAGTCCTTTTTCTGACTTTGTTTGGTAGTGCTCCATACATAGCCTCTTTTCAGACTATGGTTTTACAATTATCACACTTCAAGTATTCCTCTATACCATGAGCCCAAGCATCTTGCTCTATTTGATAAATTCTATATAGGTCTGATTCTCAGATAAATTGTGGTTTTAAAGTACTTCATTGCAAATCACTTGAAGATCATTGTCATAACAAATTGACTACTTTTTGAGAGTATTTTTCAGTATTATTAAAAGTATTATTGTCTCAAGAAATTGCTATATCTGTTCGCGTAAAAGGAATCAACATATTTACTCTTTATAATAAGCTATCTGTGAAACATCAGATTGTTGCATTATTTTTCTTGCTAGTTTTTTAAAATGTAACAATGGTCATTGAAAAGCTGAAAATCAGTCATTTTCCCATAAAAATCGTAACACATCAGAATATTTATCAATAGACTGTATAACATATCAGTATTTATCTGAAACTACATCCTCAAATCACATACTTCTAGATACAGGATAAAATTTTCAATCATATCTTGTTTCTCACACAACAGGTAGGTCAGAATAAACATCTCACATTTGAAAAAATAATTCCTGCATAAGTTTGTAACTTATTGCAGCATCTCTCACTTCTCTACTGACATATATTTGATGAAAACAAACCAACTCGTTTTCACTTGCGTCTTCTACTCAGAAAATTTTCTGTGAGAGTTCAGATACAATATCGTTTGGGGATAAGCCTCAAGGTCTAGTTTGAAATTCAAAGTTAGATATCGATTCAACCGTTCATTGAGACATGACACCAAATCATTCTACAGTGTCTCAAGATCAGAGCATTAAGACCATTGAAACATTTCATTTTATGTAATCCTTTACAAGTTGGTAAAACTCTTCACTCTTGTACATAAAACTTGTTGAACTCTCGCATTCTATACAGCAAAAGTCATCTCAAGACCTAAGTTCATTATTAGTTTTTTTTGGATGTATATCTTCGATAGAATAGACTCTTCTACATCCAGTGTTATCACAAATTTTATATTCTCAATAAGGTTTTTCTCACCAAACAACACTTTGTAAATCAAACAATTGTCTTAGATATTTTTCTGGAATATTTTCTGCATCTTCATAATTTTGATATTTTATCTGCATATATTTTTTATTATAAATATTTAAGATACAGATAATACATAAACTTTGTTACGAAAGAGTTACATTAAATATTAAAATTACATTAAATTTTACATAAGAAAATATTAAAAAAATATGAAAAAACTAGAATGCTATTAGTATGGTAGTAAATTAGCATTAAAATTGACTACATGCATATAATGGTAATAGATGATGAGAAAATCTTGTCAAAACAACTTAAAACTAAATTAGAGCGAAATTGATATGAAGTTTCGCTTATCAACAGTTATAAACAATTTTTAAAAACAGATACTTTAGACCACATAGATTTATTTTTAGTTGATATATCACTTTGAGATGGAAATTGAATCGATATTGTAAAAATGTTAAAAAAATCGACACATACTCAAGATACATCAATTATATTTATTTCTTGACATACAGAGCTATCTTTAAAAATACAATGACTTGATGCATGAGGAGATGATTATATCATGAAACCATTTGAGTTTGATGAACTTCTTGCTAGAATTCGTAGCAATCTCAGAAAAAAATACCCAACAGTAATATCGAGTACTTTAAAGTATAAAAATATCACTTTTGAAACATCTAGTAGAAGTGTTTTTTTGAATAAAGAAGAAATAACCCTATCAAAAAAAGAAAAACAAATACTTGAACACATGATGTTATATCAAGGAACATGTATTTCTAAACATCAATTGCAAAAAATGTTCTGGAAAACAAATATGAGTGCAACTCTTCCAGAAAACACCATCAACGTTACAATATGTAATCTCAGAAAAAAAATTTGAAAACAAGCTGAAATAAAAACTATAAGATGAGAATGATACACACTTTTATAAGCTTTATTAAATTAGCATTAAATTTTAATGAGAAAATAACAGTGATATTTGAATAATAATTCAAGCTGCTGTATAATATTATTTTAATAGATATAAGATAGTATCATGTACGTAGAAATCATTGATGATAATATTGAGTTAACTCGTCATTTAAAGAAATCATTCATAAAAAAATGATTTTGAGTTACCGTGTATAATAGTAGAAATGATTTTTTAAAAACATCGAATTTCAGTGCAGATTTTTTTCTAATGGATATTAATTTATGAGACTGAAATTGACTTGATCTCATTGAACACCTTCGAATTGTTAAAAAAATTGATTCCCCTGTTATCGTTATGTCAGGACAAACTGTCACTGGAACCAAAAAAGATAGCTTTATTATATGAGCTGATGATTTCCTGGAAAAACCATTTACATTTGGTGAATTGGAAGAAAGAATGAACGATATACTCTCACATGTAACTTCAAGAACCAAGATTGAATGTGGTTGTGAGGATAAACCCTTATTTTCATGTCTTTCCGAGAATGAAAAAATAAAAATTTTCAATAAAAGCTCTACATAACTAAATATACTTTTACTCTCATCAAATCCCTCTCCCCCTTGGCTGATCTCAATCATGCAACACAGCTTGAGAATGTAATAATTTAACAGCTAATGCTGAATCATGAACCTTTGGAGTAGTGCGGTCTAACATTTTTTTTTCAAAATCTGTGAGTAGTATTTTCCTGAGTCACAGTTGTCTCCATTTTGTTTTAGAACCACACTTTGTAGCTATAGCTCTTGCTAAATCTAGAGCATCTAAAATAGCTTGATTTGCTCCCTGTCCTTTAAACGGACTCATCGGATGCATCGCATCTCAAATAAGGGTTATATTTCATAAATTCTGTAAAAATTCAGGTCCTAGTATCTCTCTATCATATACAGGATAGCCAGAAATTAAAGAAGTTTTCGTTGCCTCAAGTATTTCTGGAATAGGACTATGCCAATCTGACAGTCTTCTTATTCACTCTTGTTTCAAGGTATTGGATCATTTTTTGCTTAATTTTATAGCTTCTGTTTCATTCATAGGAAAACTGAGCTGCCACATAATAGAATCTTTATCATATGGCATAACATAAATTCTTTCATGAGCATTTACTGTTTGGAATACTGTTTCACCATCTAAAAGATCAAGTTCAATATTTCACAGAGATTCTATGGGACAAATTCAAAGTATGACAATACAACCTAAATATCTCAGAGGTGTAGTATTATTTTCAAGCTGCAAACTACGTACTTGGCTTCTAATACCATCTGCTCCAACCACTAAATCAGCTTTGGCAATTTTTGTAGTATTTCCTACTTGAAACTCTAAATCAAATTGAGATTCATGATTAGGTGATATGCTTATTAATTGATGTCCCCACTTTATTTCTCTCTCATCAACTAAACCATTCAATAATTCCTTACGTAAACTTTGCCTGGAAATATGTATATTTCTTGGTTTTGTATTTTTATTACGCTCTTCTTCTGTTAATTTTCTTCTTCACCATTCTCATATTAGCTTTCAAGATGAATCATGAACTTTGTGTAAAATAGAGATAATACCATCTTTCAAATCAAAAATTCATAATCAAGCTACTGCTTTACTCGCTTGTTGAAGCGTTAAGCCGTATCATTGGCTTCGAGAATTAAAACTCTCATCTCGCTCGTAGAGTGTATATGGAATTCACCTATGAAGGCACGCAAGAGCTAAGGCAACTCAACCTATACCTCAACCTATAATCGCAACATTAGGAAATTCTTTATTTATTTCAGGAAAAGCTTGTGATTTCAGTATGCCATATCAATGACAATTTTTACATATATCAATATGCGGTACAAGTGCTTTAGGTCTAGTTATTCAGGCTATTCCCTGCTCAAACTTTTGTAATCTCCTTGCATAACGACGTTTAGCTCACTTTCAAATTGTGAGCTGGATTTTTCCATATCAATTACACACAGAACAAGGAATATAATAATTTTTCATACAGCTAATATATTCATAATACTAAAAAAATCACTTCTATTTCTAGAAGTGATTTTTTACTTATTTATGGCAACACAAGAAGGAGCTACATAGAACTTTTTTCATCACTTACTAAAGAAAATATAGAATATCTCTCTGAATTATGGAATGATACTATAAATACTATCTAGTCCTAGCCTTGTTTTTTACCTAATATATCTCTAGTTTTCTGAGCTCCATCACTTACCTGTTCTTGAGCTTCATCAGAGAAGTATAACTCAGGATTAACTATTACTCACTTATACACTCCTCTTTCTGGAAGGGTTTCATCAGTTAATTCATAAGTATTTGAAACTACAAGATATTCAAAGTCGCTATATTCAAACCCACCTAATATTTCTCAAACTTGATATTTTCCATCTATTTTATGAGGACTCATTCTAGTGGTTCATTCTAAACTATCTTTATATGCTGCATCATTATTTGCTCTAAAATTGATAGATTGTGATTTTAGAACTTTTACAAGCAGAAAATCACTACTCAGTTCATTTATATCAGTAGAGTCTAAATCTAATTGTTCCAAAGTTCTTGAAAATTCTGAAATAGGGAGCAATACATCTTGATAGCTAGTAAAATCTATATCTTCTCACCTATAAGATATGGTTCAATTAACTATAGGTAATGTTTCATTTATTTTATTCATTCTAAATATATTAAATATTATTCTGTTGGTATTCTACTTCTTCAAAAATCTATTATATAAATTTTTCAGTCCTTTCATAACATAAAGTTTCACCAATGTCAGTCTCAATGTACATATCAGTTACTATTAAAATGATTTAGGATTTTTCTAAACTCAGCATAATGTAATCTACTTGCTTGAGATTCCATATCTACAATGAATTCCCAAGTAGGTTGGTCTCATTGCATTTCATTATACTCACTTGAATCCCTAGGATATACATATCATCATTCTGCTCTTATAGCTTCTTCAATTTGATAATCAAACATTCCATCAGTTCATTCAGGAAATAGCCTCTGTGCTAATTCTGGTTGTAATTCTAAGGTTTTTAAAACCCTAAAGTTATTTCCATCTACTCTATCCATTTCATATACACCAGTTCTTCTGTCAAATTTCACTACTTTTGGAATTTCAATTTTATCTAGAAACTCCTTCATTTCTCAAGATGCATTTTCTCTTTGTTCTAAAAGAAAATCTCTAAAAGCAGTATGGTTTCTGAGTTCAATATCTAATTTATCAGTATCTCAAGGTTTAGCAATTTTAAGTAATTTATCACTTTTATTTGGGTGCCTTAGAGTAATAGCATTCATACCCTCTCATACTATATCAGCTTCTGTAATATCTCACAGTATATCTCTATACTCAGCTAAATAATCAAATCTTGGGTCTTCATAGATATTTGGAAATTCTGGAAACTCTTTTCCACAGATATTGTTATCAAAAAGGGTTCTTATCTCTCAACTGGTGAGTCCTGCATCTCTAAGGATTTTAGTTTTTTCCCTAAGGTCTCAAAGTGAGTAGCTACCATCCTCAAGTCTCTCTCAGAAATTATGAGCATCCAATATAGCTTGTCTTTGGTTTTCTGAAATATCTCTTCCCAGAAATATTCCTGCAGCTTCTAATCTCTCAGCATCTGGAAGTTTAGATATATCATCTATAAGAGCTCTATCTAGATTATTTGGTGATGGAGTATCTAAAGTATTTATTGCTGACCTTACTGCTTTTCTTCCAACAGTAGCTGCAACTCATACTCAGGTAGCAACTAATCCTAGATCTGCTACTGCTTTTCATTTCTCATAAGCATCTCCTGAGAACAAGTCCCAGATACTCTCTCATAAGGCTTGTAGAATTCATTTAATTCCACTCCAAGTTGCAAGTTGCCTCAGAGCATCAAGTATCACTCCTCATTTTGTTTCTATAATTTGCAGAGCTAAATCTCCATTCTCAAATATGAGAGTATCTACTATTCCTTTTGCAAAGTTTGTTAAAGCTCCATTATTTGCATGATTTTCATCAATATCTAGAGATTCATAGAGATAATTTTGAGCCTGCTCTATGAGCTCATGCATTTCTTCTTCTGGGACTTCATCATCACCTTCAGCTTCTAGATTATTATTAGCTGCTGCTCTTTGAAGTTCTGCTGCAAGTGCTGCACTATTAGCCTCTTGAAATTCTATGAGATATGCTCTGAGTTCTGGGTTATCTTCTATAAGCATTTCTACTACTGCTCTCACATCTTCTACTGTTCCTGTTTCAGCTAGACTAGCAATAGCTTCATCATCCAGTCTAGATAAAATCTCATCAGTTGTTTCCTGATGAGTATCTAAACCAGTATTTTGGTCTAGGGATGAATGTAATGCTTCTCCTGCCATTTTATTTTAAGTATTTTCTAGTTCTAGTAATAAATTTTCTAATTCTTCTTGTTTATATATTTCTTCTATATGTTCTTTGTTTTTTCTTATGTTTGCATGGTTTTTTTTGTAGTATTCTTGTATTTGGGATAGTTTTATCTCAGGATTACTCTTCAGTTGTTTTAGAAATTGTAACATCAAAGATTTCTCTGCCTTGATTCCCTGCTCTAAAACTTGTTTTTGCTTCTCAGAAAGTTTTTCAAAATACTCTAAAATCTGCTGTATCATGGTGTTACCCAGAAACAAACTCTGTTTTACTGCATTTTTCAAGTTTTCTTCATTCAAAATTGCATACAAAAAGCTACAATATAGTAGCTTTATTGTAGCATAGTTTTGAATTTATGGCAAAATCAAAAAATCACTTCTATTTCTAGAGGTGATTTTTAAAACTTAAATGGCAGGCCCACTAGGAATCGAACCTAGAGCACGGGATTTGGAATCCCGGATTTTAACCGTTAAACTATAGGCCTAGAAAATTAAATTTCTGAATATGATACTTTTTACAAGGCTTAATTTGTATATTATCTCAGAAATTTAATTATTCGTAACTATATACTATATCTTTTGAAACTAGTAAGTGTAGTATCACCAAGAAAAGCAGAAACTTTCATGCTAGGATCTATAACAAAAGATTGCTCTAAAAGTGAAATTTCACCTTTGAATTTCCCCATTTTTCCTTCAATAATTTTTAGAAGTACTTCATCTGGTTTCGTACCCATATTAGGATCATTTTTCATGATATCTAATTGAATAGCTTTTTCTTTTTCTACAACTTCCTGTGATATATCATCAGAAGAGAGATATTCTGGGTTTGCAGCAGTAACATGCATAGCTACTTGTTTTAGTTTCGTTTCGTCAGCACCTGCTTCAGCAACTACTACAGCAGCAAGTTTACCATTTGAATGAACATAGTCAGCAGTAGCACCTCCTTGAATAACTTCATAGTCTTTAATTTGAAGATTTTCACCCATTTCCAGAGCATAATCAGATTCAATAAGCTTTTGAGCAGCTTCCTTAGATTCTACACCATTATCTTTTAGATAGTGAGCAATTGTATCAAGTAGAGCCTTGAATTTATCTGAATTAGCAAGGAAATCAGTTTCACAAGAAATAGAAATTACATATGATTTACCACCTTCTGATATTACTTTGATTCCTCCCTCGAGAGCTTCTCTATCAGCTTTTTTAGCAGCTTTAGCAAGTCCTTTTTTTCTTAACTCTTCAATAGCAGCCTCTATATCTCCATCAGTCTGAGTAAGCGCTTTTTTACACTCCATCATACCAATACCCGTTCGAGCTCTAAGCTCTTTAATTAATTCCATTGTTACAGCCATTTTTTCATTTTTAGTTATATAAAACCTAACTTCTCTTTTTAAGAGAAGTAGGAAATTTTTGAGTTTTATTTCTTAACTGAATTAGATATTTTTTCTTCTACACTATCCAATATTTCTATTTTTACTTCTTCACCATTATAAGCTTTCCAAGCTAGGAAACCAGAACCAATCATATACGCAGGGAAAATCATCCATCAAAGAATTGAACCTGTCAAAAATATATGTCCGATTATAGCTGCAACAGCAATAATTCAAGAATACATTATATGATGTTGAGCAGCTTGTTTATTAGTTCTTCAGAGAAAATGCATAGAAACAGCCCCAATAAGATATGGAAAATATGCTAACGCATGAACAACATTTTGTTGCATTAGTAAAGAAACTTCATTAGTTTCAACTTCAACTTTTGCAGATACCTTCTTTGTAGCTTTTGGCATAGTATTTATATAAAAAGAATAAGTTACTTACAGAGTATATACTTACTCCGGAAAAAATCTATATTATTTTTCTTCAGTTTTTACAGTTTCTTCTTTTTTTACTGGTGCTTTTTTAGCAGGTGCTTTTTTAGCAGGTGCTTTCTTTTCTATTGCTTTTTTAGGAGCAGCAGTTTTAGTAACTTTTGCAGTTTTAATACCATTTAATAATGCAGCAGCAAGATAGTCTAATGATTTTACAGAATTTGTATTTGCAGGTATAGCATCTGTAAGTTCATACGGGTTACCGTTTGTATTTGAGATTGCGTATACAGGAAGACCAAGTGAATTAGCTTCTTTAACTGCTTGTGATTCGTATTCTCCATCTACAACAAATATCACATCTGGAGTTTTTTTCATTTCTTTTACTCATTTAAATGCTTTATCAAGTTTTTCTAGTTCTAGCATTTTACCAGCTCTTTCTTTTTTAGTAAGCATATCCATACCAGTACCTTCACTATCTTTAATAAGTTGGAGGTATGTAGCGATTCTTCTCTTGATAGTTTTGAAATTAGTAAGAAGACCAGGAACCCATTTTTCACTTACGTAATAGTTACCAGTTTCTTCAGCGAGTTTCACGAATGCTTCTCTTGCTTGAAGTTTAGTTGAAACAAAAAGAATTTTTTTCCCATCAGCTTTATATTGAGCTAGAGCAGTAACTACGTTATCAAGCTGAGTTACTGTTTGAGTTAGGTCGATAATGTGAACCCCATTGTTTGAACCGTAAATATACGATTTCATTTGTGGATTCCAATAGTTTGTTTTGTTTCCGATATGGAGAAGGTTTGAAAACATCTCCGTTAATATTTTTGTATCCATGATATAGTTTTAATTGTTATACAAATCTCGTAAATCGAGACTTTAAATGGATTATAGCTGCCTAGAAAACTAGTTCACAGCTATAATCACTGGATTATTTAGATTCTTCTTCTTTTTTAGCAGCTGTTTTTTTAGCTGGAGCTTTTTTTGCAACTGGTTTCTTAGCAACTTCAGCGTCGATTTTATCTTCTTCTGAAGGACCTTCTTTAGCAGCTGGTTTTGCATCTTCTTTCACTCCTTCTGGAGCTGGAGTAAGAGCTTTAAGTGAGAGACCAATTCTCTTTTTATTTGGTTCAAAGTTAATAATTTTAGCTTCAACTTCTTCTCCTACTTTCACATGTTCTCTGATATCTTTTACGACACCGTGAGAGATTTCTGAAAGATGGATAAGACCTTGAATACCTCCATCAAGATCCATGAATGCACCAAATTGTGAGATTCTTGAAATTGGAGCTTTAATTGTATCCCCTGTTTTAACCTTTTTAGAAAGAACATCCCAAGGATTATCTTTGAGTTGTTTAATAGAAAGAGAGATTTTTTCACTATCAAGACCGATAACTTTAACCTTAACTTTCATACCAACCTTAGCAAATTTACCTGGATTGTTAACATGTCCCCAATCAATTTCAGAAACGTGAACCAGACCTTCAAGACCATCAAATGTAACAAAGAGACCGTATGAGAGTATACCAGATACCACTCATTCAACGATATCACCTTCTTTGAGAGTTTCAAGTGCTTTTGTTCTTTGTTCTTCCATTGCAGCTTTTTCAGAGAAGATGATTTTTTTACCACCATCATCTACATTGATAACTCTAACTTGGAAATCAACTGTAAGAAGTGAGTTGAGATGTTCAAGAATTTTTTCTGGATCTGCTCCTTCAACACGTGGGTAGTGTAGTGGAGTAAGTTGTGAAACAGGTATAAACCCTTTCAGTCCGTCAATATCAACAAGAAGACCACCTTTATTTGCTTCAGTAGCTCTCACAGTCATAACTTCTCCAGATTCAAAGTTAGAGTTAAGAGTATTCAGAGATTTAATTTGATTCGCTCTTTTCAGAGAGAGAATAAGAAGACCTCTTTCAACAGAGTCACCGAGAACCATTACGTCAATTGGTTGACCAGCAGCAAGTGCATCAAAATCAACACTATTTCCAAGTTCCTTAGAGATAACAAGACCAGTAAACTGGTTATTAACATTTACGAGAATGTTTTTCTTTTCGATTTTTTCAATCGTTCCAGTAATTACATCACCCTCTTTTGGGTATTGTATTTCAGGAGAGTTTTCAAATAACTCTTTAAAAAGAGTCATATCAGCTTTTGTAGCCATATACTTTGAAAGTTAAAAAATAAAGTAGTGAAATCCTTACTCGATGAGCGCAATCATCTTGACTGATTAAAGTCACAGATATATTAAAATCAAAGGCTTAATTCTTTCTTAATATAATCCCGAGAATTTCTCTTAAAAATTAGGTAGTAAAAATTTGAAATAAATTTCCACTAGTAAATCTTGAAAAGAAAATGGGGTGCCCGAAGGGTCTCGAACCCTCGACCTCCAGAGTCACAACCTGGCGTTCTAACCAACTGAACTACGGGCACCGTATAATTATTTTGCTTTAGCAAAATACACAGAAAACTTACTTTTATCACTAAAAGCCAAGGAAGTATATAAATAACTCCCTGTGAGTCAAAAGATTTTTAGCTGTTTTTTAGCTATTTACACAGAGTTATGCTAGCATAGCATATATAATATATAATGCACAAAAAAATGGAAGTATTACCAAATGGAGAAATAATAATCAGACTACTTATTACTCTCGTAATTTGTATCGTGCTCTGACTCGAAAGAGAGCTCAAAAGTCAGCCAGCTGGAATCAGAACACACATCCTTATCTGAGTGGGCTCGTGTCTGATTATGATACTTTCTATCCTTGTTCCGGAAATCTACAACTCAAATATAAATGATCCTGGAAGAATAGCAGCGCAAGTTATTTCTTGAGTATGATTTTTATGAGCTTGAGCTATCATGAAAATCTGATTTGATACCAAGTGACTTACAACAGCAGCAAACATATGGGTAACAGCAGCAATTTGACTCTGTATTTGAGCTGGACTCTATATTCCGGGAATATTTACGGCTGGTATCATACTCTTAAACCTTGTCATTATAACGAAAGTAAAACAAAAATATCTACATACTCATAA
This sequence comes from Candidatus Altimarinota bacterium, assembly GCA_020629795.1. Taxonomy (GTDB): domain Bacteria; phylum Patescibacteriota; class Gracilibacteria; order BD1-5; family UBA6164; genus JAACSU01. The sequence continues at coordinate 98,138 of JAHDCR010000003.1, forward strand.
ATACTGTAGTATATTTATTACCTTTGATACAAAGCAAAAAACACTTGAAAGTATTTACAACAAAATCTCACTCGAACCAATAAAAATTATATCGAAAAATATTAAAGAAACAGACTCAGGAGTGACGCTTGATATCATCTCAAAAATTCATCCAGATACGAATTTATTCCTTCTTAAGAAAAACATAGAAAAAATCACAAAAGCAAAGAAAATATCTATTTCTGAAAGTATGAATATATAAAATAAAATCCCTAATTAGGGATTTTATTTTGTAACATGTTTTACAAAGCTTTCAACTATTTTTCTATATTGCTTTCACTGCTTCATTATAAATCTCTCATCAAGGTCTCTAAGCTCATGAACCAGCGTATTTCTAAATTTATGAAGTTCCCAAACTTCTTGGATATTTTTAATTTCTTGAGGATTTGATTTCAGTATTTCTCAGAAAGTACCTTGGTATCCAAGTTTTTTAAGTGTATGGTGATAAATTTTATCATATTCGATTACTTGTTGTTTCGGAGAAAGTTTTTCAGCCTTTCATACAAAACAAACGAGTTCTTTACATGCCTTTTTATCAATTGTTTTGTTTTGCCCCCATCCAAAGAGCCATTTTATAAATCGTATCATAATACCTATATATCAAATCAAATAAGAAGCGTCGCATCATAGTCTCACATATTTTCAAACTTGGATTCCAAATACTCATGTACTTGCAAACCAGGTGAACTTGATGAAACTTTTTTTCTCTGAATTTCATGAAATTCAACCACAGGAAAAACTACCTTTTCACCAGATTGCATCACAATAGCTTCGTCTGGATCCCTGAAAGTACTGTCATGTGTCGCAGCAAAGAGAACCTGTCGTCGCAAACACTCATGTACTCCATGATTTCTCTCTTCTTCATTTTCAAAAATATATCGTCTATCAGAGTCGTCTAACTCTATTACCTCTTTAATTCCCTGAATATTTAAAAGTATTTGTTTTTCTTTCTGCGTAGCCTGCTGGAGTGTTTCTGGTGTTTCATCTTTTAAATTTACACTTGAATCCTCAACTTTGGAAAATGACTGAGGTTGCATCAGATCTTCTAGTTTCGTAATGTGTTTTCTTTCTGCATCAGTGAAGTTATGAAGCGCATTAATTATCTTATAGACTTTTTCAATATTTGGTATAGCTCGCGCTTCTAAGTCCCCTACAGCACCAGCACTACTTCTCGCAAAAAATGTCCCATAGCCAAGAGCATAATGCAGGATATTATTTTTAGAAAAAGCAGTGTCTCTGATGTTTTTATAATGAATCGACATATGAAACTTTGAAAAAAGTCCATTTCTTACTTTTACTATTATTTTTTCATTTGAAACTATGAAATATGATTTCACCCAAAAGAAATAATACCAAGCAAAAATAATCAGAGCTCCTATTCACAGTAAAAATCCAGTCAAAAATAAGCTCCACTGCAGAATAAAATTTCCCACTATAATTATCAAGAGAATGTATGGTATATACACCGAAAGGAAACTACATACCAAAACTATGATATGTTGATGCGTTTTATAGAGGATTGTATCTGTATAGTGTTGCATAAGATTTAAAGTAAAATAATCTTTTGTGCTAATTCGTCGAGTTTACTTAAAAGCTTATCATTTACAATCTTCCCCTCCTTAAAATCACTCGCGTGGGAGTACGGGGTAGGCATAAGATTTGTCGTTGCATACTCAAACTGCAAGGCATTAAATAAATCTCTACTAGCTAAATACGCGTTTGCTCAGCCCGAGTTTACTATCGCTCATACAGTTTTTCACTTGAGCATGTCCCCTGCAATATCTATAAAGTTTTTCAGGACTCAGCTCATAGAAAATTGATATACTGGCATCCCAAAAATAACAGCGTCAGAGCTTCAAATCAGTTTTGCGACATCAATAACCTGGCTTGAATAATCCTCAAGTGGCCTCCCATCACAAAAATCCATCTTTACATTTTTTAAATCAACATAGTGCACATGTATTCCCAGAGCATCGCACTTCTCAGCAAAAGCTCGACAAACTATCGCAGTGCGACTCCCCACTCTAAGTGAACTCTGTATTACTGTTATTTTTTTCATATTTTACTTCTTTACCATATAAGGATTTTGAGTTTATTTTTTGAGCAAATTAACAAACGCTTCAGATGGAAGGCTCACTTTCCCAAATTGTTTCATTTTCTTCTTCCCTTTCTTTTGTTTATCAAGAAGTTTATTTTTACGTGAAACATCTCATCCATAGAGTCCAGCAGTAACATCCTTACGGAAAGCTGAGAGAGTTTCGCGGGCAACAACAGAGGCTCCAATGGCAGCTTGAATAGGGATTGCAAACTGCGCTCGTGGGACTACCTCTTTGAGGTTTTTCACTATTTTCCCACCGATATATCTCGCTTGCTCTCTGTGACACATGAGTGAGAGCGCTGCAACTCTCTCCCCTGCTATAAGAATATCAAGTTTTACGAGGTCATCCTCGCTGTATTTTATAAATTCATAATTGAGAGAACCGTAGCCACTTGAGAGAGATTTCATTTCATCATAAAAATCTCCGATAAGCTCAGACATAGGAAGCTCGTATGTGAGCATAGTTCGAGTCGTATCAATAAATTGCTGATTTTTAAATACTCCTCTTCGTTCCTGACAGAGCGTCATAAGCGCACCAACATAGTCTTTTGGAGTAATTATTTCTATCTTTGCTATTGGCTCAGATATAGCTTCACAGGTTTCTCGAGGTGGAAGATCCTCTGGGTTTGAGACTTTGAGGATCGTTTTCGTCTTTCCTTCGTGCTCAATCAGTTCTGGGAGGAGTCTTGAGTATTCTGACGCTTTATCTCCATACATTCGCACATGGTAAGTAACTTGTGGAGAGGTCATGATAACATCCATATTGAACTCTCTAAAAAGTCGCTCTTTTACAATATCTAGATGGAGAAGTCCAAGGAAACCACATCTAAATCATTGTCCTAATGCTGTTGAAGACTCTGATTCTGTTTGCAGCGCAGAGTCATTGAGAACGAGTTTTTCCATAGCATCAGCCAGCTGCGGATATTCATCAGTAGCCATTGGAAATATACCCGCATAAATGAAGGGTGTTACTTTTTTAAACCCCTCAATTGCTTTCGCATTTTCTGGCTTTTCTTTTGGTCCTGAAACATTTTCTGGTTTCCAAAGTGTATCTCCGACTTTTGCATCACGAATAGATTTAAGTCCAGTTACAACATATCCAACAGATCCATTGTCTATTACTTGGCTACTCGTATATGTTGGAGCAAAATACCCAACATCAAGTGCTTCGATTTTTTTCCCTGTATTAAGGAAATGAAGTGTATCTCATTTTTTAATCTGACCTGAAAATACTTTAACATAGGACACAACTCCCCTATATGAATCATACTGACTATCGAAAACTAGGGCTTTAAGCTCTTGTTTTTCTACATCAAGTTCTCCTTTATAAACTTCTGGTTTCGGAATTCGCTCCATCACTGCATCCAAAATAGTTTCAACATTTTGACCTGTCTTTGCTGATACTGGGATGATATCCTCTTTATCGCAGCCTAACAGGTTCATTATTTCCTCAGAGACTCTTTCAGGATCTGCAGCTGGGAGATCGATTTTATTGAGTACTGGAATTATTTCTAAATCATTTTCAATAGCGAGATATACGTTGGAGAGTGTTTGCGCTTCGATCCCCTGAGACGCGTCAACTACGAGTAAACATCACTCTACCGAAGCAAGACTTCGTGAAACTTCATACTGAAAATCCACGTGTCCTGGAGTATCAATAATATTATATTGATAACCTTTCCAGTTCATTCGCACTGGTTGCAGTTTAATCGTAATACCTCTTTCTTGCTCTAGTTCCATTGTATCGAGCATCTGACCGTGTTTCATATCTCGTTTTTCAAGTGTCCCGGTAATCTCTAGGAGTCTGTCGGCTAATGTTGATTTCCCATGATCAATATGGGCTATAATACAAAAATTTCTAATTTTATTTAAATCCATGTTCCTCTCGCGCGTTAGCTGTTAAAATTTCGCTTAGTATAGTGAGAGAACGGTAAATGTAAATCAAAACTACGGAAGAATCAGTGTGATTTTATGTTTCACAGAGAATTGCTGCAAATATATAGAAAATATTTCTCTAGAAACTCATCTGTAGCTCGTTGATAACATATGTAGGAGCATACAGATTCAAAGAAATATGAGAGCTGAAACAAAAAGAATCTTTTGCTTAATCGTGAGCTTATCTTCTGTTTCTGGAGCTGATGTGGAACTCTCTTTTAGTACTAGTTTTGGTGAAACTCTTACGTAATTTGATGAAGATGCATTTCTTGATGAAGCTTTTTTAACGACAAACCAAAAAGCTCTTTTCTCTGCAAGAATTGTAAAAGTTCAAGACCTTTCTACGAATATCTCATCTCCTGTATCTAACAAAATTTTAGTATCAAAAATATAGTCTCAGGCTAAAAAATCTTTTGAGACGATTCTATATTTTCCCTTTTTATCAACTTTTTGTGTATATAATTTTTCTCACTTTAGATATATCTCTACCATGCTTCCTATAGGTGCGCTACCTGATATTCGCAGTCCATCATATTTGAGCGGGAGGAAGTTCTGAGTAAATTTTATTGTATTACTATTTGTGGCAGCCTTTCAATCTTGAGTCTTTTTATTTTCAGTAGAGGAAGAGCCTGCAGAAATTAGAACATAAAATATTTTCTGCTTATCCTCAACTGAAAACATTATCTCATGCATTCATTCTCACTCGACCCATATACCTGCTGGATTGAGTTTTCGTGAAAATATTTCTCCATTTAATTTCCATGTATATTCTAAACCTTTAGTATTTCACTCAACGATTCACTGAAGATTAATAGAACACTTATCCACTCACTGGCAACTCAATGTGCTTCAAGAAAGAGTCTTATTTTTAGAAATTTTTCACTGAAGCTCTATTCATAACGAAATATCCTGAAGAGTATTTTCTTCTAGGGTCTCTTCTAATATCTCAAATTCTTTTACAGATTCTCATTCTCATTCTAGAGATAGGTTTTCACTTTTTGGATGAACTGTAAAAGGAAAAATAATAAAATTATCTTCGTAATTACTGTCATATACTTTAAGAGATAATTCATGAACTCAATCTGGTAGCTGAACGTAAGATGGATTACACTTATGGAGGGTCATAGGGTGAGAATATGTTCCTCAAGCAAAGTTCCAAAAGCATTTTTCGTCATTATACTTAGGACTGTATTTGAGATTTATTTTACAACTATCTTTTACGCAGTAATAGTCAAAATTACTTCAAATAAGTCATGATTGTACTATGAAATTTGATGATCAAACAGATATTCTAGGCTTATCACTAGAGCTTAGGAAGGAGGAGTTGGTCAAAGAATATGTTGAAATAACGGGAACTATAGGATTATATATCTCTATTTTCTTTTGAGTTAATCTGTCAGGATAATCCTCGTGATATATACTAAAAGTAATTTCAAAGCTTCATTTTGGAAATTTTATCGTGCTTGGATTACATTTTCCTTCTTCTCAAAAGTCTACTCAATTTACACCAAAATCTATTACACAAACATAGTCTCTTTCTGGAAACTCATCGCTAAAGCTCTCTCGTAAGTCAAAATTTACCTTACATTCTTCCTGATCTGTATCACAATAGTACATATCTTCTTCATTTAATTCAGTAATATAGCTTGGTCGTTGCAAGCTATATTTTATTTCAGGAAGCTCTACTTCTTCCTGTGAAAATATATTTAAAGAGCTACTACTAGAACTTATGATTTTTTCTTCTTCTCCTTCTTCTTCTTTAGGTAATAATTCTGGATAATTATTTTCTATAATAATTTTCTTTTCTGAAAATACAGTTACATCGTCTACATGAAATATTTTAAATACCACTTCATAGGTTCAACTTGGAAAAATTACTGTATTTGGATTACACTTTTCCTCTTCTCAAAATATTACTCAGTCAACTCCAAAATCTATTTCACAACTATAATCTTTTTCTGGATTAGTATCAGTAAAGCTATCCCGAATATCAAAATTTACTTTACATTCTTCTTTTCGATTATCGCAGATATAGGTATTTCATGATCAAGAAAGTGAAATATAACTTGGTCTTTGGAACCACAATAATACCTCTGGGGCTAACAATTTTTCTTCTCAAAGTTTTTTTTTGGGAGTATTTATAACTGGAGTAAAAATATCCTCACGAGTAGTAGAAGTAATAATAACTTCGTCAGAAATAAGTACTTCTCAAGATATCAGTACTTCATCTGAAATAAGACTGTTATCTAATATCTTGAAACTATCTTTGATTTCAAACTGTATAGCTTCTCATTTTATAGTTTTTTCATAGCTTATTTGATCTACGAGTTGTCAATTAGTATCTTTTAAAAATACGTCTTCATTACTATTATTGAGTATAAGTTTTGTCTCAGGTCTAGAAAAAATTTGTTGCTCTCAAGATTTTAAAATCTCATTAGACTCAATAAGATACTCTTTTGATGTATCAGAGAGTATGTAGCCAGAGAGTGATAATGCATTTTGTGAAGTATTTTGAATCGTTATATACTCAAGATTTTTATCATCTATTGTATTAGGAAATACTTCTACAATTTGAAAATTTCCATAACTCTGAGTCCAAAGTCATAGAAAGAGAATACAAAAAAATAGCTTCCATAAATTTTGCATTTATCGAAACTAATTATTTTTTGTTTTATATCAAGATAAAAGCCTTAAAATAGCTAAAATATTTAATATAAATTTAATAATTACTGAAAACTATCGAAAGAATTTAGACCAAATAAAGCGAGTGAGTACATTCATCCCATTTGAAATTTTTTGTCCTTTTGCGAGCGAATACTCTGTATATTTGATATGAACAGGTACCTCTTTATAACGAAGTTTCTTTTGCGCGATGATATCAATAATCTCAGATGCGTGTCACATACCATCTATCGTGATTACTATGTCTTGTAGTGCTGATTTTTTGATATATCTGTAGCCATTATGGGTATCTGAGAGTTTAATTTGACTCAGAAAAAATGTGAATATTATTCATAACTTTAATACTATTTTCTTTTTGAGGCTGACATTCGTTTTACTTTCAGAGAGGAATCTAGAACCTAATAAAATATCAATTTCGTCACTCGCATTTTCTCGGAATTTCTGAATATCTGCAATATCATGTTGCCCATCACTATCATAGGTCACAACATACCCTATATCTCATCAAAATCTTCGTACGTATTCAAAACCAGTTTCTAGAGCTGCTCATTGCCCTCTATTTTTATAGTGATGGAGCACTATAATTTTATCTCAAAACGTATCTAAAATACTGCGAGAATTATCTCGAGAACCATCGTTTACTACTACAATATTTGAAAATCCAGCTTCTAATACTCTTGAAATAGTTTTTTCTAAAACTTCTCACTCATTGTACGCTGGGATGATGAAAATTTCTGAAGCATTAAACTCAGATTTTCCTGCATTTTGTATGGCAATTTCACGAACAAGTTTTGTTATATCTTCTTTATTTTCTTCTAACTTACGTAATAACAATAAAACGAAATAAATGAGAAAAATTATAGAAACATATACGAGTAAATCAGCTCCGCGCTGTAGACCGAAAATATTTCATAGAGCTGTGAGCACTCATGGGAAAAATGTAAACACCATCAGTCCAAGTCATATAGACAAGAATACTAGAAAATGTAGCGCATTAAATTTTTGTCTTCGGGCAATATCAAGTCACAGGAGAAATATAATAATTCAGGATATGACAAAAAATATATCTAAAAAATTCATGATGTTTTTATTCTATGTATTAGCGTCATTGTAGAGAAAGAGCTCTTGAAGTAAAGAATTATATTAGTATACTTAGTTTTTTACTTTTTCACTTACTAATTTTATGACTGCATCATATGAGGGAATAAAGGAGTGTTATTATCGAGTTTCAGCAAAAGCTCTTATACGAAACAATGAATGAAAATTCGCTATGAGTAAAGAACATACTGGTAAGTGGGATATTCCATGAGGTGGAATTGATCACTGAGAAGATCCTCATACTGCTCTCAAGAGAGAAATCATGGAAGAGATGGGACTCACTGTTATTAAAATATCATCTCAACCTGTCTATACATACCTTGCTGAAAGTTCTTGAATCGCAAGTCCAAAGAGACCAATATGCATGCTTATATTTGAAGCTGAAGTTGAAGATTTTGAGTTTATTCCAAGTGATGAATGCACGGAAATAGCATTTGTAACAGCAAAAGAAGCTCAAAATTTAGATCTATATCATCCAAATATTAGTGTAATGAAAGAAATAGAAAAACAGGAAGCTTAAGCTTCCTGTTTTTTATTCCAATATGAGTCAAACAACTCACTATATTTTAGAAAAATCTCTCATCAAATATGCACTTCAGCGCTCATCTCTTGAGTATCAAAAACAATAACTCGAGTAGAATCTAAAAACACAATATCTCAATCAAGTTTTTCATCAGTTTGGATATGTTTAATTTCTTTCAAATATCCTGAATAATCTTTATGTTTTTCACTATCAAAATTTTTAAGAGTGAGTCTCAGAGATTTTAAAGAGATATTTTTATCTACTCGGGTTTGCATAAATTTTTCTGCAAAATCATCTCAAAAATAATACACGAGAGGTTTTCCAGTAAGTATACTTTTAAACTCTCCCGATGTATTTTCATCTAGAAAATTATACAGTAATTTTCTTATATTTTCGCTTCCGTTTATTCTTCTCATTTTGCATCTTTAGTTTCAAACATTTCTTCAATATCCTCTCGAATCTGACTTACAAGCGTTAAATCAGATATATCTGCCATTTTGAGATCTGGAATCCCTGATTGTCTGACTCAGTACACCTCTCAAGGTCCTCTGATTTCTAAATCTATTTCCGAAAGTTCAAATCCATCATTGGTTCGCTCCATAGCCTTGAGCCTATCTGTTGGTTGCCCTGATGTCGGAAAGAGATAACAGTATGATTGGTGTGATCATCTCCCGACTCGACCTCTGATTTGATGCAGGGATGAGAGTCCAAATCTCTCAGCTCACTCGATACACATAATAGTTGCATTTGGTACATCAACTCATACCTCTATTACTGTAGTACTGGAAAGTATTTGTATTTCGTTTGCTACAAACTGCTGCATAATAGCTTCTTTTTCTTTGGCTTTCATCTTTCCATGAATGAGTCCAACTTTAAATGGTGCATATATAGACTGAAGGGTCTCATAGGTATTTACCGCATTGGCTAAATCTATTTTTTCTGATTCTTCGACCAGTGGAGAAACCCAGAATACTTGTCTTCCCTGCTCAATTTGGTTTCGCACAAAGAGCTCTATTTCCTGTCTTTGTGTGTCATTTTTTGCTACCTTAGTATGAATTTCTTTTCTTCCTTTTGGGTATTCTCTGATGATGGATAAATCCTGATCTCCGTAGAGCGTAAGAGCAAGGGTTCTAGGTATTGGAGTGGCTGTCATATTGAGATTATGTGGCACCACTCATGATAGGTTTCAAAGTCATCACTCTAAAACTCCCCTTTGATGCACTCCAAATCTATGCTGCTCATCAATAATTACAAAACCAAGATTCGCAAAAAATACATCCTCTTGCACAAGTGCGTGCGTTCCGATAATCACGTCCACATTTCCAGCTTTGAGATCTGTTTTGATATTTTTTTTGTCTCCTGCTTTCGTACTTCAAACTAATAAGTGAGATGTAAGTCAAAATTCTATGAGCATATTCTGAGTACTGGCAAAATGCTGACGAGCCAGTATTTCAGTAGGAGCCATAATCGCTACTTGGATTTTATTTCCTGATTTTTCACTCATCTTAATAGCGTGTATTGTCGCAATAAGAGATACTATAGTCTTTCCTGTTCCAACATCTCACTCGAGCAGTCGCTGCATAGAGTGATTTTTTTCCATATCTTTAAGCACCTGAAACAGGGCTACTTTTTGTCCTCCCGTGAGATCAAAAGGAATATGTGAAAATATTTCTTTTACATAATCAGCATCAAGCCCGATAGGTATAGATTTTCACTCTGATTCATCAAAGCGCTTATGCTTCTGTGAGATTGCTGTATAATTGATATTATACAGCTCCTCATAGGCTAAGCGAACTTTAGCTACCTCAACGTCATGAGAATTTTTTGGAAAATGAATCCTATGAAAGGCATCTTTTCTGCTAATAAAATTGTATTTTTTCAGTAAATGGTCTGGAAGTGTTTCAGGAATATCTGAAATATAAGACTCAAGATTTCACATTTTAGATTCTATCCATCTCCCTGGTATATACTGCGCGTCACTATATATGGGTACTATTCCTCCAGCTATTTTTGAGAGATCTGTTTCTGGCTCTGGAGAGTTAAAACTTACTTTTCCATAGTTATACTTTACCTTTCCAGATAGAAGTATTTTTTTTCATGTAAATGATTTCAGCTGACTTGCTAAGTATTTTCTGTTAAACCAAACAGCTTCAGCAAGAAATCCATTTTTATCCTCGATAATTGCTTTTGTGAGAAGTTTATTTCATCCAGTTCGTGTTGTCTCAAGACTTACGAGCGTTACAAGAATAGTATTTTTTTCCTTAAGATTAATCATCGAAAAATTATCCAGTACCTGAGATCTGTCCTCATACTCTCTTGGGAAAAATTTAAGCATATCAAAAACTGTAGAAATTCATCACTTTTCTAGCGCTTTGATATAATTATCCGTTGTTCTGAGAATCGATTTCGTAAGTGTTGTTTTTAGCATATGTGTATTATATAAAAATAGAGACTTTTTCAAAGCTTGCATTTTAGGTATTTTTTTATACTATCTGCGAGTAAAAATTTAACGCGCGTATATGCAAAAACTCCTAGATAAATACTCAATTGAACTCTCACCTGAAGAGCTTGTGAAATTTGAAAAATTTCTTGAAATCTTTATGGAAACAAACTCTCAAATCAATCTCTCAGCCATTAGAGATGCTGAAGGAATTATTGAAAAGCATTTCATAGACTCTATCATGCTAGCCGTGTTTATGGATATCGAGTGAAAAGTCGCTGATATGTGAACTGGTGGATGATTTCCAGGAATTCCACTTGCCATTACTCATCCTGATGCTGATTTTACCCTCATAGACTCAGTAGGAAAAAAACTTAAATGTGTTGATGACTTTGCCACTCAGCTTGAACTCGATAATGTCGAAACTCTCAACGGGAGAGCTGAGGAAATTGGAAAAGATCTGGAGCACAGAGAACAATATGACTTAGTAGTATCCAGAGCAACTGCTTATTTCCCTACACTTCTTGAATATGTAGTTCCCCTACTCAAAGTTGGTTGAATATTTGCAGCGTATAAGCTCGACGACAAAGAGGAACTCAAGTCAGCAAAAAAAGCACTTTCAAGACTCTGAGCAAAAATCCTAAAAGTAAAAAACTATAGACTCGCAGACCAAGAAAGAACGATAGTGTTTATAGAAAAAATTACTAAAACTCATTTAAAATACCCACGTAAAGTTTGAATACCACTTAAAGAACCGATCAAATAATTATTATTCCTTGATGCGAATCCTTCCTTGAATTCCTACCTTTGAAAAAGGCAGGAGACAATAATTCTGAAAATACTATTTTTCTAAGGTTTCCTTTTCCAAAGGAAACTCTGCGAAGCAGTAAAGGATTCAAACTAATATAACTAACCTAAAATTATGATATATATACTCCCAACAGACACATGCTACGGAATAGCCTGCGCGTT
>JAHDCR010000003.1:110024-139644 GCA_020629795.1 Candidatus Altimarinota bacterium
AAATTATGATATATATACTCCCAACAGACACATGCTACGGAATAGCCTGCGCGTTTGATGACAAAAAGAACTATGAGAAAATTTATAAAATCAAAAAACGTTCTCATGACAAACCTCTAGCTATTATGGTAAAAAACTTCCAGTGGCTACGGGATAATACAGATCTTACAGATGAGCAAGTTGATTTTTTAGAGCGATACGAAAAACCTTTTACCGTTTTAACACATTCACGAAATATAGAATTGTTTTTAGAATATGCTGATGATAATGAAGATTATTTTATCAACAAAGATGTTTACGAGCAAATAGCTTTTAGAGTTGCTCACAACGGTATGCAAGAAAGTCTTATCAACGAAGTTGGTCCTATTTGGCTCACATCTGCTAATTTATCAGGAGCTGGTGAAACATATGATATCGCAAAAATAGACTCAGATTTTGAGTACTATATTGAAAAATGAGTGGTTGAAGTTATGGGAACTGCAAATCTTGATCCAGAAGTTCCAGCTTCAGATATATTTAGTTTTGAAGATGATAGTTTAGATATTAAATATTTGAGAAAGGGTTAAACAACTCAGCAAGTTTTGATTTAAAGTATGATGATATATCTTCATTTGGAAAACTCTTTGACACATAGTCATATTGTTCTTGAAAACCTTCTCTTCATTTCAGCATAGCAAGTACTGTTATATTTGCTACGTCATCTCATGTAAACACATCTCAATAACCAAGACTAATAAGAACATTATGAAGTGGTAGTATTACTTCTCTACTTATTTGATCAAAGTTTTCTGGGAGTTTATAGTCTCCATCATCGTATATTTCATGGATAAGCTCTCTATAGTACTCTGGCAAATTATCAGGATTTATCACATAGGGTTCTTGTGAGATAATTGGAGAAGCTGCGTTACTCAAATCACACTCTTCAAGATTATTCTCTCAACCGTTTATTTCTACAAAGCAATCTGAAATTGGAGCATTTTGTCAGTGACTCACTTGAGTAGAAGCGAGTAGTATTCAAACACTTGTAGATGCAATTTTTACTATATTTGGGATTCTAATATTTTTCTTTTTACTGATACGATTCTTATTTAACCGCTCATGTAATTCAATATCTCATGGGAATTTCATATCAACCATAGTATAGTTTTTTGCATTAAAATTCCTATTAGTCTACATATTATACGAAAATGTCAAATATAAATCCTTTCATACCTGAGAAGATTTATATTATTCTTACTTAAAGTAGGCTGCTCACCAAAACTCTCTTCATTGAGTTTCTCACATATATTTTATATAATCTTCTGCTGGAATTCTAGTATTTCTATCTGCAATACTATATCAAGCAGCCATCATATTATCTGCATAATATGGATCAAATACAAACCAAGCTCAATCCTGTTTAAACGCTGCTACTCTGTGACCATATTGAGCATTTTCATTACTAGCCTCTAAGTATAAATCTGCTACTAGAGCACCACTTCAAGGAGTTGGTGGGAACTGAGTAATTCTATCAGCTGGGTACATGTTGAATGATTCTCTAGCTGATCATCATCTAAATGGTGCGTTCAAACCAAAATCTGTTAGATTTAACCTAGCTGTCTTTGAACATTCTGGAGTTCAACTTGGGCTTCTTGAGATTGAGTGAGATTTAGTTCATGCAGGTACTGGATTCAAACCTTGTTCATATATATTTGGTACTTCTGATGAAGCTAAAGTATTGAGCATCGCTAATGCATCTGCTCTCTCTGGTCTATACCTAGATGCAATACCAGCTGGCCAGATTCTTTCTCTCTTATCATAAAGAGCATTAATAAGTCGAGCTTCTGATTCTCTATCACCTGGAGTAACTCATGAAGTATTAATTATTTCTAATAAACCTGAATGTCATGGCCCATGCTGTACTCCTATACTCCATATTACATTTTGCATAGCCATAGAAAAATTCTCTTTATTTGGTACTGAAATCCTACGAATCATAGGATCATAATTATTCTCCTTTATATGTTGATGTTCCATCTCTCGGAAAGTATTTGCACCAAATCTTTGAATAGCTGCCATCCAGCCATCTCTTCCATCAGCAATACCATGCTTTTGGATAAAACTTCTATGTACTCATACTTCAGAATTCATTTGATACGTACCATATGATGGGCCATGTCAGTTATCATCAGGATTATATGCTCTTGAACCTTGAGAACTACTTTCAAATCTAGCACTCAAACTTCATAAATCCATACTTCATCTATAAGCTCCAATAACATCAGCATTCGTTAATGGCCTTCATTGTGAATCATACTGCTGCCCTGTTGAATTATCTACTCATTCTGGTTTTTCTTCCCAAAGTTTTGTTTCAGGATTATATTCAAAATTTCTATCGTCAAACATATTCAAAATTGCCGCAAGGACAGCTCCCAATAAACCTCATGGAAGTTTACTAGCATCAAAATTTCATCATGGGTTCCCAGCCATAATAGCTTGAGATACTGCTCTATATTCAGAACTAGATTGTGCAAAATTAGATAATCTTTCAGTTATTCAAGAATCAATCAATTCTTCAATCTGAGGACTTACATCAGTTCTTTTTTCTATAATTTTTACTTCTGAACCATCTTGAAGTAATATCTGCTCATTATTTATATCGTAATATCCAGCTCATAATGGTCCTGATTGATTAAACATTACAGCAGTGCCATCTATTTCTATCTGCTGCGCTGATGAATCTATAAATGAGAAATCCATTTTATTTGATAACTCTTCATTTGCTGAGAAATTAATAATGTAAGATTCTCATTCTTGCAATAATCATCATTCAAAATTTTCTCCTGTTGGATGGACTAAAAATAGATTTTTAAAATTCGCTCAATTTTCTTTTAAAATTTGAATTTGATCCATTTTAAGATCTTCAAAATTTGGAAGTCTATTTGCTGCAGGCTCAATAGATTCATCTCCATTTGCAATTGCTTCTCAAATTTCAGTAAGAGAACCATCTTCGTTTAGAGTTAAATTTTTGTATCATTCGTGCGTTAATTCTAATCTAGTTTCACCAAATGACTTACCAGATTCTAATTCAGTTATATCTCTTGCAACTATTGATAAACTACGATATAATCTTTCATATCACTCAATTGCATAGTTTAATGATTCACCATATTCTTGATTTAATTCACTTTCATTAACATTTATTTCTTCAAAAGCCTCAATAATTGCAATGACACTATATCCAAATTGATGTCATTCTGGTGTTTGATTTTCAAACGCTTGTACTTTTTCATGTTCTTTATATTCAGAAAGTGATTTTCCATCATCCTCTTCTCATAATATATCTTCAAATAACATCCGTCTAAATTCTATCATTTCTCAAGAAACTTCCTCTTTCATACTTTCTATCATAATAGTAGTATAAATTATTTCAGGGGTATTATCTTGGATATATCTATCAAATTCTCAAAATAATCTCAAAATTTCAGTATTTATATCCGATAATTCAGATATTTTTTCATCAATAGATAAATCATTCCCATTATCATCAACAAGATCTTTATTTATTAATGTTGAAATAGGGGTCTGAAATTGTTCTGTAATCTCTTCTGTTATTATATAACTCGGTAATTCTCATATTTTTTCCCTCAATATTCATTCATAAGATGTTCTCTGTATTACTAAAGCATTTAATGTTTCTTGTTTTTCCTTGTTTTCTATTTCTTGCTCATATGCCTTATCGATAGCATCATCAATATCTTCTCAAGCTGCACCTCTTTCAACTGTTTCTTGTAATTGACTCATGCTATGGGTAATAACATGCTCAATTTCTTGGCCTCTATTTCTCATATCTTTAAGCTCTTCAAATTTATTTTTATATAAGCTCAAAAGCCTTTGAAAGTCACTATCATCTTCACTCAGTCATTGTATTTCTCCATTTCTTACTTTTACTAAGAAATTTCATAATATATTTGTATATCTATTTACAAGCGTTGAATCATTATCAATAGCATCAAGTTCTTCATTGAGTTCTTGAAAAGCTAGAGTTTCAGCAGTCTGTGGTCCCTGACTTCCTTCAGGAGTTGGAGTTACGTTATCATTTACAGCCTGATTTTGTTCATAATGTTGATCAATTGCAGCAGCTGATCATTCACCATTTTGAGCTGAAAGAGTTAGTAAGAATTGTTGTTTTATTTGTTCTATGAAAAACATAATTTTTTTGCAAAAAAATAATATCCTTTATAGGATATCATTTTTTATTTTTTAGTGCAAATTATCTCATATTTGTATCTGCAGATCATCTAGCAAAAACAATTATTGCTCCAACCTCCGGAGTTCATCATCTATTTGGCTCTCGTCAGGCTTCTAAATCTTCAGGCATAATCCATCATCTTACTTCTTTTCTAATTGGAGCTAATGATACTTGATTAGATTGATTTCATCATAGCATTTGATTATTTCAAGCATAAAATGCTACATGTCATTTACCTGTTTCTCACAAAAATGCTCTAGACGATAATGTTGGGGTGATATTATATCCAGCTTCTTTCAGCACATAACTTACGTATCAAGCACACCAAGGGGTTTCTCTTGCTGATTGTGCCATTCCCATTAAAAACTTATCTGCATTTCAAGATTTTTCATGGATACCTCTATGAGCCATTCATCTTGCAATAACGTTTCTATCTCAAACTACGTCTACTCAATTAAATCATGAAAATCATCATGCTGCTTGTCACGGCTGCTCTCCATTAATTGCTGACTCTATAGCTTGCAAAAATTCTCATAGAAATGACGATCGTCTTTCAAGAGCTTGTCTTTCTGGAGATCAAACTGGCATTGAAGCGATTTGCTGCTGTATCTGATCATTTTCTGCTTGTACTTCATCTCTAGATCATTCTAGCATTTCAGGAGTTGACTCAACTATATCTTCTGGCACTTCTCAAGGTTCAAGACCATCAATTCAAGCAGTTCTCAATAGCTCTTCCATTCAAAGCTCTTCAGCTAACGCTGTAACATCTGGATCATCAAATCAAATTTCTCCATCTGCAAGTCTTCATAGAAGAGCTAACTCTTCTGGAGAACTTACTCGTTCTCACATAGAATATTCATCTAAAGTTCAGTTTCAAACTCTTGCTGGAGCACTTTCTGATAGTTCTACTCAATCTAAGTTAAATCAACTTGTATCCATCTCTCAAGTTGCTATCTCAGTTCAAAAAGATAAGTTTGGAGTCCTACTAGCCAATCATAATTTTTCTTGTTGTTCTACTGCACTGTTGAGATTTGCTGTAGTTTCTCTTGCATGGTCAAGAGTTGCTTCTGGAGTAGCTACCTCATCAGTCTCTTCTACAATTCATGTTGTTTCAGCCTCTCTTACTCATTCAGGTGCTTCTTGATATGATGCTAGCTGTGATAGAAAAAGTGTTTTATATTGCTCTAAAAAATACATAGTCACAAAACTAAATAATAAATATACTCTAAAAATACCATACTTTTAAAACTCACGCAAATATCTCGCACTTTTAGAAAAAAATGATATACTCTGTTTATATACACTTTTAAAAATACAAATGCCAATAACTATTGATATATTTTTCGTTTTATTATCTCTCTGCGCAATACTCTTATGTGCCATATTTATTGCAGTAATTATTCTACTCACTCGCAAACAAAAAACTTGAGATTCATGAGGAATAAATATGCTGCAAAACCAACTTTTAAATCTCAATAAAACACTCGATAGTAAACTCTCTGAAAATAATCAATCACTTAATAAAAATATGTCAGAGAGTCTCAAAACGAGTACACACATCGCAGATAGCTCAAATAAAAACATTGAAGCAATCACAAAAAAACTCACAGAACTCTCAGAAACAAATAAGCAGATAAAAGATATTTGAAATAGGCTCGAGTGACTGGAAAGTATTTTAAAAAACCCAAAACGTAGATGAAATTTAGGTGAATATTTTCTCAGAGAATTACTCGAAAATGTTTTTAGCTCGCAGCAATATAGTTTACAGTACCCTCTGAGTACAGGTATAGTTGATGCAGCTCTATTTATAGGTCCGACTACTATACCAATTGATAGTAAATTTCCTCAAGAAAATTATGAAAAACTCGTTGCCAGTGAAGATGAGTTTTCAGTAAAAAAATACTCTTCTGACCTCAAAAAAGATATAAAACTAAGAATAGATGAAACAGCTAAATATATACTTCCTGAGGAATGAACCAGCGACTTTGCCTTTATGCTCATTCCAGCTGAGTGAGTGTATTATGATATTTTTATTAATAAACTATGAGATATAAGTCCAAGTAAACTTATAGAATATGGTTTTTCTAAAAAAGTTATCATCTGTTCTCCAAGCTGATTTTACGCATATTTGCAAACAGTATTGCAAGGAATGAAATCTCTTCAAATAGAAGAAAAAGCCAAAGAAATACAAAAATATGTCCTAAAACTTCAAAAAGATATACATTCTTATGAGGAAGTATTTGGGAAACTCTGATCATCGCTCTCTACTACAGTGAACCATTATAATTCAGGTAAAAAACGTCTTGAAATCATAGATAAAGATATTCTTAAAATAAATCCTGAAGCTCAAAAATCAGAAAGTTTCCTTTTAGATGTTGATAATCCTCAGCTATAATATTATTATATTATATTGCAAGGGTTTTATAATATTTCTCTTACCTGTTTCTTAATTACTCATTAATATACTACTTAAGTAAAAAATATTTTACTCTTATTTATTAATTTTTTTCTATGAAAAAATTATCGTTACTCCTTGTCAGTTTAGTACTAGTATCTTTCGCTACATTAGGTCATGCAGATGATTCAGAGCTGTCTAACATGCAAGATTCTAAAAAAAATATGCCAATATCACTTGAAGATAAAGAAGCTATTGCAGATATGTCAGATGAAGAAAAAGCAGTATATTTCGAAGAAAAAAAAGCAGAATTTGATACTCTATCTGATGAAGAAAAAGCAGCAAGACTAAAAGAAATGGAAGCTAAAAAATCTGAAATGCTGGAAAATAAAGAAGAGAGAGTTGAACAAAGAGAAGAATACAGAGAAACAATGTCAGAACTTAGATCAGAAGCAAAAGAAATGAGAGAAGAAAGAAAAGCCGCAAGACAAGAATATATCTCTGCAGCAAAAGAAAATCTCATAAAAAGAATTGAAGCTAAATGAGCAAGACTATCTCAAATTCCTACTGAAAAATTAGCTAGTGCTTCTACTAAAATAGTAGAAATGATAGAAAAATATGAAGCGAAAGAAAATCTTTCAGAAGAAATTAAAAATGTTATTCTCGATCAACTTTATGCACTTCAAGATATGATAGATAGCGAACTAGAAGTTCAATAATAAGAATTTCTACAAAAAAATAACTCTAGTATTAGAGTTATTTTTTTTGTATGTCGACTAAATCTGGAGTAGAAAAGTAAATATTTTTTTCTTTTTGTAATCTCAGCAAGTATTCATTGAGGAGTCTTTCAGCCTTGAAAATATAAAAAGCAGATGAAATAGTGTAAAATAACTTATATTCTACTGCGTAATCTCAAAAGTTTGATATTTCTAAAACCCTGAAAGGACTTTCTCAAAAGTAGTTTGTAGCTTCTGGTGATAAGAGCTCAACTTGCATACCGTCAAATGCCTCATAACATAACTCCTTAAGTGCTTCAAAATCAGTTTGATAATCAACTTTGATAGTTATCTCTCTTGTAATCTTTTGGCTTTTACCAGTAATTCATTGAGAAAGATTTTTGAGAGTTATATTACGAAAAGCGCTCGGTCTGTACATGATTGGATTTCATGTTCGCAAATCTATACATTTTACCTCTGTGAGAGAAATACTTTTAATCCAAACATATATATCTTGCTCATAGATATAAAATACTTCTCCCGTTTCAAAGTTTTTAGACTGCAAGATTATGATTCATGCAATCATATCGAGTGCCCAAACTGGAGCCGTAAATCACATAAATGCCAAAATTCAAGCCCAAAGTCCTCAAATCTCTATGAGCGAATCTAACTCAAATATACGAATACACAAAAATACTCCTATAATAAATGCTATAATGTTGATAGTGAGACTAAAGAGATTGACTTCATATCATTTTTTAAAATATTTCTCTCCTGAAACTTCAACTACTTTTCCATACTGAACCAGTATCATCCTGTTTAATAGGAGTGATACCATATAGAGTAGTCAAATTGAGAAAGACATTTTCAGGATTCTAGCAACAATTTCTATTTCCAGAAATAATGAGCTCAGATATAAAAAAGTTACAATAATCAGGAGTCAATAAAACATCAATTCAGAATGAATAGTATGAGTCTTGAAACCATGTTCTTTTTTATTGATATCTAGACGAAGGAAATATCTAGATAAAATAAAAAAAGTAAGAAGTGAAAAGAAAATTATCACATCAAACTCATAGAGTCGCATAAGGTCTAGATTTTGAAACACTATAAATAGCTAGAAAATACTAGCTATAGTGTAACATAGTTTCTATAAGTCCGTCAAATCCACTCTGCTCTTTTGTAGAGATATAAATTGGTTTGAGCTTAAAATATCTTTTTTTGAGTTCAACAAGCCTGTGTCAGTCGATACGATCGGTTTTATTGAAAACATAAATTCTTGGCTGAGATGCTCAAATTTTATCCAGAATAGTATCTACAACTTGTATTTTTTCACCAATTTTTGGGTCACTCGCGTCCACTACGTGGAAGAGAATATCTGACTCTATTGAATCCTCGAGTGTACTTGCAAAAGCATCAACGAGCTCTGGTGGTAATTCTCTAATAAATCAGATAGTATCAGATAATAGTACTTCTTTTCATGGTGTATATTCTCACTCTTGTTGCGTTTCTGGAGCTATCCACAACTTTCAAACACTCGTCCCAAGTGTAGCAAAGAGTTTATCTTCTGAAAGTACTCATTTATTTGTTAGCGCATTTAAAAGCGTTGATTTACCAGCATTCGTATATCACACAATTCATACGGTCATAAATCATTTTTTCTTTCTTCCTTGTCTATGATTTTCTCGCACTTTACTGTATCACTCTAGTTTTTTTCTGATTTCTTTTTCACGATTTGCGAGGTGACGTTTCATAATCTCAGTATTCGTCTCACCAGATCACTTCCCTGCCTGCTTTCATAGCTCCATACCCATATTAAAAATTCGAGGTCACATATGTTTAATGGCTGCAAGCTCAATTTGCAGTTTCGTTTCCTCAGTTTTGGCATTTTTTTCAAATATCTTGAGTATGAGGTCTACCCTATCCCAGGCCACAGCTCAAATAGTTTTGAGTTTTTCATTGAGATTAAACATTTGATGCGGTTTGAGGATATTTCAAATCACCAAAAGATTTGCTCACTGAATATGCATTTCATGCATAATTTCCTCAATTTTACCTCCTCAAACATAGGTTTTATAATCTGGAAGTGAGCGTTTTTGTATATGTTCTAAAATCACCACACCTCAAAAGGTAGTAACGAGATTCTCAAGTTCAAGCATCCTATCCTCCATTTTATTTTTTTCTACAATATCTGGTGGAACTATATCAGCAAGAAATACTTTTAACTCATTTCCATCCATTCACACATTAGCTTGTAGGGCTTCTAAATCTCGCTCTGAGAGGTCACTATAATCTATTAATCACATCTATATTTCAAATTAAGGTATATGTGTCTATAATACAGATTTTTTGTAAGTATTCACTATAAAAATGAATAATTTTGCAAAACTCTTTTGACAAAAAACTCAAAAATCTTATTTTCAAATACACAAACGAGTAAATCACATGAAACAAATGCACAAAATTTTAATGACATCAACTTGGAACTTCTTCTATTTTTTCTTTTCAAAAAATGGGAGGTTTTCTTTATGTTTTTAAAAATTATTTTAAAAATAGAAACAAGTTCTTCCATAACAGGAAGAACTTTTTTTTATCTATAAGTAATAAATTATGAATGCATTACCTACGAGTAAGCCATCGCTCACTCAACAATCTCGCTTGATAGTTATCGAAGATCCTATAAGAACTGAAAAAGAAATCATCGAATCTCTAAAGAAAAAACTTAACTGCTTACTCAATGAAGGAGCAAAAAGTCCAATAATAGAAGAGTGTGTACGATGAGTT
Organism: Candidatus Altimarinota bacterium; assembly: GCA_020629795.1. Taxonomy (GTDB): domain Bacteria; phylum Patescibacteriota; class Gracilibacteria; order BD1-5; family UBA6164; genus JAACSU01. The sequence goes on from JAHDCR010000003.1 coordinate 120,151, forward strand.
CTAATTCAATTGGAAAATTTAGGACTCACAGATAAAGAATTACAAGAAATACAATAAAAATTTAAAATATAATTATACTAGTATGGCACTCGATACAAACACCCCTAAAGACTTAGATTCAGAAATTTCTGCTTCGCTTCATAGTCTATACTGATTTAACCTAGGTTTTGCTATAGAATGAAGAGTAGAAGCGTGAAATATATGAGAAAATATTAAACAAATCCAAGATGATATTGCAAGGCTCATCGGGTCGCAAAATAATTGAAGAAGTATTAATACTGACCAAATTAAAGAGTCTATAGAAGAAAAATTATCTACAGAGTCACTCACTGAGATTGCAAAGCAATATGAGCATTACAGACAAGAGGTACTACAACGAATAGACTTACCTGCTATTGATTTATAGAAAATTAAGATTTATTTTATAAAAATTCTTACTATACTTCTAAAAATATTTTTTAATAGAAATACATGGATTACGATGTTGTGATAATAGGTTCTGGAAGTGCTGGATTACCTGCCGGTATGTACGCAAGTAGATATAAACTCAAAAATGTAGTTATTGGAAGAGAACCAGGTGGAGCACTCGCTACGAGTCATAAGGTTGAAAACTGGCCAGGAGTACTCTCTGCTTCTGGTAAAGAAATTATGGATAACTTTGCAAATCATGCTGTTAACTCTGGAAGTGAAATACTCCAAGATACTGTTAGTTATATCGCAAAAACCGATGAAGGTTTCAAAATAACGACTACAAATAAAGAAATTACTTCAAAATTTGTAATTCTTGCATCAGGAAATACTTATAGAAAGCTGGGTGTTCCAGGTGAAGCAGAGTTTCTCTGAAAATGAGTAAGTTATTGCGCGACGTGTGATGGAAATTTCTTTAAAAATCGAGATGTAGTATTAGTTGGTGGTTGAAACACTGCTCTCACTGAAGCTCTCTATCTCTCAGAGCTCTGCAATAAGGTATATCTCGTACATAGAAAAGATACTTTTAGAGCTGAAAATATTTGGGTAGAGCAGGCACAAAAAAAAGATAATATTGAGTTTGTGCTTAATGAAGAAGTAGACCATATTAGTGGGAATTTCTTTTTAGAGGAAGTAGTGTTAAAGTCTGGAAAGGTACTGAAAGCAGATGGATTCTTTGTTGCTATTTGATCTGATCCATCTATAGAGCTCGTAAAAGATTTGCATCCAGAAATAGATGAGGAGAACTGTCTCGTGGTAGATAAAAGACAAGAAACATCTGTAAAATGACTTTACGCAGCAGGAGATGTTACGACTAACTCAAATAAATTTAAGCAAACAATCATGTCAGCTGCTGAGTGATGCCTTGCTGCTGATAGTATTCATGAAGATATGCTTCGAGGATAAATATAAAAAACAAAAAATCTCTTCTTCTTTGAAGAGATTTTTTATATAATCTCAAAAACTAATAAATTAAATTATGAAAACCACTTGGGATAAAATCATACAAAGCGATGCAGAGCACATTGATCTCATTGGATACGGAAGCATACTCAATACAAATTCTCATGAATGAGATACTTCAACTCCTGATACGGTCATAGTAAAATGATTTCAAAGAATCTATAATCTCAAAATGGTACCAGACAGTATAGATGATCAGACACTTGAGGAATTCAGAAAAAAATATTGGGAAAAATATTGAATCAAAAATTTATCTGAGGTCAGAGAGCTCTGAAAAGAAAATGTTTGCGTTTTGAACTGTAAATATACTGGTTTTTCTTGAGATAAGGTAAATGGAGTTGTGATACGTATTAAAAGACAGGATTTTGAAACCTATAAAAAACGAGAAGCTATATATGACTTATATACTACTCGTTACCACTATATTGATCCAGAAACTGGTAATATTACTCACAATAATCATAAATGATATATATTATCAGCGCAAGAAGACTATATCATAGATGAAGGTCATGCATTTATGCCCTATCACAATTTTTCACGAGATGGTGCGTATCACTTTTGAGAATATTTTGGAAAAATGTTTGATGAGACGACCTATAGAGTTGATAAATAAAATTTAAAAATATATATTTTACTTTACACTAAGAGGTATTTCAATAGTATACTAAACAATAAAAATAAAAATAAGAAAATGGGGATGTGATTTGGATGAGTAGATTATATGTTAGAATCTGCTCATGAGTTATGATTTAGCGTAGATAAATTTTTAACATATGCACAACATGTATTAGACGAACAAAGAAAATGAGAAGCATTCTATAAAAGATGACACAAATGAGCTTCATATGTATCTCTTATTAAATTTCATTTAACTCCTGAAAGTTCTCACGATACAATTGTAGATATAGATAAAGTTATAGATTTACTATGTGAATTACTCTGATCAGATATTTTTGAAACTGATAAAAAAAAATATGTTAAAGCTTTTGATATATACAGAAGTTTAATTCCTTTTTGAGATAAAATTTATAGACCAAATCACAAAGTAGCACGCAGGAGAGCTATTGAAGTACTCAGTTGAGATACTTGTATAACTTTATCCGAAAATATTCATCAAACTTGTACATCTGTTTGAATAGAAATTAATGAAGTACTTGAATTGTTCGATAACTTTTGGTGCCTACTCTGAGAAATGAGTAAAAATCCAAGTATCATATATATATCATGATATAATGATTCTATAAGTCCTCACTTTTCAGAAAAAATTCAAAAGTTAATGGATTTTTTAGACTATTGGGAAAAAAGTGAAGTACTCGCAAGCTCTCAAAGAAACATGAAATGAACTATGAGAGGTGATAGACTAAGTGAATTGGAAATATCTCATTGGTATGATGAGCTTGGTCAAAAAGATATAGAAGTGATTTTATTAGACTTTGGAATGTTTCTCTTTAAAAAATGAGAGCTTGATGTACTTCCTCAGAGAAATCTAATAGTTTGATATCTCATGAATTTAGCTAGGAAGATTTCTAAACGCAGGTACGCTGAAATACTAAATATAATTCATTTGGAAGAATATAATAATCAAACTCAGAGTAGGGATTAATAGTCTATAAATCATTAAGCAATAATCCCACTTCCCCATAATTCATCCCCATCATAGAGCGCTACTATTTGACCACTTGCAATCGCTCTTTGAGGACTATCAAATTTTATAATGTATCCAGAATCATCCCTAGATATTTCGCAGACTTGATCTGCCTGCCTATATCTAATTTTTGCCATACACTTCACTGGAAGTGTTTTTTCTGTCCCTAAAAAGTGTAACTCATCACAGCGCAGCGTATCTGAAAACAGTTCATCATCCTTTCCATACCCAACAATAAGTCTATTATTTTTTATATCTTTATTTACCACAAAAATAGGCTCTGGCATACCTCAAATCTCCAGTCCTTTGCGTTGACCTATCGTATAGTAAAATACTCCCTTATGTTTCCCCAAAAGCTTCCCTGACGTATCATAGACTTCTCCTATTGAGTTTGGTATCTTTTTTTGAAGAAATTCTTTGATATCTACTTTTCCTACAAAGCAAATTCCCTGAGACTCTTTACGCTCCGCATTTGGAAGTCCTGCTTTTCTTGCTATATCACGAACCTCTGATTTTTCGATATCACCGATTGGAAACAGTGCTTTTGAGAGCTGATCTTGTGAGAGACCAGCGAGAAAATATGATTGGTCCTTATTTTCATCGACTCATTTAAGCAGTTTTGAAACTCCATCTGCCTCTATAATTCTTGCGTAGTGTCCGGTAGCTACTGCGTCAAATCAGAGCTCTATGGCTTCATCTAGAAACACTTTAAACTTAATCTCTGAGTTACACATGATATCAGGGTTTGGAGTAATCCCCTTTTGATAGCCTTCATACATATATTCCAGCACTTTGTTTTCGTACTCATCACGATAGTCAAAGGTAAAAAACGGTATATCTAAATACTCAGCAACCTCCTTAGCTACCTTGATATCTTCTCTGGTTGGACATACATCTCCCTCGGGAGCCATATAGTTTATCATAAAACCAGCCGTAACATCGTGTCACTGCTCTCTGAGTAAATACGCAGTCACTGCGCTATCCACTCATCCCGAAAGACCTACAAGTATTTTCTTTTTATTATTCATAATATAATCTCTATCCTGAATCCTTTCTCTTTAAGCAAAGAGAAAGGGGCTGCAATAGATAATTAAATGAGCCCTCCTCTCTTCGGATGAAGGGAGGAGATTCAGAGGAGGGATAAAAACTTTCGTATATTGTAAAGAAAGTTATAATGAAGGCAATAAAATTTAATTTAGAAAATATGAGTATTATCTCTGATGTAAAAGAAGTTGGTAAAGTTTTACAAGAAGCTTGAAAAATTGATGAGTACGTAAAAATACTATGATTGATTGAAAAATTAAATGATTTACAAGAAGTAAATCAATCTTTAAAAGAAGATAACAAAGAATTGAAAGAAAAACTAAATATTAAATGAAAAATTGAATTTAAAAATAACTTTTATTATTTAAACTCTGAATGACCATATTGCTCAAGATGTTGGGAAAAGGATAAGGAGCTAATTAGAAGTATACCTAATAGTATTAATGATGATATATCTACTTGCCCTGAATGTAAAACTACTGCAAACTTCACAGGCAAAGAAAAAGTTAATAAAATAATACATCAAGATATAAGTCAGTTTGTATAAATTAATATTTATACATTTCTTACACTCCTCTTACTCATAACCAGTATTATACCCGTACATGAAAGACGTAACGCGCTACATATGGGACTCGCTCGAAAGAAACATTCATAAAAAAATTTCGACAAATATCTAGCTGGTTTGCTTTCAGTATTACACTCAAACTTCTCTCTTTTATAAGAGGGATTTTTTATTTAGGGAAATATATGTATAATGCTGAGAATATATATTTTTATTCTTGGGTATGAACAAATACTGGTTTCGTCCAAAGACCTATTGATATGGATTCACACCTAAAACTTGGGAGTGATGGTTGGCAACACTATGCTTAGTTGCTATTATTTTGTTATCAGCATACGCAAACTCATTTTTTAATGAAGTCGGACCTAACCCTATGGATATCGCTCATTTTTTAGTAGATATGATTATTATAATATCTATTAGCATGCTCCTATTTAGCAATAAAACTGATGGTAATTTATGATGGAAATGGTGAAATAAATAAAACTCTTACAGATTTCATACCTTGTAGCTGTATTATATGCGTACATGAAATATGTTACGAGTTATATATAGGACAATTGAACGAAATATTAATTAAAAAAGTTCAACAAATATGTAATTGGTTCATAGATTCAGTATTAAGACACTTTCTGGTTTGAAGGTGTTTTTTTTTGTATGTTAATTAAAAAGAAGAGTGTAATTATTCTTACTCTCTTCTTACATTTAATATATATTATATACGTACTTGAAACATGGTGCGAACTGTATATGGGACATATGGACGTAGATACATAACGATCCAGCAAATAGCAGCCTTGGCACATGTATTCATACAAGCAAAGACGATCTCTGTGAGGACGTCTTTTTTGGTGTTTATCTTTCTGACTCAAGTTTTTCTAAATACTTTCTCATCTCATCCTCTCATGCAAACAAAGTGTTTCATGAAAAAAACTCGTAAAATACTTGAACTGCGTAGTAGGATGCACTTGAAAACAATACATATATTAAAAACCATGACAACTCTATAAATCATAGATTTATAGTTATGCTGCTAAAAAATTCTCAAAATACAATAGCAAATACTATAAATAGTGCAATCTGAGTCACTAGTTGCTTAGGCATAAGAATAACTTTTTTCTTCAGTTCTATTGTTCTAAAATAAATAGAGAGTATTCCAGAAACTATTCCGGAAATCAACGTTAGGGTTATATAGAGCATATTATTTTTTAGTTGTTATTTTTTTATAAGCAAAAACTCATAATCAAAGTCATATTGTAATGAGTCACATTTTTTTGTAAAATTTATGAGAGGCTTTTCTCTCTTTTGCGCTAAACAAAAAAATATAATCACAATCTTTGTTTGATGCCAGTTTCTCAGATTCTGAAAACAATTTCTGGGCATGTCATTTTCATCTTAACTTTTTATGTACTATAAAGTCATCTACATATCCAAGTTTTATAAATGGCAATTTATATACTGTAAGAGATATAACACCATAAGCCTTTCTAGCAGCATGAACTGGTAAATATATAAAAAACTTTACAGGAAATAGTAAACTCGTAAAAAAACTTATTATTTTTTTATATTTGCTCGAATGTCAGAGTTTTAAAATTGCTCTTTTTTCTCTTCGCGTAATACGTTTAGATATATGAATCTCTTTAGTCATAACTTGGACGAATCACGTCATCTCAGACATTATCAAAGTGAAAGAGTATTTCTTTGAGAAGAAACTCTACTCCAGGATGATTGATCCTCGAGATATGAGCAAGGATTGTTTGGTATTTTTCGTGAAAGAAATGATTTCCTATCCTGTCTTCTATTTTAGCTTCTACTAGGGCTGAAAATATATCTGCATATTTTACTTTTTTTCCTAGCTCATCATCAAAGGGTTTGAGAATATACGGAATTAAAAAATCTTTATAATCCGGAGTGATATACCCAAATAAATAATCATCCATCATCGTTTCCTCAACTTTTTCAAGTAGTTCAACAAATCCTGGAACAGCCTTTTTAGTTGGAGTAATGATGTCACCAGTTATTACTTCTGGTACATCGTGGTATATAGCTCTCATCAGCATATTATTGATATCATTATCTTCTCACTGATCGTTTCAAATCATCCCAATTATGTAACTGATATAACAGACAACAACTTTATGACTCATCACTGATATAGGAGTGTTTCTCTGATACTGGTTCCATCTCATGGAGTAAGAGAGTCTAAATATATGTGCTAAGTATTTTTCATAGTCGCTATTTCTCAAAAGTTCTTTTAAACACTCTAGATCCTGGGAAAGTTCCTTGAGACTCTTTTTTATTTCTCATAGTGGCACTTCATAAATTTCCTGAAATACTCTCGCGTTTGCCTGCGCTTCAGCATATCAAACATATTTTTTTGCTGCGAGAAATATTTTATCCTCAAGCTGTTTGTCATCTCTATGAAGGGTTTCTTTGAAATCATTTTTGAGAGATTCGGGAGCTTCTCCAGAAAGAAAAAATGCAAAAGCTTTTTCATAGAGTTCATCAAATATCTTTTCATCTAACTTTTTGATATATCACTTTGTACCAGAATTTATATCAGAAAGGATTAAATCAGCTAGTGAAGTAAAAATAATTTTCTTCATAAGATACAAGGTATCTATCCTAATTCCTGTAATATTTTCTTCTTGATATGCAAGAAAAAGTGCGGCATGTAGCGTACTACCGACATTATCCATCTGCATCGTATCAACGACTCTTGGAAAGTTATTCCAACGAATTATTGAGAGTCATCTTGTAAGCATAAGTCTAAGCGTATTTCCTACCATAGTTTATATTTTTTATAAAAAATAATTATACAAAGAAACAAAAAAATCCCAAGTGGGATTTTAGTTTTGACGTATAAATGGTTTTAAAAGTTTTGAATTTTGAAGAGATACTATTTTGCTTCAAAATGAATCTTTTAATTTCATTACTCTATCAATCTCTCAATTTAACGCATCATCATCTCAAACTCTTTCTCTTAATACATCAACAAATTCATAAAATTGTAATTCAGTAGGTTCTTTGAAGCTTCCATCTGAATTGATTATTTGAAGTTTTAAAATTCTATTAGCAAAATAATCTTGAGTACTTGTTATTTTTTGTGCAGGAGGTTTTTCTCATTTAGATTTCATCAGTAAGTCGATCTCTCTTATGAAGTCATTACTTATTCATAATTCATGATTTGCTCATACAACAGAAATCGCTTTTTCTATCTCGCTTAGTCTTAGTCATGATATATTTGCTGATTGTTCCTGTAAAGCTAATAAACCTCCTAATCTTTTTTGGAGAAGCATCATTTGCAACATATCTTCTAAATCAAGACTGTTTGCATCTAGCTGATACTTATCGAAAACTCACTTAAGAATTTCTATCGCATCTACAAACCAAGTTTCATTAATATATCCTTTGCTGAAATGTTTTAATATATCTCAACAATTATCGATTATTGCTGGTATTGATTCTTTAATATTTTCGATATCCCAATCTTCTCATCAGAATTTTACTTCATTCATAAAAGTTTATTAGCACTAAAAAAGTATATTATTCATAGATTCATACTTTGTCAAATATATTTTTCTGATTCTAGCTCGCTTTGACAGGCATAATGTGTAAAATACAGGAAATTCTAAATATAAAAATATGAAAATTTGAATTGATGGGAGAATCTGTGATGAAAATACACTGTATGCACGTTTTTGTGAGGAGCTTATTGAAGCTTTTGTTGCTGAAAATAGTGAGCATGAAATAATAGTGTATAGAAAATCTAGTCTCAATTTATCAAAGAATAAATATATAGACAATCTCACTGCAGCAAAAATTTTTAATAAAGAGCATTTCGCATTTATGATATTTTTTGATTATTGTATCCCCTCTAAATTTACCGGTGAGTACACAATAGTATTAGAATGACTCAAGGAAATATTCTTTCCTAAAAAACAGTGGATTCATAGAAAAATTCATAGCTACAAACTCACGAGAGCCATAGAAAAAAGCAAGAATATTATTGCTCTTGATGGAGGGACTGCCCTTGAACTCAATGAGAGACTTAATGTAGCTGAAAATAAAATCCGTAAAATACATGGATTTTTTCCTATGTATGAAACCGTTTCAAAGCCAGTGGTACATGCTGATATCAAGACTAAACATAATCTCAGAGGAGAGTACCTCATATATGATTCTGGAAACGAAATACATAACAACTTTGAGCGTATTCTGAAAACTATTAAAAAACTCAAAGACAGCTGAGTTATTGTCTATATAATTATACTTTGTGACGCAACAACAAAAGACTTAGATATCAGAGGCAAGGTTATAGAATATGATATTGCAAATCAGATACTTTTTCTCGGTCAGGTTTCAAAAGATATAGAACATCTCTATTATGAGCAATCTCTCTGAGTCATATTTTCTAGTATCTACGAATCATTTCCATTTCAATTTGTAAAAGCTATAGCGTACAACTGTCATATTTTTGCAAACGATATTCCAGCTAACAGACAAATTATGTGAGACTCCATTAGCTACTTAGATCCTCTTTCAATTCACAACATGAGAGACATCATTCACGAGCATATAAATAATACAAAAGTTACTGATTATGGGACAGCGCTTAAATGATATTCTCCATATTCTAGCGCTTTAGAGCTGAGTGAAATCCTCGAAACAAAAAAATAGACTTTTAAAGTAATCAAAGTATATTATATATATGAGTAATCTTACACAGCGAAATATCCAGATTTTAAAAATCATCATCGAAGAGTATATCAAAACCGGTGATGTTTTAGGGAGTAAGCTTTTACTCAAAAAATATGACCTTGGTGTCTCAAGTGCGACTGTGCGAAATGATATGGCTACGCTTGAATCTCTTGAGCTGCTCTATCAGCCATATAACTCTGCTGGGAGGCTTCCGACCGCAAAATGACTCAGAGCATTTGTAAATTATATGATGGAGCAAACTCCTGAGTATTTTCTAGAACAACAAAACTCTCAAATACACACCAAAAACCTCAGAGAGTTTTCAGATTTTGCACATAATGTTGTTTATAATCTTGCTAAAAACACAAAAGAAATAGCTTTTTTTGTTCTTCCAGATAAACATATTTCTGAGTATTCTGGAGTTTCAAAATTTTTAGAGAGAAATCATAAACGAATGGGTGATGATGTGCTCATGCTTATAAAAATGCTTGAAGATAAACCTAACTTTTCTAACTTCATTTCTTGATTCCCCATTAGAGCTTGAGTCAACACCTTTATTGGAGAGGAAAATATACTTCCCTATCTCAAAGATTATACCATCATTTTAAAGCCTATAGAAATAGATGAATGTGTCTGATATGTTTGAATTATCTGAGGGCTTAAAATGAACTACAGTTTTAACATCAGTGCCGTGAAAGGAATTATTTAAAAAACACTAAGGATATCTTAGTGTTTTTAGTGTATTAAAAGAATTGATTTGATAGCTTATCTTCAAACTCTGATATACTTCAATTATTATCAATGATACATTCACAATAATTGAGGCATTTTCATACATTCTGCACGTTTCACTCATCTAGTTTTTCAACTTCTAAAAATTTATCGTAGCTACAAGACACTTTTTTATTTTTAACTAAGCGCTCAAATCTGACTGTAGGATCTGCTTCAATTCAAATAAAAGTAACGTTATGATACTTTTTACAATATTGCAATTGACCAAGTTGCCTCATTCCTACTATTATAAGTGAGTTTCAATTTGTATTTTCCACAATAACTTTAGCAAGATAATCATCTCATTTTTCTTCTGCAAACTCTTTTCATAGAGCTATAAGATTTTCTCTGCTTTCTTCTATTCATCTTTTTTGAGCACTTATTCGAAGAGCTTCGCTTATGGTAAAACTTGGAATTCATAATTTTTCACTGAGAAAATCTCCAGCAAGGTCTTTACCAGATCAGGCTCTTCATATTATGGCAATAATATTTTTCATTTTTCTTAGTTAACCACTAAAACCTCACTTTGCATTCTTATTTCTTGGACTTCCAGGAAAAGTATCAGAGTAGACGCAGCCACAATAATTTTGCCGAAAAATATCATGCTTAGCAGTATAATCCACACTTCTTTGAAAACCTCAATTTTTTCTAAATGCTATTTTGAGAAACTCTAGATTTTTTTGCATTCACTCTTTTTGCAGCTGAGTTTCTTTTTCGTCTCATCTTCGGATCATTTCATCGATACTATCTCACAGCAGCTTACTTGCTTGCAATCTTTCATCATCTGAGAGAGATTGCTGAGCAGTTGTTCTTGAATCCCATTTTTCTCAGAGATTAAACATCTTTTCCATATCTTTATGTGGAGAGTTATTGAGACTACTCGTCCATTTTGAGATTCACATTTCTCTAGCGAGTCTCGCTGTCCTCTCAAGTCTCATATCATAACATTCTGTACATTTTTCTCCACGTTCTGGTGTATCCTCGAGTCACTTTATTTTTTTGAAAAAGTTTTTTACATCATACTCCCCTTTTATATATGGAACTCCCTCTATTTCACATACTTTTACAAATGCTTCATAGCGTTTTTCATACTCAGCTACTGGCTGTATATTTGGATCATACCAATATGCTACAACATCAAATTCATCTTTTAAATCCATGAGTGGAACGGTAGCGTCTGGCCCGCAACAAATATGCACGAGTACTTTCTCTTTATGCTCTAAAACCTGCTTAATAGGTTTATAGCTAGTCCTGTGAATTCATGTTACGTCTCACGGTTTTTGGAGAGCATCTTTATGTTTTTTTGTTCCATAACCTGCATTAGTATCCAATCATAAGTCCGGGTATAGAGTAGCATACTGAGCCATAAGCTTATCTCTGAATACCTTTGCTATTATACTTGCAGCCCCAATCTCTGGAACCTTTGCATCTCATCCAACAATGTAGAGAGGTTTTTGTTCCAGCTCATCAAATACATAATTATCTCTTCCGTCTATCACGACTGAAATTTCTGAAAGTTCTTTAGGGATTTTTCTCTGAATTTCTATGATAGCGCGACGCATTGCCTCTCTATTTGCTTGCCTGATATTTATTTCATCAATTACAAAATTATCAACGACACCAACTCAAAAATAGAGTTTTCCCTCTTGGGATAATTCTATCAGTTGTAAATACAGCTCCTGTCTTTTTGTGTCAGTAAGTTTTTTTGAGTCATTTACGCGAGATATAAACTCTTTACTTGGTTTGTTATTTGAGTTCCAAGCGAGCGCGCAAGCCACAACAGGTCAGCACCAAGGTCATCTTCCTGCTTCGTCTACCCCTATTTTTACCTTTGTTCTTATATCCAAAATAATATGCTATAAATATATATACTTGTCATTATAGTAATATGCGTAACAGTAAGAAAAGTTTTTCACACAATTATCATAATATTGTTTGATTTCTCTCTGAGTGCGTATATATTTAGGAGTATACTTATTAGCAAAAAATATGGACGAAATTAGAAACGTAATAATCCAAGTTGAAAATCTTAAAGCAGATAAAAAATTTGTTGAAGCTATAGCCCTCCTACAAAAAACTCTCGTAAAATATTCTGACGATTATAGGCTCTATGAAGAGCTTGCTGATATATACCTCTATATGGGAGATAATAAAAAAGCATTTGCAGCTCTCGACTTTTCTCTCACACTTAATAGTGAATCTGCAACAGGAAATTATCTCAAAGGTTTTATACTGCTTGGAGAGGATAAAGTTGCTGAATCTATAGAATATCTTGAAAAATCTAACAAACTATTTGGAAATAATGCTGAGGTTCTCAGAAATCTTGGCTGGGCTTATACTATGTCAAACAGACATGATAGAGGTATTACTATACTTAAGCGAGCACTCAATATATCTCCAGAGGACGAGCTCATAACAGAAGATTTAGCTATGGCTCTCATAGGAACTGGTGATATCAGAGGGGGGAACAAACTTCTCAAAAAAATCGGAAAATCTCCAGCTAATTCATAATTTATTTCTCTTGAGCTTTACTCGAAAACATATTCCTGCCAAAACTCTCTGTATTATCGATATCGGGAGTTATAAGCTCAGAGCCTGCGCAGCAAAATTTAAAAATAAGGAAATAGAAATACTTTCTTATAGAGAAAAACGTCAAGATGTTTCATACTTTGCAAACAATGAGTGCCTCAATCTCCCTGGACTTTGCGAAAACATCTCAAACATTATAAAAAAACTAGAATCAGATTGTGAGACTGTATTTCATGATATAGTTATAAACTACCCCTTTGGTGAGTTATTTGTTTGATCCAAAAATATTAATTACAAACGAAAACACCCACATAAAAAAATAGATGCTCATGAACTACTAGAAATACTCAGCTCCGTAGAAAAACTTTGCTTAAAACATCTTGCTGGTCAAATAGATAAATTCTATGGGCTTTCACAAAAGGAGGTTCAGATACTTCTTTCTCGTGTAAACAGTATTTCTCTGGATGGAAAAAAAATTGATACCATCATAGGTCAAGAGTGAGAAAATATGAAAATATCACTGCTCAACGCATTTATCCCATCAATGAAACACTCACTCATTAATCAAATTTGAAATGTGTTATGAAAGAACATATATCGTATCTTGCCGAGTGAATACTGTATTAGTAAAATATTTTCCCAAAAAAATATCCTCATAGTAAACCTCTGAGCGACGCAGACTACTCTCACTCTCAAACATGAATGAGAGCTTATTGGTATCTCAAAAATATCTATTTGAATAAACGATATAGTTAGTAAAATAGCAAAAACAACTCGCGAACCAAAAGCTGAAATAATTAGAAAACTCGGAGAAGATAACTCTTACTCTATAGAAAAACAAGATTTTTTATCTATATGGTGAGAGAGTCTATGAATTACTCTGTGAGAACTACTCTGATCAAAAGTATGCCCAAAAAAAATATATCTCGGTTGAGGTTGAGCCAGTAATGCCTTTATCAAAGATTTCTTACAAACTCATGATTTTAGAAAGTATGATATCAAGATGGTCAAAGATATGGAGCTCGTGAGTGAGGATCTTGCTGATGTATTTGCAAGTATGAAAAATCTAAAACTTGAGGATATTCAGAGAATACCACTGGATATCTATACGCTCCTGCATGAAACAAATACTATTATCTCTCAGGAAAAAGACATAGTCAGTACTTCTCTTAAAAAAGCAATTAAAAAACTCTGATATATAAACTCATAAAAATAATCTCCCAATTTGGGAGATTATTTTTGTAAGTGTTCATTATGCTCAGTTACTTTTTCTATAAAAAAGTCCTCAAGACCTCATTTTAATTTTTTTACCTCTTGTCATTCAACTATGAGGTGTCATTTATTTATGATACTAATTCTATCACAGATACTTTCTACATCCGCAAGTATGTGAGTATTAAAAAATATTGTCGTTCCTGCATCTCTGAGTTCTACCAGTAAATCTTTTACCATTTTTCTCCCGATAGGATCAAGCCCACTCATTGGCTCATCGAGGAATAGAAGTTCTGGTTTATTTATGATAGATTGCGCAAGTCATACTCGTTGTAGCATTCATTTAGAATAACTTTTGAGGTATTTATCTCCAGCATTTTCAAGCCCAACTTTCTCAAGTAAACTATCAACAGTGTTTTTTAATTCTTCTCATTTAAGTCCAAAAAAACTTCCATTAAATTCTAAAAACTCCCTACCAGTAAGATGTTTATAGAGATAGGTATTTTCAGGCATAAAACCAATTCTCTTTTTACTTTCCATTGTAAGACCTGATTCATCAAAGATTTTTATTTCTCCTGATTCTGGACTAATGAGTCCTAAAATAGACTTCATAGTAGTCGTCTTTCCTGCACCATTTGGCCCTAAAAATCAATATATTTCCCCCTTTTCAACAGTAAAACTTACTCCATGCAAGACTTGCTTCTTAGCCAGTGTTTTTTCTATTTTTTGAACCTCAAGTATCATGATATATCTTTTATAAATATTCTGCCTCTATTGTGTATAAAAGCTCCTAAAAGGCAACTATCAGTTTAAGAAATATATTTGACATTATATAAAAAATAATGATTATAATAAAAATTATTAGTTATAAAAAATGCTCTGGAGTAATCGATTTTGAAATCAAATTGCATCAAAAATTTCTCACAAAAAAACACCTCTTTGAGATCCTGATTGCCCAAGTAATAAACAGTTAATAAAAGCTTTTATTGCAGAACAGGTACATCAACTACTCAAAGTAGAGGTAGAAAACAAGAGAATATTTATTGATGAAACATGTACGAGCCCTAAAACAAGAGAGGAATTTCAACAGCTTGCTGATTTTTCATATAGTAAAATTATGCAAACGTGGCAATATATACTAGCACAATCAAATACATCAGTTCCCATCCCACGACTAATTTTTAAGGGTAATGGTATCACTGCCAACGAGGCCTTTCAAGGAATGAGTTACAATGTTTCTACAGAAACAATAGTAGTTGATACTCGTTTTTTAGACTATTTTAAAAATAAAGTATATTCATGAGCTGAGGATTTTAGTGTATTTTACGCTATAGCTCACGAAGTATGACATCATATGCAAAAACATCTCTTCTGAAACTATGATGCAACATATAATCATGAGTGAAAAACTCATATCAGAGCTATAGACAATGTATTAGATATGAGAGTATTTTCTCTCCTACATCACTTTGATAGCGCTCACCAAGCAGAACAAATTGTCGAACTTCATGCAGATTATCTCGCGTGAGTACTTGCGCATCATGCAAATAGAATTGAACCCTTTTTACATGAAAATGATATTCGAGAATGACTCGAGACAGCCCTCCATGTATGAGATGATATGAGAGAATTAAAAGAAAAATGATTCATCACTCCTGAAAGTCATTCTCATGGTCGGTGTGACCAGCGAGTGCTTGCGTTTGCTAGATGATTTGAAACTTGAGATCCTTTTTTATATTCACTAGAAGATATTTGTCGGATATTTTTTCAGGAGTGAGCACGTCGAAGTGCACACTTAAGTGTTACTATGTTTTAAAAAAACTCTCAAAAGAGAGTTTTTTTCGTATGTATTAAATTTTAACTATATACAGTAAATATCATTACAATAATGATGACTTAATCTTAATACACTATTACTTTTTTATTCATAAATGCTCTGAGGCCTTCAGGACCATTTTCTTTTCCGTATCCTGATTTTTTTGGTCCTCCAAATGGAAGATGTGGTTTACTTCCAGCTCATGAATTAATAAACACCATACCTCATTCGAGTTTTGCTGCAATTTCTCTACATTGCTCTGTATCATCTCCATACACAACTGCAGAAAGAGCAAAATCACTATCGTTTGCTATCCTAATAGAGTCTTCTAGGTCTTTAGACTTTATAATACTGGCTACTGGACCAAACACCTCTTCATTATAGCTCGTAATACCAGGTTTTACATCCGCAAGTACAGTTCACTCATAATATTCTCACCTAGTTCAAGATTTATTTCATCCACAGATAAGTCGTGCTCAATCTGAAATACTTTTTTGTACTTGCTGATGTATTTCATCTACAAGATCTCTACGAGCCATTGGTGGAATCTGAGTTTCTGCGTCCATTGGATTTCAGAGCTTCATACTTGCCATGTATTTTCACATTTCCTCTACAAATTTATCATAGTGTTTTTCCATTACTATAAATCTCTTAGATGAGTTACATTTTTGACCTCAGTTAGCTATTCTGCAAGCTGTAGCCTCTTTAACCATTTGAACTGTATCATTGTGATCCGCTAGTACAAAGGCATCGTTTCATCATAGTTCAAGCACACTTGGTTTTAGATATTTACCAGCAAGAGCTCAAACAGAGCTCCCTGCTCTCTCTCATCCAGTAAGGTTTACTCCTCTAATATATTTATGAGAAATAACAAGCTCAGATTGTGATGAGGACATGAAAAGATTTGTGTATATTCCCTCTGGAAATCCTGCCTTTGTAAAAAAGTCTTCTATTTGCTGAGCGCACATTGGCACATTTGATGCATGTTTATATACCTGTGTATTTCCTGCTAAAATATTAGGAACAGCAGCTCTGAGTATTTGATTATATGGGAAATTCCACGGTCCAACTCAAAATATCACTCCAAGTGGATCATATACAAATTTTCCTTGTGTCCCATTTATATTATACTCCTCATCTCAAATTATACTCTCAGCATTATCAGCAAACCACCTAATAAGATTTCATGTTCCTTTGAGTCCTCATTTACTTGCGCTATAGAGCATTCCCATTTCTCGAGTTTGGAGCTCAGCGTAAGTATCTAAATCTGCTTCTATGACATCAGCTAATTTGTAAAATAATTCTTTTCTCTCAGCAAAACTCGTGTTTTTCCACTTGAGAAATGCTTCGTGAGCTGTTTCAATCTTTTGTACTATCTGATCATCACTGAGAGTTTCAAACTCTGCATTTACTTCACCATTATAGGGATTTATAGATCTTAATTTTCACATATTTATATTCTTAAAAAATATTACATATATAGTATAGAGAGACCTTAATAAATCAATAAGTGTGTATTACAATTCCTCCCAGCTCTTTCAATGCTCATACAAAGGTGGTGTAATCTATGCGTGCTTTTATTTTTTTTAAACACACACTATGAATTACAAAAAAGCTTTAGCATGCGTTGCACTAGTACCACTCGTTGGAACTACATTCGCAGCTGACGAAATGATGATGGAAACTACCTCTATGGTAGACACTACTATGAATATGGATTATGATGTTTCTACTATGATGGGTCTCCATATAGTTGCTGCTAATTACTTAGCTGATCAAAACGTTATAGTTGATAACTCTACAAATGTAGAAGCTTACAATTTCACAAATAACATTACACGAAGAGAAATGGTTAAAGTTGCTATGAATATCTCTGGTAAAACAGTAGTTGATTCATGTAACGGAGAATTTTCTGATTTAGATAGTGATGATTTTGGTTGTAAATATGCAGAAGCTGCTCTTGCAAATGGATTCATTGCTGCTAACGCTTCTTTTAGACCTGATGATCTCATCACAAACTCAGAATCACTTAAGATGATTATGCAAGCGAAGTGAATAGAAAGAGATGTTAACGATGACTGGAGAGCTGGTTATAGCACAAAAGCTACTTCTGAATGACTCATATCTTCAACGTATGAATTTGATGCTAACGCTAAAAGAGGATGGATTTTCGATATTGCAGCTCTTGCATATCCAGAATTTAAAGCAATGATAGATGCTCAAGTATCTGTTGGAGTTGAAGTTGGTGGAGCTATGATGCTTCCTGGTCTTGATATCGTTGATAACGCTGTAAAAGCTGATAACGTAACTACACTTGTAGCTGCTGTTACTGCTGCTGACCTCGTTGATACACTGAAATCAGAAGGTCCATTTACAGTATTTGCACCAACAAATGATGCATTTGCTCAGCTTCCAGACGGAACAGTAGATACACTTCTCATGACTGAAAACAAAGGTGACTTAGCTGACATCCTAACGTATCACGTTGTAGCTGGTTCATATACGAGCGCTGATCTCACTGACGGACTTATGCTTACAACAGTTCAAGGTCAAGATCTTAGCTTTACTGTTGTTGATGGACAACTTATGATAAACGGTTCTGCTATGGTAGAAACTGCTGATGTAATTTCTTCTAACGGTGTAACTCACGTTATTGATAGAGTACTTAGTCCAGAAGTAGGTGTTGAAGTTGGTGGAGCTATGATGCTTCCATCTATGGATATAGTTGATAACGCGATGAATGCTGATAACGTAACAACTCTCGTAGCTGCTGTTGCTGCTGCTGACCTCGTAGATACACTGAAAGGTGAAGGTCCATTTACAGTATTTGCTCCTACAAACGAAGCATTTGCTGAGCTTCCAGAAGGAACAGTTGATTCTCTTTTAATGGTTGAAAACAAAGCTGCTCTCGCTGATATACTAACGTATCACGTAGTAGCAGGATCATATACGAGCGCTGATCTCACTGATGGTCTAGAACTTACTACAGTTCAAGGTGAAAAACTCATGTTTACACTTAACGCTGATGGAGCACTAGAAATCAATGGAAACGCTATGGTAGAAACTGCTGATGTAATTTCTTCTAACGGTGTAACTCATGTAATTGATGCAGTATTAATGCCTGCTGAATAATTCATAGTAGATATAAAAAAATATCTAATAAAGTCCTCAATTTGAGGGCTTTATTTTTGTATTAAAATATTAAAATTCGCTATTATTTTTCTTTGACGAGACATAAAAATACCATACAATTCGCGTGTAATATTTTTTAAATAATTTAACTATGTGTGAACACTTCCACGACCTAGAAACAGCGAAAATTGATAATCCAGCTCCTACTTTTAACCTCCCATATTATTGTCCTAAAAAAGACGATGAAGGGACACTTCACCTCGAAGATATGAAGGGTAAGTGGGTAGTACTCTTTTACTATCCTGCTGACTTTACATTTGTATGTCCTACAGAGCTTAAGGATATGGCAGACGAGGAAGCGAGATTTGCAGAAATGGGTGTCGAAGTACTTGCTGCATCTACTGACACGGTTTTCTCTCACCGAGCATGGGTAAAACACGAAATGCTTATGAAAAAGTTTCCATACAAAATGCTAGCAGATCACACGCTCGAGACAGCAGATGCCTATAATCTCCTAGATGAAAAAACTGGTCTTGCTGGAAGAGGTACATTTATCATAGATCCAGAGGGAGTTATCAGAGGAATCGAAGTTACTTCTGGTCCACTTGGACGAAACAGCGAGGAACTGATTAGAAAAATAGAAGC
>JAHDCR010000008.1 GCA_020629795.1 Candidatus Altimarinota bacterium
GGGAAGAGGTCATAACTCTCGGTTTCAAGAGGAGATTTTGTAATCACGTTTACAATCTGCGCTTCGTAATAATCTTTGCGTTTTTTCGTAATTTTTATATCTACTACAGCCTGAGGAACAGCTCATCCTGTTATAAATGCTACTTTTCCATCCTCTAGTCTCGCAAATCATTTCCCTCAAAATACTAGTTTTTCAACTATGATATTTTCTAATATTGCTCCTTTTTTCATAAAAAATCTCTCTAAATAATATTCAGAGAGATTGTAGGGAATAAGCAGGGAATTGCAAAGCTATATTTTTAAGTTACCTTGAAGGTCTTTCAACTGGCAATGGTGAGAATATAAGATTTGTTATTGGTACTAAATCTGCAGCAAAAGTATCGAAATGCTGCTGAACATTTTCATTAACTGCAGCATCTGGTGAAGTATGATGAATTCTATTATAAAATCTTTTCATGTCAGATGCATCTCAATGCAAAATTATACCACTCATATATTCTTGAGTTTTAGATCTACAAAAACTATCTACTAACCACATATTAATTGACTCTTCCCAAGATAAATCTAATGGAGAAAGCTCAGGTTGATTTTCATATGATTCTATTACCCACTCAGGAATATATTCACTATATTTACTATAGTTATAATAGTCATTTGCATAACCTGGTGCCTGAGAAGCATAATATTCCATATTTCTTCTTAACGCTGTATCAAAAGGTGAATAATCTCACGTTTCACGATTATATTTTCGAACCCTAGTTTCATTTCAATTTTCATCTAGTACAGGATCACCATTTTCATCTTTAACTAAGATTGTAGTAGGTACTCAATTAATATATCAATCTAAATATTGAAAGGGGCATTTAGCACTACTTCACTCATCATTGATAATATTTTTTCCTCAATAACTTTCTACTGCTACTATGAATTTTATAAGCACTCATAAATTTTGATATAAGTTTCATATATCTTCTTCACTCACAACTTCAGAAAATGCTCAATGCTTTTCAAATAATCACCTAATAATCTCTTTTGAAGATTCTGGTATTCAGTTTTCATCAAGAAAATCAGTAAGTGTTTCTTGATTCTGATTTTCTTGATTTTCGCTAACTGCAGTAATTGATGTATCAATAAAAGTATCTGACTGATTCTCATTATTATTAGTAACAGGTTCTACAGTTTCTTGAGGTATAAAATAAGTATAATTATAATTAATTCCATCAATCATAAATTCTTTTTCATCTGGAAGAATTCATCAATTATCTAAAAAATTAGAGATTGCATCATAGATAACCGGTTCCATGAATTCAGATTCTTGAAAATTCACTAAATATTCTTGATTTTCCTCAAGAATGCGATTTTCATCCCAATTTTCTAAATTTGAATCGATAATATAATCATATATCTCATGCTTTAATTCTTGAGACACATTTTCAAATTTCATTATTGATGCAAGATACGTTTTGAATTGATTTCGAACTATAACACTCTCACGCAAGTCAATAAGTCAATTTTGAGATTTTTGCAAAATTGACAGAGTCAATCACTCTGGTAGTTTAAAGTCTCAAAAAACATTTGAAGTTTTATCAAATTCTCAGCAGTTTAAAGCTTCTGTGTTTTCAGCCATTAGTAATATCTAATTATATATATATTTAAAATACCATACTCTTTACAAAAACACAAATAAAGCTCTGAATAATCAGAGCTTTATAATTTTATTCGTAAATTTACATCATTCCCATACCTGGCATTCCTCACATTCATCCCATAGCTCACATATTTGGCATATGCTGAGCTTCATCTGATTTTTTTGGTATTTCAGATATTGCAGATTCTGTAGTGAGAAACATTCCTGCAAGAGAAATAGCTTCTTGAAGCGCTACTCTTTCTACCTTTTTCGGATCGATAATACCGGATTCTAGCATATCAGTGAATTCCTCGAGTGCAGCATCATATCAGTAGTTAACATCGTCCTTGCTAAGTACTTCTTTAAGTACGAGGCTCTCATCTCTCCCAGCATTTTTTACAATTTGCTCAAGTGGATATCTTAGTGCTTGTTTTACTATTTCTAAACCTGTATTTTGATCTTTACTTCATAAATCTACTCATTCAAGCACTTTAGAAGCTCTGAGCAGAGCAATTCATCAACCAGCTACCACTCACTCAGAAACTGCAGCTCTGGTAGCGTTTAATGCATCCTCTATTCGAAGTTTCTTTTCTTTCATTTCTACTTCACTCATTGCTCACACCTTGATAACGGCAACTCCACCTGAGAGTTTTGCTATTCGCTCTGCAAGCTTTTCCATATCATAGTTACTCTTTGTGTTTTCATACTGGCTTTTTAGCTCAGATATTCTCGAAACTATTTCCTCAGCATTACCAGCTCATCCTATAATCGTACTATTACTCTGGGTAGAAACAACACTCTTAGCCATACCAAGATGCTGCATACTTGCATTTTCTAGCTTCATACCTAGCTCTTTAGCAATAACAGTAGCTCCTGTAAGAACAGCTATATCTTTGAGATTTTCTTTTTTCTTTTCTCCAAAACCTGGAGCCTTAATTCCAAGCACATTAAGTACTCACTTAAGCTTATTGAGGATAATAGTTGTAAGCGCTTCTCCATCAATATCTTCAGCTATGATAACAAGATCTTTTTTACCAGAGTTTACGAGCTCTTCCAGCAGAGGAAGAAACTCCTTCATATTAGAAATCTTTTTGTCTGTCAGCAGGATTGAAGCATCTTTGATTTCTGCCGTCATTTTATCACTGTCAGACACCATATACGGGCTCATATATCCATTATCAAACTGCATACCTTCCGTGATTTCTACCTGCATTTCAAAAGTTTGTCATTCTTCAACCGAGATAACACCATCTTTTCCAACCTGCTGCATGGCAGTAGCTATGATTTCTCATACCTGCGAGTCTTGCGCTGATATACTTGCTACTTGCTGAATCTCCTCATGATTTGTAATCTGCGTAGCATTTTTAGCAAGCTCATTTGCTACGAGCTCTCCAGCAGCCTTCATTCCATTTTTGAGCTCAACAGCATTTACTCAAGACTCAATTTTTTGCATTCATTCTTTAGCCAGAGCGTAGGTAAGTAGGGTAGCAGTCGTAGTCCCATCACCAGCGAGAGAGTTTGTTCTTTCAGCAGCTTGCTTCACCAGCTCAGCACCCATATTTTCAAATGCATCTTCAAGCTCTATTTCTTTAGCGATCGTAGCTCCATCATTTGTTACCTGTGGAGCACCAAAACCTCTATCAAACACTACGTTTCGTCATTTTGGTCACATAGTCACAGTAACAGTCTTTGCAACCTGCTCAATCCCTAAAAACATACTTGCTCTTGCATCCTCTCCAAATTTTATTTGTTTTGCCATGGTAATTATTTTTTTGAATTAATATAAATTTCTGAAAATCCTTCACCAGCCCTTATTTTATTAAATACATTTTTTAAATAGGGAATAATCTCAGAATTTTGAAAATCAAGAAACTTTACTTCAGAGCACTTATCTGGCTCTCAATTAGCAATAACTCAAGTGTATTTTTTTACTTTAAAATAAAAATCGAAATACACTCTTTCTCAATTACTTATTCTATGACTTATGTGAACCATTTCTAAATCTTCTTCTATAACTTCAATGCATATCTCTTCTTTAATTTCTCTTATAAGTCACTGCTTTAAACTCTCATATCATTCTAAATGACCAGCTGGAAGACCATATTTATCATCCATAAATCCAGTATTTTTTCGCTTCATCAATAAAATTTCTCCTTTCTTATTTTCTATGATTCAATATACAGCTGCATAATATTCTGAATTTCTCATATTATTTTACACTTTAGTAAAATCAATCACTCCAACCTGCCTATCAATTTCTGTTTCTCCATCAAAAGTTATGAGTGTTGGAACTCCCATAACACGATATTGCATTTGCAAATCTCTTCCTGAACGTTCACTTGGATCGATATGTACAATTTCAATATCTGTTATATTGTGGTCTGCAATATATTGTTTAGCGACTGCGCAGTTTGGACAGTCATCACCTGTAAATAGTTTTTTCATATTAATCTGTTATTTTTCCTAAAATATACTCTATTGCTACTACTTTATACTCAGTATCTCACAGCTTTACTTCATCTCATGAGTATTGTCCTGCAAGAACTTTGTCTCCTACAGATATGCTCGACATATCTCTATCAGGCATGCCAGGTCATACCGCAATTACCTCATAGACAAATGGTCGTTCCTTGCTGGCACTGTCTGGAAGAATAATACCTGAACTTGTAATAGTCTCTTGCTCTATAGCCTGTAAAACGACCCTATCAAAAAGTGGCTCAATATTCATAAATTTTGCGCTTTAAGAAATAATATTATACTTGAGATGTATTATATGAATGGAGATGTTTTTGCAAGCTTTCTCCATGGTCAAAATCCTTCACTGCTTCGCAGAGCTTCCTTTACAAAAGGTAGCCTTAAATAGAAGGCCCATTGCAGCCTCTTTCCTTTTTCAAAGGAAAAAATTCAAGTTAGAATATAACTAAAGCACACATGCAAGACAACAAACCTTACACTCCTCAGCGACTCAAAGACTACGCACTTTGGTATTATTTTCGCTATTACCCGAGTAACAACAAGCTCCTACAAAAATTAAATGAAAAGTGAGAAACAGAAGATGCCCAGCAGGTATTTCAGGAAATAAAAAACCTTACCCAAGAGGATGAGATCATCAAAGCCAAAATAGATAACTATATCTTTAGAAATAAAAACTATCGATACATCCGTCAAAAAATGCGAGAGAAACTCTTTCCAGTAGATAAAACTGAAGCATATCTAGAAAAATATATTAACTCTGGAGAAAGTATTCTTGATGAGATTTTTTTGAGAAAAAAAATAGAAAATTACACAGCAAAAGGGAAGAGTCGATATTATATATTTCAGACTCTGGGTGAGACCAAGCTCGATAGAGAAAAACTTGAGGTCTTACTCGAAGAATATTTTCCAGATGGTGAATATGAAAATATACGCAGAGAATATGAGAAAATACAACATAAATATGACAGACAAAAAATCATTCAAAAATTACTTTCTAAATGATTTAAGTACGAAGAGATAAAAAAAGTTCTAGAAATCTAGAACTTTTTTTATCCATATTATAACTTTTTTTCTCTAATCTCAGTTAGCAACATTTCAGTAAATTCTTCTGTTTTCATCACTGATTGATCTTTTGTTTTGTAGTTTCTCACTGCAACACTCTCACTGTTTTCTTCTTCCTCTCCGATAACGAGAATATAGTTTACATGCATCTTTTCTGCGTTTCTAACTTTTTTATTGAGAGAGTCAGAGCTATCATCTATTTCTACTCTAATACCGGCATCCTTGAGAGCCTTGTATACTGAGTCTGCATAGTCGTTAAACGTTGAAGCAACTGGAACAATTCGTACTTGACGAGGAGCCATCCAGAGAGGAAATGTTCCTGCAAAATGCTCTATAAATACTCCCATACCTCTTTCAAGTGATCCAGCTATAGCTCTGTGAATAACTACAGGACGTTCTTTCTCACCTTTTTCATTAGTAAACTCAAGTTCGAATCTTTCTGGAAGATTAAAATCACACTGGATCGTTGCAAGCTGCCACTCTCGTCCAATTGCATCCTTGAACATAAAGTCGAGCTTAGGTCCGTAAAATGCTGCTTCTCACTCAACTCGCTTATATGGAAGCTGATTTTCCTTTGCTGCCTCCTCAAGTGCTGCTTCAGCTATTTTCCAAACATCATCTGTTCAAAGGTATTTTGATTTATCCTCACCTCTTACAGAGAGAGAGACCCAATAATCATTTGTAAGTCAAAGAGTAGTATAGAACTCTTTGATGATATCAGTAATTGTTTTAACTTCGTCTTTGATTTGTTCTACGCGACAAAACAAATGTCCATCATCTTGAGTAATCGCTCTTACTCGAGTAAGACCTGAAAGTTGACCAGATTTCTCATCTCTATAAATAGTTGCTGGCTCAAAATATCGAACTGGCATATCTCTATAAGAGAACTGATTATCAGCAAATATTTGCATGTGGTGCGGGCAGTTCATCGGTTTCATAATAAACTTATCTTCTTTTCCTTGTACTCTAAAAAGTTCATCACCAAATTTTGCTGCATGACCGGATGTTTCATAGAGGGCTTCTTTTGCTATATGTGGAGTCCAAACTCTGTCATACCCACGAGTTTTATGTAAATCCCAGAGATAGTCCTCAAGCTCTTTTCTAATAACCATCCCTGCTGGTTGCATGAGTGGAAGACCAGGACCTATAAGCTCCGAAACAGAAAAGAGTTTTAGTTTCGCACCAAGTATTCTATGATCTCGTTTTTTAGCTTCTTCGAGCATATGAAGATGTTTATCAAGAGTATCTTTATCATCAAAAGCGTATGCATAAATACGAGTAAGTTGCTGATTATCAGCATTTCCCATCCAGTATGCACCAGCCACTCTTGCCAATTTAAAACTATTAGCATCGAGAGAGCTTGTAGAGGCTACATGCTCTGGTCCAGCACACATATCTATAAACTTGAGATTTCTTACTTGATCTCCATCCATGTGAGACGCAAAATCAAAATATCATTTTTCTTGGATATGAATCTGTACATCAGTTGCCTGACCTCATTTTCCTGTATTTATATAGAAGCTAATTTTCCCAGTTATTTTCTCTGCGTTTTTAAATTTCCCAGATTCTAGCATATCAACTATTTCTGATTTAAAATCTTCTCCCATAAGTTTAAGTAGCTCACGAGCCTCGTCATATGAGACTTCAAACATCTGAAAGTCTTGGTTTTGTGAAATGATTTTTTTCATAGATTTCTCTATCTTTTTGAGATCTTTATCAGAAAATTCTTGAGCCCCAAAATCAAAATCATAGTAAAATCAGTCCTCAGTAAAAGGTCATGTTGCGCATTTTGTTTCAGGAAAATTTTGCTGCACTGCCTGTGCCATGATATGCGCGAGCGAGTGTCTTTTTGTATCAAGTATATATTCCATGTATATAAATTAAAATATAAAAAATCTCTCTATTTCTAGAGAGATTTGTAAAAGTGTATTTTATAGCATCTTACAAAATCCCTCTAATAGAGAGTAGTTGTTGTAGTGGTTACAAGTAATGCTAGCATATGCGTGCTTTCTTTAATCAATTAACTAGGTGTATAATATAATAGTGAGTATGAAAGTCAAAGTTTTTTGCATATAAGAGGGAAGAGGTGTAATATAGATATATGAAAAAACTTGTATATAAATCCAGAGAAGAAAGTCTTCTTATTGATTCTCTTTCTCAAAGCCAACTCATTACTTATGAGCAACTTTTGTATATTAAAAAACTGTATAACGAAAACGTTCCATACCATAATTTTCTCCATGCACTCAAAGTAGCAGAGTGAGTACTTAAATTGCCTAGAGGGGAGTATAATATTATAGAAATACAAAGTCTCTTTATTTCAGCACTTTTTCATGATGCGGGACATACCGGTACAGCATGAGACTTAGATGAATTTAGGTCACTAGATATGGCCTTTAAGTGAATTATAGATTTTGAACAAAAATATAACTATGCATGAATAGATTATTCCATTGTGAGAAAATCTATAGTTTGAACTGTCTTTAAAAATAGAGCCACCAATAAGGATCCATATGCAATACTCCTTGCAGATTTAGATGTATCAACAGTATGAATGAGCTTCCCAGAATTTTTGTATTATGCTGATTTTCCAATCTCCGTTGAATTATGAAAAGTTATAGATGAATGGATAGAGGATCTGAGTTACTTTAAATTTCTTATGTGAGTAGATAAAAATATTTTCAGAAATCAAATTACAAGAGAGATTTTTCCTGAATACTTAAAAAATACAAAGAAATATATAACAACTTGATGCCAAGATATTATGAAAATATATGAATATTGGAGAGAAAATAATATCACTTATCAAGAATTTGAAGATTTTTACTATAAAAACCTCTAAAATCTTGCTATTACACAGTAATAATGCTAATATTTAAATATACTATATAAAATCAAAATATATGATTTCAAAAGTTTTACAAAAAGCCATAGAGCTATGAGCATCAGATATAATCATATCACCAAAAAGTTATCCAGCTGTAAAAAAGAGTGGTGAAATTATTTATTTAGAAGATTTTTGACTTGTAAGTCCTGAAGAATTAGAAAATGAGATTTTTTCTATGATTCCAGAAAGACTGAAAAAAGAATTTAAAGAAGAAATGGAACTTGATTTTTCCATGCAAGCTGATTGACTCGGGAGATTTAGGGTAAACTGATTTAAACAAAAATATGGTTATGGACTTGTATTTAGAATTATTTCAGATGAAATACCAGAATTCGATAATCTCAATATACCTAAAATCATTAAAAGTTTTTCTAATAGAAAAGCTGGACTCGTACTTATAACTGGTTGAGTAGGATCATGAAAATCAACAACTTTAGCTTCACTGATTAACGAAATCAATAAAAACTACAAAAAACATATTATCACTATCGAAGACCCTATCGAATTTGTACATTCAAGCAAATTATCACTTATTGAACAAAGAGAAATTTGAAGCTCTACTCATAGCTTTGAAAATGGTCTAAAATATGCATTAAGACAAGCAAGTGACGTAATTATGATAGGAGAAATGAGAGATCTCGAAACTTTTAGACTGGCACTCAGAGCTGCAGAAACAGGAAATCTTGTATTCGCAACACTTCATACATCCGGAGCTGCAAGAACTATTTCTAGAATCATAGATATGTTTCCTGGTGATGAAAAAGCTTATATCAGAACTCAAGTAGCAGAATCACTCTTAGGAGTTGTATGGCAAGATTTGATCAAAAAAGAGGATTGAACTCGGATTGCAGCGACAGAAGTACTTGTAAAAAATAAGGCAATTGAAAACATGATTCGAGAAAGCCAATTACATCAAATAAATTGAGCAATCGAGACTGGTAAGGCTGACTGAATGGTTCCAATGGGAAGATACTTGTCATACTTATTAGATAGATGAGAGATATCCAAAGCTATCTATGACACCCACATGCAACGATACTGATTAGCAGAAAAAGAAGATGACGAATAATCATCTTTTTTTTTATTTATTTTTTTAAAAAGGATAGTACAATTGTCATATGAAAACGAAACAAGAGCTCCGAGATTTTATTAATGATACATTTAGTTCTATTTCACCCGAGGAAATAGAACTAAAAAGTTGTCAAATACGTTCAAAAATAGAACATTATTTTGATATAAATACGTTTACACGAGTATGTATTTATGAAAACTACTCAGATGAAGTTATTACAAAAAACCTTATTGATTCATTGCGAATAAAGTGATTAAAAATTTATACTCCTCAGATGATATGAGAAACTGAAATGATACTTATCGATGAAGAATATGAACATTATGAAAAAGAAATAGATGTTTTTATTGTTCCAGGGAGAGCATTTACACCTGATGGAAAACGTTTAGGGAGAGGGAGGTGATACTATGATAGGTTTTTATCAAATAAACTATATAAAAAATCTAGAAAAATAGGGATATGTTTTGATTTTCAAATCCTAGAAGATATACCAGTACAAAAATACGATATATTAATGAACAAAATTATTAGAAATGATTAAAAAAACCATCAGCATACTATTAATCTGTTTAGCCTGCATTCCATTACAGTCTATAGCCATAGAACCTGTACTCACCCCATGAGATAAACCATTTATAATACCAAGAGCTAGTTGGGGTGCAAATAGCCAATATAATTCAAAAACTGATATTTACTGGCAAAACATATTACAATCAAGAGAGCAATACTTAGCTCCTGTGCGATCTCAAGCATCTATTGACTATGCAGCTAAAAAAAATAAAGATATAGAGGAGTATCTCTATTGAAATTTTCTATACCAATTTACATCTCAAGAGACCATTAGATCAAAAGACAATGATTCATATATCTATGCTTGGCCGTTAAAATATACTAATTATGTAGATTCTATCGTGATTCATCATACACATTCAGAGTATGATGATACTAATTCATGACTGCAAGACATACATAGATACCATTCATTACAGAGACAGTGGTGAGACATCTGATATAATTATATAATTTGATATGATTGAGTTATATATGAAGGTCGGGAAGGATGAGATTATGTTGTAGCAGCTCACTCAAAATATAACAATTTTGCTACAGTATGAATAGCACTTATCTGAAACTATGATAGTGAGTGAATCACTGAAAAACAGTATCAATCACTTGAGTCATTAGTACAATATTTAATTATAAAATACTGAATTGACTTAAATAAAAAACGTTATTATCATATGGACTGTAGTGGAGTTAAATGTGATACTTTTCATCTTGAAACCTATTTAGATGATACACTTATATGACACAGAGATGCTACACATACAACTTGTCCATGAGAGAAACTCTATGAACAAATACAAGAAATTAAAAATAATAATTTAGAATTTTCTGCTGGATTGAAACCCGTACTAAGATGAGTTAATACGCATGAGGACCCAAGCAATAAAAATGAAACAGATACGAGTCAAATTCAGAAAATATTAAAAATTCTCAGAAGTTATTCTCAGAGTGAAAAGCAAGATATTATTCATCTCATAGATCAAAAAAAATCAGAAACCAGTGATAGGGAACTTATAAAAAAACTGCAAACTATTAGACTTGCAGCAGTATTGAGTTTAAAAGAATAATCTATCAAAACTTTCTATCAGATTTTTTAAGTTGTAATTCTTTCATAAAGCTATCTGATATCTCTGTCTTAACACTCGTTGGCTGAGAAATACTATGTATTTCTACTGAATTATTAATTGTATCATATACTCAAAACGTACAGGTATTTGTCTTATGAGCTGATATCTCTCCGGGATTAAAAAGCAGGCATTCTCAGATATATTCTTGTTTGAGATGATGATTGTGACCATAAAACACGGCATCAAAGTCTCCACTTTTAGCAGCTAAATCAGCCAAAAGTGGATAATGAGTAAGAAATACCGACTTCCCTCAAACTTGACAAACATCAAATGTTTCATCTGATACTATTGAGCCATTATTAGCCTCTAGGAATTTTTTTGTTATTGCAACTCTTGTACCATCATTATTTCACCAAACTAAATGCGTTGGAATGTCTTGAGATGCAAGCATTCTAGCTATTCAACCATTTATAAGGTCTCAAAGGCAGAATATCATCTCAACTCAAAGATCAGGTATTTGTTGTAAAACTCTTGAGAGATTATCAAAGTTTTCATGAATATCTGAAATTACTAAAATTTTCATAAGTAAAACAAATTAAAAAGTAGGAGAGAGTAACTATGTAAATTATATGCGTAGATAAGTTTTATAACATTAATTATTTAATTTTATATATTTTAAGGCTTAAAACTAAAAAATACTATAAACTGTAAGATACTACGATTCCAAGAACTGTCTACTATATCACTTAACATAAGTTATATTATGTTAAGTGATAGGTATAAAGATATATTACTCCCTATTATAAGAAATTTTACAATATTTAGAAAAATATTTTTATATGTATATAATATGCTTACTTATTATATGAAAAAAAATATGAAAAAAATTCTCTTTGTGTTTTTACTATTCTCTCTCCCCTCTATTTCTTATGGAAATGTATTTACTCAGATTAATTCTAGAGATATAAAAATAGAATATATAACGTATACTGTTGGATCTGAAATTTATGATTTAAAGGTATGATTATCTGACGATGTAGCAACAATTTCAGCTATTTCAAGGGACTACTGAGCTATATCTGGTATTAATTGAGTCTTTTTTTGTCCTGCTGATTACAGTGCATGTAAATGAAAAAACTATACTATCAATGAACGATTTGAGGATTGAATAGATCTAAGCTTTTACCCTGATACAGGGGAGAGAGGGGTATTTTGATGGGATCAAGACACTATCCCCTTTATTCATCAAACTTGAAAAATTAACAGCTCAGAAAGAAATAATATCTTTGAGTGACTTGGGAACTTTCCCATACTTTATGCAAATGGAAAAAATATGCTAGAATACTATCATGATGTATGACTCTATGATGCAAAAATGTCAGCTAGTATGAAACGTCACTTTATTTGCTCTAATAAAGAAAAAACTGAAATTTTCTTTGGGAGTACTTCTTCTACGTCATTAGACAATTTAGCTCCTGCTCTCTATGATATTTGATGTTGGGATGGATTAAATTTAGATGCTTGAGCCTCAACTTATTTTAATTACAACTGACGAGAGTTAGAAAAATGATCACGTAAGGTCTTGGATGGTTTTTTTATTGTACCAAAGACATTTGATGCAATAGCAATAAACAAAAAACTAGATTCTGCTATGCCTGAGATTACGCGAGTATTCAAGCGTTATCCAAAACAGTCAGCTTTAGCTAAAATCACAGCTGTGAGAGAGTATCTTAAAAAATACAGATGAGATATGTATGAAACATATTCAAAAGATATATTTGATTCAAATGGAGATCTAAATTGATATAGCTTAGAAGTAACAGATACATATATACTCCAAAAAATATATTTATTCAATATATTAGATATAGAGCTTAAAAAGTTATATAACTCAATTTCAAGTAGCACATCTTAATAGCT
Source organism: Candidatus Altimarinota bacterium (assembly GCA_020629795.1). Lineage (GTDB taxonomy): Bacteria > Patescibacteriota > Gracilibacteria > BD1-5 > UBA6164 > JAACSU01. The sequence goes on from JAHDCR010000008.1 coordinate 12,677, forward strand.
TTTTACTGCCTGTATAAACTCGTCTGCTTTATGAGTATAACTCTTCCATAAGGAAAAACTTGGAGCACCACAAGACAGCAGAGCGCTCCTGCCTGGCAAAGTTGTTTTAAAAGCAAAATCTACTCATTTTTTCATACTTCTCGTTTTGATAAACTGTAGAGTTCTCCCCTCTATTTCTACTTCAAACGCAATTTCATAATCTCTCACTTCTATCTCAGGAAATATAAGTTCACTTGTGTCAGGAAATGCAATGATATTTTGTATACTAGAGTTTAGGATTAGATATCGCAGATCTGAAAACTCAAAACCACTATCTTGTCCTCAAATAAATAATGTCTGTAACTCTCAATCAAAGGTCTTTATTGCTGCTATTGTACTTTGAGGAGTTGTTGCTATTGCATCATTTATAAAACGAATACACTCAAAAGTTCATATATCCTCTATTCTATGAGGAAGTCACTTAAATGAGGTTAATTCAGATTGTAGAGCATTACTAAGCCTTTCTTGTGAAATTCCTATATTATCAAGTATAGCGATGACTCACGAGATATTCTTTCTATTATGCTCTCCGTTTAAAGCAACTGATCATGAGGAAACGACCTTAGCATCAATATAAAAATTATTTTCGTCATAGGTATAACTTCACTTTGTATCAAAAAATACTTTAGATTCTTTTATATGAGTTATATCACTCTCTTGAGATAAATCTCCATGAATAATTTTGATATTCGAGTTACGAAGTATATTTATTTTTGCCTCCTTATAAATAGTAAGTGAGTCGTAGTGCCAATCTAAATGGCATGGATATATATTATTGAGATATCATATAAATAGATGAGGACAGAAGTCTTGTAACATATAGCTCGAGAGTTCGTAAACTATATAGTCATAGCTCGCTAGTAAGTCAATTTCATCAAGCACTGGTGTTCAAATATTTCACACAAGCTGCACCTTGAAGTCTAGTTTTTGCAGTAACTGATATAGCAAAGTAGAGCATGTAGACTTCCCTTTTGTTCCTGTAATACCAATAACTTTTCAGCTATAATTACTAAAAAATATTTGTGTGCTTGAAATAAATTTATCTCTATATGGTAATAGCTCTGGTTGAAATGGTGATACCCCAGGAGATTTTAAAATAATATCATAATCATTTAAGTCTGATAAATAATTATCTCATGTAATAATTTGTACATTATAATTATCAGCTAATGTAACACTACTCTTATCAAGAATTGTTATATCAGTAATTCCCTGAGAAATCAAAAATCTTAAGTTACTCTGCCCTTCTCTTCAATATCAGAGTATAGCTATTTTTTTATTTTTTAGCTCTTGTATTTTCATACTTATTTCTTCTTTTTATGATTCTTTTTCTCTTCTAGTTCGTGATTATGCTCTATAGTTTTTTCTATTTTTTTCAGTTTTTTTGCTTGTGATTTAACATATGCAATGTAGAGCATTATTGCTGTTCAAAGGAGGATTACTATTACTAAAAAAGCATCTGATAAGAGTTTTTTAACGAGTTCATCATTTTTACCAGCTACATATCAAATAGTGAGTAAAACAGCGTTCCATGTCCCAGCTCAAATACATGTTAGGATTACAAATAATCCATAATTCATTTTAAAAATACCAGCTGGAATTGAAATTAGTTGTCTCACTGCAGGTATAAATCGTCCAACTAACATGGTAATAGCTCCATGAGAAGCAAAGTATTCCTCAGATTTTTGATAGTGAGATTCTCGAATTAGAATATATTTACCATATTTATGAATCATACGTCTCACGATTACGGCTCCATATTTCATACCAATATAATAATTAAGAGTCGCTCACGCTAAAGCTCCTAAAGTACCAGCTAAAAAAGCTAGGAAAATATTCATTTCTCAAAGAGCCGATAAATAACCAGCTGGGAGCATCGCAACTTCACTTGGAAATGGAATAAATGAAGATTCTATCACCATCATAAGAAATATTCAAGCGTAACCTATTTCTCAAATGAGTCCTAAAATAATATCAACAATATGATGCATGTTTTATAGTTTAAAAATATTGCTAGTACTATACTCAGACAGCAAAAAAGACCAAATTATTAGTCTTTGTTTATGCTATTATTTTATAGTAATTTAGAACCTTTTTCGACTTCTCTCTCTAGATTACTCAAAACTACTCCTTTTTTTGTATGAACTCATAAGATCAAAAACTCACTCATAAACTTCCCTATTTGCTTAGGCTCAAAATTTACGACTCAGAGTATTTGTTTTCAAATAAGATCTTGGTGTGTATATAGCTGAGTTATTTGAGCTGAAGTTTTTTTGATTCAAATTTCTGAGCCAAAATCTACCCACACTTTGTAGCTTGGATTTCTAATTTCTGGGAAATCTTGTACATCTATAATCGTTCCAACTCTGATATCTACGGATTCAAAGTCTTGCCAAGAAATAGTTTTCATATCCAATAATAAAAAATACTTAGAGTTAATCTAAGTATTTTTTATTATTATGCAAAGTATGCATCAAATTCTTCTCTGTCTATTTCTTCTTTTTCTAGGAGATCTTCTGATATTTTAATATGAAGATCTTTATTTTCTTTAATCAGTTTAATAGCTCTATCATATTGTTCTTTAAGTATTTGTTGTACTTTGAGATCAATTGCTTTTTGAGTTTCTTGTGATACCACTGGCATATCTCACTCTACACCTGTATAGTTTCACATTCATCTTTCACCTGCAAAATTTTCTCGTCAGATATCCTCATACATACCATAACGCATTACCATATTACGAGCAATCTTTGTAGCTCTCTCAATATCGTTTGAAGCACCGGTTGTAATCATATCTGCTCCAAAGAATATTTCTTCAGAAGCTCGTCCTCCATAGAGAACACAAAGCTCATCAAGGAACTTAGCTTTACTCGTAAGAACTGCATCTCTCTCTGGCATAAACCATGTTACTCAGAGTGCTCCACCACGAGGTGTAATAGATATTTTGTGTACAGGGTCAGAATGAAGACAGAGCTTCCCAAGAAGCGCGTGACCTACTTCGTGATATGAAGTTATTTTTCTTTCCTGATCATTCATTACAAGAGATTTTTTAGAAAGTCCCATTACTATTCTTTCAAAGGCTTGTTGAAGTCTCATCTTAGAAATAGCTTTTTCACTATATCTCGCTGTAATAATTGCAGCTTCATTGAGAACATTTCCCAAGTCTGCTCCTGAGAATCATACTGTAGAGCTCGCAAGCGCTTTAAAATCTATATCTTTTTCTACTTTTTTATTTTTTGCATGTACTTCTAATATTTTTTCTCTATCAGATTGATTTGGGAGATTTACTGTTATTTTTCTATCAAATCTTCCTGGACGTAGAAGGGCTTTATCAAGCACATCTGATCTATTTGTAGCACCGATAACAATGACATTTGTATCATTATCAAATCCATCCATTTCAGTAAGTATTTGGTTGAGTGTTTGTTCTCTTTCATCATGTCATCCACCAGTTCCTGGTCCTCTCTTTTTTCCTATTGCATCTATTTCATCAATAAAAATAATGGCTGGAGCTATCTTTTTAGCATTGGTAAATAAATCACGAACTCTTGATGCACCGACTCATACAAACATCTCTACAAACTCAGAACCAGATATTGATAAAAATGGGACATTACTCTCCCCTGCTACTGCTCTAGCAAGCATAGTCTTACCTGTCCCTGGAGGACCAACTAAGAGAGTTCCTCTTGGGATTTTTGCTCCTAAATCTCTATACTTTTTAGGATTTTTTAGGAAATCCACTGTTTCTTGAAGTTCTTCTTTTTCTTCTTCCGCACCTGCGACGTCTTTAAATAAGATTTTATCTTTTGATTGGTCAAATAACTTCGCTCTTGATTTTCCGAAAGTCATAGCATTATTAGCCATACCTCACATACGAGAAATAAGAAACATACCAATTATGAGGAACAATACTACTAATAATATAGTAGGAATCATGTTTTGCCAGAATCTTTCACTTGTGAGATCCTTTACTTCGACCGTTGTAGAAATTCATTCAGCCTTGAGTCACAAATCTGAAAGAGAGTCTCTATCAGGAAGAATAGCAGTTTGAGTCTGTTGTTTTGTGATACCATTTTCATCTACCTGTGAACCGGAAAGTGTAGCAATAGCTTTATTTCCATTAATGAGTATTTCAGAATATTCTCACTCAAGATAATTTTCTTGAAGCTGAGAAAGTGCTACATCAGTATTTTCAACTTGCACTCCGGTTTGAATATATGGAAGCATGGCTGCAAGAAGTATAGCAACTCAAAACAATACAAAAAAAGGAGAAAATTTATTATTAGGTTTCTTTGGTCATTTCATTGGGGTCTTCATTTTTATATTTTTTAGGTCTATTTTAGGACCTTTTTTCTTTGTCATTCGCGTATTTCTTATCTAAATTGTATAATAAAAAGAGCACTAATATAGTGCTCAGATATTGTAAGAGAAAGGTATATGATTGCAAAAGAAATTTTGCTTTGAAAATACTCATAAGTAATTACAAAAATACCTTAGCTTATTGACTTCTAGATTAAATATGTGTTATAATAACAACATAAAACATAGAAATAATTTTTATAAATAAAATTTATGCAAAATTGATCAAATAAACCAAAAGGCTTATGAAGTATGATAAGTAGATATCATACAATTGTAAGGAAATTAAGACAATCAACAGCTGCTTTGATAAACCCAATATTACAAGAAAAGTGAAAACAAGTATCTTGAAAAAATTTTTTATCAGATACAGAAACAATATCAGATGAAGAAACTATAAACGATTACATACAAGATAGCTCAGATAGCTTAAGATGAATTGATTCTTATGACGATTTATTATGGGTAGAGTGATTCAATCAATGGGATTATGAAGATACTTTCCCTATTTTCTGGAAAAACATAGTAATTTCTATTCTACATAAATCAGTTGTAAATAATGATCCTTTAAAATGAAGGAGACTGGCACAGAAATTTAAAAACGTTATTGAGAATAATGTACCATCAAACCTACAAGGCATTATCAAAAAGTGATATTGAAAATGATTTCAGATAGAAAATTTTGACGTAACTCTAATAGATAATGAAATACAATATGCAAATGATATATTCATAGATACAATAAACCTTATTTTTAGACTTAATACGCTTCTCGATGATGATGATTTATCACGTATTGTGAGTAATTTTACAACTCAGGACAGAAAAAATGATGAGCAATGAATGGATGATAATGGTATCAGTCTCCATAGAGTAGCATTTCTTATAAGAATAAAGGAATCTTGAATACTTTCATGATTTATTGAGCCTTCATATATAGATGAAATAATAAAATCTCAGTTATTAATACTCTGAATGGAATGAGAAATGACAATATGAGCTGATATATTACTTAAAGAGCTTGAAGAAGGTACACTTAACAAAGAAAGTTATGCAAACAAAGACCCTGTCGACGAGCATGAGCGATCAGACAAAGTTCTAAGTATGTTCTCTAGTTTCATGGATTGATTGAACTCTATAAAAAGTAAAACAAAGTCTTTTTGAATTGAAAAGAATATTGTTAAAAATTTACTTTGAACATCAATAAATGACTCGCTTGCAAGAAAAATATTTAATAACGATAATCCTGTATATAAACTGATTTTTAAAAGTATAGTTTGTTTAGAAGAGTCTGAAACTAAGTGAATTAAATTTGATATTGAATTTAAAAAGTTTTTATTAAGATTAATGGTCAATTTACCAAAGACGCTCGATAATATTTGAAAGTCTCTTCCCCCTTTGTACATTGCGATGATTAATCTTGAGGCAGAAAAAAGACTTAATCAAAATAAGCAGGAGTCAATACTAGATTTTCTTAATTTAGTAGGAAGGGTACATGAAAACATTGATTTTTGCATATTTGTAATTCTCGGAGATCTAGAAAATATAGATATGATTCAACACCTCAATGAAAGTGATAAAGTTTTCATATTACAGAATTTTTCTGGAGACGAAAGAGAGACTGCTTTTGAATGATTAAAGATAATGAGTTATGAAGATTTAGTACAACTAAAAAGTCTTAGTAAATCAGAGTTGAAGCTCGCAATTTGAAGTATTAATCAAACACTCGAATTGTTTTCTCTCCAGAATCTTAGAAAAGAAATTGAAGAAGATTTACAATGGATACCTACTGATGCTCCTTGATATATAGATTTACAATCGCTTTTAGAAGAAGATACTAGTTCTCAAAATCTAGAAGAGCTTACAACAAGAAAAGATGCAATATATACTCAATCAGAAATAAATGAATCAGCACAAACTCATAGACTGATGATGTGAACACTTATTTCTTCTGAAGATAGAAGTCTATTGTTGGAAGACATTTGATTTCTTTATAAATGCTTTTGAAGTATGGAGGTAAAACTGAAAAGACTATTTGTATATGAAATTTTTGAATTAGATGATGTAAATAGAAACACTATTATTTCACTAATAAGAAATAATGAATGATTTAATTATTCACTACTAGTTTGAAAATCAAAGGAATTATCAATCTTTGTAGCTAGTAACTTAATGGAAAATGATAATTTACAAGATATTTGGGATTTGTTTACCGAACAATTAGAACAAAACTGCATAGTTATAAATAAAAAAGAGGCTTCAGAATTTAATATTTTTACAGAGGCTTTTTGAGAACAATTAGGATTAAAAATACTATTACTCGGTTTTCCATCTGAACTAAATAAACAAATTCTTAGTATTTGAAATAGATTAAATAGCTCTCAAATACCTTCATTTGTAGATTTTATATGTAAAAATAATGCTAAAATTCAGGAATCAATTAGATGAGATTTTAGTAAAATTATTTCTCGATTCCAATTTTTATTTAATGTTATAAACTTTTTCTATAGCAAAGAAATAACTATTTTTAAAGACTCTGGAAAATTATTTAGTTTTTGTATTTTTTGAGAAATGTCTATCAATGACTTTAAGAGAATAGAAGCTAGGCTCGATACTTATGAGATTGAACAATGAAAGTACGATGTTTTTGTCTCACATATACTTAGGGCTTTAAAGTATGATGATCAATCTTATATTAGAGAACTTACAAATAAAAATAAAAAAGAAGAATACATAGTCTTATGACAAAAATTATGACTTGAAATAGAAAATATAACTGCATCGAAAATTGATGATAAAATTGACCTATTACTAAAAGAAATATTATCTATTTTTAAACCAAGTAACACTTCGTCAACTATGTGAAAATGATGATTAGGTTCTTGAAACTATACAAGGATATTTGCAAGCATGTTAGGAAAATTAAAAAAAGAATCTAATGAATCATCTGAAGACTATGTAAACAGGATGCTGCACATAAACTGGAATAATATTTATAACTGAGCTGATATTACCGATAAAAAGTTATCTTGAATACTCTCAAACTCAGCAGATAGCAATTGAGATTTTTATGATACTATAAAAAACTTCCATCTTGAAGTAATTAAAAGAACTGTAACTAGTAGTAAAGTAGATATATCATATCTAACTACTTTTTGGGAAGACAAAATTATAAGCTTACTCCCATAACTCATTTTCATTTTTTTTATAATTACTTATAATACATCTATACGTATATGAGTAATTATAATAAGTGAATCACCTAAAAATTAAAATAGAAAAGCTCGAATTTCAGTGAGAGCCTATTCTCAGAGATATAGAACTTACCATTAATCAAAATGATAAAATTTCTATAGTTGGACCAAATGGATCAGGAAAAACAACACTCATGAAAGTACTTGTATGAGAAATAGAGAATTATGAAGGCTTTATTGAAAATATTGGTTGAATGAGTCTCTGATACCTGCACCAAGTCTATAGTGATAATGAGGATAAAACTGTGAGACAAGAACTCTCAGATGCTTTTACCCAAATTAGAGCGATGCAAGTACGTCTATGAGAGCTCGAGGATCAAATGTGAGATAATCATGACCTCATAGAAGAGTACACTGATACCCTGGAGCAGTTTAATAACATTGGAGGTTATGATTATGAAAATAAGATTCACCAAGTAAGTAGCTGAATCGGTGTTTTTGAGCTGCTGGACAAAAAACTCACTGAAATATCAGGAGGACAAAGAACCAAGGTAGCGCTCGCAAAAGTGCTGCTTCAATCTCCTGATATATTGTTTTTAGATGAGCCAACAAACTTTATAGATATGAGCTCTGTTGAGTGGCTTGAGAGCTATTTGCAAAATAAATGGAATGGCTGATATGTCATTATTTCTCATGATAGAGAGTTTTTGGACAAAACATGTAATAAGACCCTAGAAATTCAACCTCAACGACCAGCTACCATGTATCACTCCAGTTATACTGATTATGTTATTGAGAGAGAAAAAGTAGAGAAAATACGAAGCAATGACTGGGAACGTCAGCAAGAATATATATCAAAGCAAGAGCAGCTTATAAATAGATTCAGAGCTGGATCCAGAGCTGGTTGGGCAAAAAGTCGGGAAAAAATGATAGAAAAAATGGAAAAGCTTGAAAAGCCGTTTATACCTAAAAAACCAAAATTCTTTTTTGAGTACTCAGGAGAATCACCAGAAAAACTTCTTTCTTACAAAGAAGCTTTCATTGGAAGAGATAAAACCTCTCCCCTTTTCTATATAAATGAAGTCATACTTCATAAATGAATGAGGGTCTGAGTAGTAGGAGAAAACTGAGCTTGAAAATCAACGTTTATCAAGACTATACTCTGACAGATTCCACTTTTAGATTGATACCAATCTATTGGAAAGGCTACTGAAATACTGTATTATTCACAAATGCATGAAGAGCTCGATAAAAACCTCACGATGCGTGATAATTTCCATAAGCATGGTATTGCCTATCCAGATGAGCATCTCATCTGACTCATCAAGCATTATCTCTTTGAAAAAACTGACCTAGACAAAAAAGTTTCTCAGCTCTCAGGAGGACAAAATTCTAAGCTCCTATTTGCAATACTGTGACAAAAACAGTCCAATCTCCTCATATTTGATGAGCCAACGAATCATCTTGATTATGATACTCGTGAATCACTTGAAGAGTCTCTCAGAGACTATGATTGAAGTATTCTTTTTATTTCTCATGATAGATATTTCGTCAATAAACTTGCTACGCAGGTATGGTTTATAAATGATGGAGAGTTGTCAGTTTCTTACGGAAATTACGAAGACTACAGATTTAAAATCGAGCACAAACTCGATATGGATATGCACCTATATGATGAAGAGGCTCAATTAAATCTCGTACTGGAAGATAAGCTCTGAGAAAAAGAATTTGCCAGACTAAAAAATAAGTTTGGAAAATGAAAAAGTAAAAAAAGATACGGTTCAGCAAATAAAAAAAGAAAGAAATAATACTTCTTTCTTTCTTTTTTTATTCTCGCGTCATAGTGTATTAGTCCTCAGAGAGTTTTTCCAAGCTATTATCATTGAGTACAAGTATGAGTACCCCAATTACAATAGAAAGTATACTGGAAATAACCCAATAATCTGGGAGAAAATAATGATCAAGTAGATTCCAAATACCTCTCCAAATCATAATAATTGCAGTAGCAATTAAAAATATTTTAAGATCGTTAATCAGGGATCTTTTTGTAAATCGTTTTTTCACTTCTTTTCTTCAGAACATAAGCCAAATATGTAAAATACTAACATGTATATTCTAACATATTATTTTCAAGCTTTACAAAATATCGAGCGATAAATTTGTATTTAAACAGTAAGTTCACTCTTAGCGAGGGAAAACTCAATGTTTCTAAAAAATATTTTACTCACGATATATCCCGCAATTGGTATGAGCGAGATATATAAATACGGAGCTACATCTAATCCAGTATAAAGAGATGTAAATACGAGAGGAGCTAAAATAGATATAAAGCTTTCAAAACTACTACTCATTCACATTATTTCTCACTGGTTTTGTTCATCGACACTACGGGAGATGAGAGACCCTAGTGTAGCTAAACAAAGAGAAATTCACAAAATAGCAAAGAAATAAATCACTGTAAATATAATTATATTTTGCGCTAGTCCCATAAGAAAGAACGATCATCCCATAAATAGCATTCATAAAAGAAGAGTTTTTCTATCTCTAAATTTTTGAATAAAAAATCTAATACTGAGAGCTTGATGAAATATTAAAAATGAACCAGTAAATGTGAGGTACAATCAGGTCTGAAGCTCTGAGAATCCGAAATTATCGATAAGATAGAGTGTTGAAATACTCGTATATCCTACAAAACTGAAAAAGATAAATGCTTTCATAATAAGCGTATATCTCACGGTGTTAATATGTTTCCATTTTTGAAATTGAGTGAGAATATTCATTTGCTTAAATGAAATTTTCATTTTTTGTTTTCTCTTAGAAACTTCCAGAGATTCTTGGAGTAAAAAATACATAAGTATAAGCGTGATAAATGAAATTATCGCTCAAAGAATAGCTGTTGCTAGATATCCCCATGATGAAGCAAGAGAAAGTCACCCAAGAGCTGGGCCGATAATCAGAGACATTCCAAATACTGCTCCATTTAATCCAAATACTTTTGATCGCTCTTCTGGTTTTGACATGTCTGCAAGTATTGCTTGCGCGACTGACATATTTCATCCAGTGATACCATCAAAAACTCTTGAAACAAAAATTATAAAAATAGGAAGAGTAAAAATTCATATATTGAGCTCAGGCATAAAATACGCAGCAGCTAAGACCAACCAACTTAAAAATGTTCCTAACTGAGTAATCATTAGCACTGGCTTTCTCCCATGCATATCTGATAGAGCTCACATGATAGGTGACGCTATAAATTGAAACAAGCTAAAGGTCGCAAGTAAAATCCCTAAAACATATTCAGGTTGAGCATATGATTTCACGATAAATGGAAGTACTGGAAATAACATCGTCATTGAGAGTCCATTGACGAAAGTGATTAAAAATACACTGAAATAGCGTGATTTTATAATTTTTTGAATCATTAAAATATTTAAATAAATACAGACGCGATATTATAGCAATAAATAAAAATTAGTAAAAAATAAAACCAAAACTGATGTTTTGGTTTAGTGATAATAATTATATATTAATACCTTCATGATTTAACTAAAGCAACTTCTTGCTCAACTCGAGAAGTATTACATTCATATTGCTCCATCTTAGAAATAGCATCAGGTTGGAAATAGAGGTTTTCGCAATAATTTTTATGAATAGTTGTTACTTGCTCTGCAGTAAATCAGTGAGGAATGGCAATTGCGATTAGAGATGATAGAAAGTCCATAAATGTGAAAAAGTGAATTATATACCTTTAATATAGGGATTTCTTATAGAGCTGTCAAAAGTATTTTAAACTTTGTTTTATATAAAACTATAGGCATTAAAATACTACTTTGTAAATATAACATTTTATAGATAAAAAATATTTTACATATAAAATATTGATTTTATTGCAAGGCTCTTTATACTCACGAAGCAAATATTTTACGGATCGATAGCTCAGTTGGTAGAGCACAGGACTCTTAATCCTTTGGTCCCGGGTTCGAGTCCCGGTCGGTCCACCATTTCCTATACAAAGAAAAACTCAAGATTCATTCTTGAGTTTTTTTGTAATTAAATATATAATTTATCAAATACTTACTAAATAAATTAGGATGAAACGAAGTACTCACTCAGATAGGATTGCAGCATGGGCAGGCAAGCAAAATATGTCTGGATACAAAACAAAAACTAATATTTCAAAAGCTGATTTACTCAGGCATAAAGCAATCGAATCCTCACTGAAACAAGAGGAAGAACTAGGTACTAAAAACGAAATAACCAATATTACTAAAACTAAAAACCCTCAAGATTAAATCTTGAGGGTTTTTATATCCCGCTTCGCTGCTTCTAGCATATAGTTAGTCTTGCAAGATTCGCAGTGGTGATAGTACTCATAGTAGTACTGCTTTTCGAGTGTTTTCTTGGTATGTTTAGGATACTTCTTTACTAGAGGACTGTTACACTTTTTACAGTCACTTCCGGCTGATTCAAACTCGCTTATGAGTCATACTTGTGAAATACTCGATTTTTTACTTTTAGGTTTTTCTGGAGATTCTATAAATCACTCATCAACTAGTAAATCTGTTCTCTGCATTGCAAGAGTTGCCAGCTCATCACATAGCTCATTTTCTACGTGGCCATTATGCCCCTTTATCCAGTTAAAACTTACTTCGTGCTTTTCATATTCCTCAAGTAGTATTTTCCACAAATCCCAGTTTTGAGCTTTTTGAGATCAGGTCCGAAACCAATTATTAGCTCTCCATTTTTTAGCCCATCATTTTTGGAGTCCATTAATTGTATACTGAGAATCGGTATTAAGCCTGACTCGAGATCTAGTTTTGAGTTTTTTAAAACCAGTAATAGCTCCCATAAGCTCCATCCGGTTATTTGTTGTTCGCTTATAGCCTTGTGAAAAGTCTTTTTGATGTTCCCCACACTTTAAAATAACCCCGTATCAACCTGGACCAGGATTTGGGTTTGCTCAGCCATCTGAAAATATATCTACTATTGGAATTGTTTGATTCATGACAGGCATAATATGTATTTCAGATTAAAAGTGAATATTTTTGGTATACAATACTAGACAAATTATATTTTTTATATATTATAAACAATAATTACTCCTTAGTTTTTCATATGACAGAGCCGAAAAACATCCATGAAGCTTTTTTAGAGCAAACTAAGACTCCGAAAAATAGAGTGGATATGGCTCTCAAGCTCAAAAAAACACCATGAGAAATTAATTCACTCACGGCCTATCATGACTTTAGAAGACTCAAATCCATAAATAAACATCTCGCAAAAATTTATATAGTCGCTGGAATAAGGGGTATATCTCACTTAGCAAAACTCACAAGTAAGCAAGTAGAAAAGAAAATCAAAAACTCTCGAATTGGAAAAACAGTCCTGGTTAAGTCTTCACTTATTCAGGAAACTATTGCAGAAGCCAAAAATACTCCAGTTATCATTTCGTGACTCGAAAAAGAACCGTTTTTTCTCCAAAGAAAATGATATATTCTCAGTAAAAGTGATCTCACGAGCATAGAGCAAACTCATGATACAAAAAATAATAACGATGTAGTCCTGCTAGTTCTTACGCTCATTATTCTATGAGTTTTTTCTCTTATATCACTCTATTTTCTAGCTCTTGTGCCAGTGTTAATTGCATTACACACACTCCTTGAAAGTAATATTGGTAATACTTTAGTTAGCCCTATAAAAAACTCATCCTATAAATGATGGATTACATGACTTTCTGCTGCTATTGTCGGAATATTTTCCTGCGTATTTGCGCTAGGATTTTTTAGTGGAAACATCCATAATAATATTCAGAGCTCACTGATGAGTATTACATCAATGAGTTCTCAGTCATCCCAAGATTATTTCCCTAAAGAGATACATGAATACTATCAGCAAAAAGAAATAACACGTGAAGACCTTATAAAAATACTCAGCGTATCTACAAAGATTAATCTAGATGACTTTGATGAAATAGAATGTTTTAAGGATAATTTTCAGTCTCAATACCCTAAAGAAATATGTTACGCAAAAAATAAATGATATATTCAGTGAGATGCGCTGGGAAATTTTTATCCTAACAGAGTTATCTCACACGGAGCTGGGCTCAAATTTATCCTAAACTATTATGGCTATGGAGTACCAAAACGTTCTCTGTATCTGACATATACTGACCTGCAAAAAACACAATGGCAAACAACCTACGCAGAGTTTGCTAAGCGTATTAATCTCATAGATGAATCTGTAACTGAGTTTTACCCTGATAAAACTATCACTATAGAGCAAGTAGACAGATATATATCTCGGCTTACAGAAATACAAAAATAGATACATTAAAATCTCAGCTACTCCACCCTCTCTGCCCTTCGGGTATCTCTCTCTAATTCTAGGGAAAGATATTAAAGTTTACATCAATAAAATAATTTGCAGCTCTCCTCCCTGAAATCAGGGAGGAGATTCAGTGGTGGGTGGATTTAAAATTAAAATATTTCACTAAATCAATTCTCTGGCTCATCATAGCTTACTAGCTGCATATCTTTTATAAGCCAGAGTTTATTTGAGACAGACTCGAGTAAGTCTCGGTCATGCGACACGATGAGAGTTGTTCCCTCAAAGCTTTGCAGCATCTTTTTTATCACCTGTTTTGAGTGGATATCCAGATGATTCGTCGGCTCATCCATGACGATGATATCTGGTTTACTGAGAAGCATTTTAGTAAGTGCGACTTTGGCACGCTCTCCTCCTGAAAGGGTTGCTATAGATTGATCTACTTTGTCTCAGGTGATGAGCAGTCCTCAGAGCATAGTACGGATTTCTCGCTCGTTTTCATAGTCCTTACCAAGCTCCGCGATGATACTCATAGATGTATCTAGTCACTCCAGTACCTGCGCGTATCATCAGATTTTCACTCGCTCATTTATCTCACTATTTCACTCAAGAGCCTGTATTTCTCACAGAATAGTTTTAAGCAGTGTTGTCTTCCCTGCTCCATTTTTTCCGATGATACCGATTTTATCCTGTTTATGCACCTGTATAAACTCTGGAAGCGTTACGAGTGGATATTCATATCCTACCTCTATATTTCTCAGTCTCATGATGACTTCTGGGAGCCTCATATTAGACTGCACGGTGATATATTTTCACAGCGTCTCATTTTCTGGTTTTTCCAATCTTTCGACTTTATCAAGAGCCTTGATACGACTCTGCACACTTGATGCCTTTGCGGAGTTGGCTCGAAATCTGTTGATATACGCTTCTTGCGTTTCTATTTCTTTTTGTTGATTTGTATAGTCTCTTAGCTGCTTGTCATATCTCTCCTGCTTTTCTGAAATATAATAATCATAATTTCCTTTATAGTCGTGTATAGTTTTCCCAGATATTTCAGCGATTCTCTCGCAGGTATTATTGATAAATCTCACATCATGAGAAATAGAAACAATAGCTTTTTTCCACTGTTTACAAAAATTTTCTAAAAATATAATCCCATCAATATCTAGGTGATTCGTCGGCTCATCGAGTATGAGTACATCTACTTCTTGCAGGAGAAACTTAGCTATTTGTACCTTAGTCTGTTCTCCACCAGAGAGCATCAATACATTGTAGTCCAGCTGATCATCCGTGATTCCAAAGTATCTGAGTATTTCCCCCTGAAGTATATGTTTTTTAAATCCGTTTATTTCTATAAGCTCTTTATTGAGTGACTCGATTTCTTCCCAGGCATCAGGATCGTTTTGTATTTTTTCGAGCCTGAGTATCTTTGCAGTGAGTTCTGGAAAGAGAGAGTTCATTTCCTCTCTAAGAGTATTATTTGTATCAGACCAAAAGAGATCTTGTGACAAATACCCAATAGTGAGACCAGGAGCCATTTCTATTTGTCCATCTATGTTTTCTAGATTGAGAACCTCAGCTTGCTCTCCTTGCAAGATCCCGGCTTTTGCAAGTATCATCTTGAGAAGTGTCGTCTTCCCTGCTCCATTTTTTCAGATAAGAGCAATCTTATCCTTGCTATTTACCTTGAGATTTGCGTTTATCAGAAGAGGCTCTGCTCAGATAGTTTTTGTAACATGTATGATATTTATGAGACTCGAGGCTATCTGCGACTTTCATTCAAAAAGGTGTTTTGGTATCGTTTCGAGAGAATATTCTTTCCCTCACCCTTGAATTCCCTCTCCTTTGGAGGAGAGGGAGGCTGCATCTTCACTTATATCAAACTCTCCGTTCATATATTTTTTTACTCTTTTGAGCTTGGTTTCGTGTTTTATCTTTGCCGGGATAGATTCATAAAAATCCTGACATATCTCCTCTAACTCTTCATAGCAAAAATCATCATGGGTTTTAAGTATTTCTTCTATTATTTCTTGGAACATGTATATTATTTTTAAATAATCCCCTCTGTCACATTCGTGACATCTCCCCTTTAGTTAAAGAGGAGAAAATATTGAGACTGATTATACAATTTATTTTTGAAATGCTAGATTTTTCATATGATAGATTATATACTTCATTATCTTGATAGTATGGATATTAAATACAATCGCTACATATCAGTATTCTTGGTACTGTGTATTGTTTCTTTCCTCTCCTTTTTCCTCACTCACGAGACATTTTTAGCTTGGACATTTAACAGGCATCAAAATATCCTGAGTTGGTATATTCGTCCTGTGTTGATATTTCCTTTTTGTTATTTTGCGTATAAGAGAAATATTAACGGGATTCTTCTCTCTGTTCTCGCTATATTTACGAGTATGTTTTGGTTTCCTGCTCCAGAGATTGTTAGTGAGCAAGTACAATGATTTTTATCTTGGGAGAGAGAATATTTACTCAGCCCTATGACAGTTTGAAAAGCATTTTTTTATTTTATAGTCATTGCATATTTTATACTCCTAGCTAAAGCATTTTGGGCTCGCTCGATACAGATATGAGCACTTGTAATATTTTTTGCTATTATCGGTAAAGCCTTTGGGAGCATACTCATGAATCCCGAGTACGGCTATGTAGTCATTCCCATATGTATCACAGCAGCTATTATCTCATTATTTGCTCTACGGTATTATAAAAAGTGTTCGAAAAAAGACTGAAATTAATTCAGTCTTTTTTTATCCCCACCCTATCTAAATTCTTTCCTTAATTCTAGGGAAAGAGGCTTTATTCAAATTTGGTAGCCCTCCTCTCTAGAGTTAGGGAGGAGATTCAGAGGTGGGTGGAGTATCTTTTATTTATTTCTCTAAATAACTCGGAAATCTCACATAGTGACAGGTATATCCATTTGGATTTTCCTGCAAATAGTCCTGATGGTAGCTCTCAGCCTCATAAAATTTATCAAACTCCTCGAGTGTCGTCACTACTGGACTCACCCATCTCCCAGACCTGTTAACTATTTCTATCATAGCCTCTGCCTGCAGCCTCTCATCACTATTTTGGTAAAATATCGCAGATCTATACGAGTCTCCTCTATCGTTTCACTGCCTATCCTTAGTAGTGGGGTCATGAATCGTAAAGAAATAATCGAGAATATTTTGATAACTCGTCAGCTCACTATCATAGCTCACTTCTATAGCTTCTGCATGTCAGCCGTGGTTTTGATACGTAGGATCAGCTACATGTCATCCCATATATCAGACTCGGGTATCTACGACTCATGGCTGTTTACGAAACAGTTCCTCCATTCCCCAGAAACATCCTCCTGCAAGATATGCTTTTTTTATATTCATAGTATTTAATTAATTTTAATAGTTTTTTACTTGTACAATTTCTTTCAGTTTTCACTGATCATATGATGAGCTAGTAAACACTGAGCATCACATATACGTTATTGGTAATATTTGCCATCAAGATCTTTCATAGATTCATTCTGCAGGATCATCTTCTCACAATATACTCAGCAAAAATCATGGGCAATCTACTTGTAATAAAAATCTTTCTAAGTGCCTCATCACAACTCTTGCATATCATCTTCATTCATATCAAGAGATTGTCTTTAAATCCTCAAGTATAAAGTGTGGATAGGGGGTATTGCAAACAGATATGACTCATGTCGAAACTCGGGTATTGTCTGTACTGACTGATATCTCAAATACTTGAGATTCAGTTACGCTACGCGAAACAGATACGCTCACTGGCTCTCATGATGTAGTCATATCATCAAGCGTATATTCATTAATTATCGGAATTTCTATATCTGGTTGTTCTCATTGACTCACTCGAAATAGTAATTGATTTATTTTCGCTCTTAGCAGTTCTATTACTGAGCTTTTTTCTGCCGACTGGATTCATGTAGGCCTTTCAATCATAACAATATTTTATAGATATATACAATATCTTAGCATCTAAACCTCACAATTACAAGTCTGACTCATCAGGGATAAACTTGAGTGAGATAGAGTTCACGCAGTGACGAGTGTTTTTATCGGTAAATCACTCTCCCTCAAACACATGCCCCAGATGTCCACCACAGTTCGCGCAGACTATCTCCGTACGTCTCCCGTCCATATCTGTCACTCTATCTACTGCATCCTCTATCTCATCATCAAAGCTTGGCCATCCGCATCCAGAGGCAAATTTGTCCTCTGATTTATACAGCTCTGCGTCGCACTGCCTGCAAACATAGGTTCCTGGCTCTTTGTGATCATTGTACTCTCAGCTCATGGGAGCCTCTGTCCCTTTGTGGAGTATTACTCGCTCCTCTTCTGGAGTGAGCTCGTTATAGTGTGTCATAATCATGTGTTAGTAAGTATTTACAGGAATTATAGAGATGAATGTTAAATTAATGTAAGTTTTTGAGAGTTTTGTATTAAATTTTTATTAAAAAATAGCTTAATGTTGAGCTTTTAACATTTGTCTATATAGTATATTCATGTATGTTTTAATTGTAAAGTATGTACTCAGAAAGCGATACTCGTAGTAAATTTATTGACCCGAAACTCAAGACAAGTAATTGGAGCGAATCTCATATAGTGAGAGAGCACTATTTTACTGATGGAAGAAAAGGACTTGGAGGAAAGCGTGGAACACGAAAGTTTGCTGACTATATACTGACACATAAGTGAATAAAGCTTGCAATTATTGAGGCAAAAAAATATGATCTTGAAATTACAGAGTGACTTGAACAAGTAAAAGAGTACGGAAAATGCTTACATCTCAGATTTGTGTATTCATCAAATGGAAAATGAATATACGAGTTTGATTTAGAGTCAGGAACATGAAAAATACTTGAAAGTTTTCCAAGTCCTGAAGAACTCTACGAAAAAATATATGGAGCAATAAATAAAACAAAACAAGCTCTTCTCTCAGAGCCATTTCTCCTCTCAGAAAAAAAGCCGAGATACTATCAAGAAATAGCGATTCAAAAATCAATGGAAGCTATAGCAGAAGACCAAAAAAGAATTTTGCTAACACTTGCTACAGGAACTTGAAAAACAGTTATTGCTTTTCAAATGGCTTATAAACTATTTCAGGCTCGTTGGTCTCTCGATGGAATTTGAGTACGAAGACCGAGAATACTCTTTCTTGCAGACAGAAATGTTCTCGTAGACCAAGCAATGAATACTTTTAATCCTATGGAAAAAGATATTCTCAAAATTAATGGTGTAGAAATCAAAAAGAGATGATGAAAAGTTCCTACAAATGCAAATATTTTCTTTGCAATATATCAAGCTCTCGTCTGATGAGCTCAGTGAGATGATTGAGAGTGAGAAATACTCGAAGAAGCATATTACAATAGATATGAAAAAGACTTTTTTGACCTCATTATCATAGATGAGTGTCATAGATGAGGAGCAAAAGAGCAAGGAAATTGGTCTGAAATACTCAGATATTTTGAAAGTGCAGTGCAAATAGGTCTTACAGCAACTCCAAAACGAGATGATAACGTAGACACCTACAAGTATTTTGGTGCTCCAATATATGAATACTCTCTCAAAGCTGGAATTGATGATGGTTTTTTGACTCCGTTTAAGATTAAAAGAATCAAGCTCAATATAGATGAACTTGTCCTCAATTGCTGAGATGAAATTGTTTCATGAAATAGTAAAAAGGACGTGTATTATGCTCCTGATATGGAGAGAAACATCATTATAGAAGAGAGAAGTGATATTATTGCAAGTACGCTTTTGCAGCAAATATGAAAAATGGAGAAAACTATAGTTTTCTGTGTAGACCAGTGACACGCACTGAGAATACGAGATAGTATTAACAAATATAAATCTGTTACAGACCCTGATTATTGTGTAAGAGTGACGAGTAATGAGTGAGAAATAGGTCGTAGATACTTAGAAAGATTTCAGGATAATGACAAAGATATTCCTGTTATTTTGACGAGTTCTCAAATGCTCACAACTTGAGTTGATGCGCTCAATGTACGAAACATAGTGCTTGTGAGAAATATCTGAAATATTGTTGAATATAAACAAATAGTTTGAAGAGGTACGAGAGTATTCGATGGGAAAGATTTTTTCACGATATATGACTTTATGGGAGCTACTAATGATTTCAAGGATGAGTTATGGGATTGAGCACCTGAAGAAGAAAATATTATAGACTGAGAAGATAAAATTCCAGCAAAAAAAGCTGAAAAAACCGACACTTCTGACGATGGTTCAGAACGTGTTGCTCCTGAAAGAGAAGAAAAACTCATAGTAAAGCTCTGACCAACAAGAGAAGTAAAAGTCATAGATATAGAAACTCGCTATCTCGACCCAGTTACAGGGAAACATCTTTCCAGTGAAGCATTTCTTGAACGTATAGTATGAGAACTCCCAAAGCTCTATAGTGATGAACATCAACTCAGAGAGTTATGGAGTAAACCTGAAACAAGATGAGAGCTGCTCGACAGTCTTGCAAAGCTGGGAATAGAAAAAGACCAGTTAAATGATCTACGCAAGATGTTTAACGCAGAAAACTCAGATATTTTCGACATACTCGCTCATCTCTCTTTTGATTCTGATATTAAGTATCGTCAGGAGCGTAGTGAATACGCAAAATGAGTTGTCTCTAAATATGAAAGTCTCAAAGCTCAAGACTTTCTTGATTTCTTGCTTGCTCTCTATGTGAAACAGTGAATTTTAGATTTTAGAAAAGATAGGTTTTCAAGAAAGATAGAACTCTATGGGAAATGACAAGCGAGAGAGATAGCGCAGGAATTTTGAGGAATGGAAAAACTTGTGGATGCGTATTATGAGGTACAGAGAAGTTTATATAGTAA
>JAHDCR010000009.1 GCA_020629795.1 Candidatus Altimarinota bacterium
TATCTATCCAGACATCGCGAGCAAGATGATATTACTTGCCTCACCGTTTCAATGGCTGCTAGATAGAGTTATGTATAAAACGTATAAAAAAGAGATTTGTTAATTAATATATAATATTTTTAATATGAGTATATCTTCTAGTATTATTCTCAAATGACTCCTTGATTGACCTAAGGTTTCAATTTTTTGATGAGTTCATTGAGATGAGCCATCTTGAACTCTTGCAATTAAAAAATTTCTAAAAGATGTTAAACAATGAAAAATTAGTATTTTAAAGGGAGAGATTACTTGTGTATCAGAAGCAAATGAAGAAGCGCTTAAGGTTTCAAAGAGAGAAATTAAAGTAAATCTTAACAGAGTAATATTAGACGAAAATATTTCAGAAGATTGTTACGAAAATAAAAGAGCTCAGGAACTTAAAAATATTTTAAGAGATTCAGATTTTTTACTAGATTTACATTCTACATCTGGACCATCTATTCCTTTTATGTTTTCGGAAAAACAAAATTTTGATTTAGCATCTAAAATGTGAATTTCTCATATAATAATGGGCTGGTCAGAGCTAGGAGAAGATTTAATATCAGGTGATACAGAAAGTTATATTAATATGCATTGATGAAAATGATATACTTTTGAAGCTTGAAACCACAATAACCCTCAGTGAAAAGAAGTTGCATACCAAATGTTGCTTAATTTTCTCAGCACAATTTGATGTATTGACGCTTCTTATTTTTCCAAAATTTGAGAAGAAAAACTGTATGTGAATATTAAAGAAGTTTATATTGCTCAAAGTAATGATTTTACATATTGTTTTGATACATATAACTTTCAGAAAATCATGAAAGGAACATGCATTGCAATAGATAATGGTGAGAAAATAGAAGCTTCTTATGATATGATTTTGATTATGCCTAAGAATCAAGATATAGTTGAAAAGTGAAACGAAGTTTTTTTTATTTGAGAACAAATAATAAAGTAATCTATTTTATTAAGATTTTATAGTTTTTTTATCTTATCTCTTTTCTAATCATCTTCGAATAATTTTCTCAGGCTTGATGCTGCTCAGATAGCTCATTTATAGTGTAATATTCTCTTGCCTCTGAAAGAGTTAAATCTGTATTTATGAGTCATAAATCATAAGCTATTTCATCACTATGTGAGGGGAGAAAAACTTTTTTCCCCCATTCAATTGGAGTAGCTTGGTATTCAGCCCTGAGTGAGTTTACGTGAGATAAAATACTAGTAGTACACGTCTTTGTGAGTGTGTTGTAAAACTCTGGAGTCTGTGAGAGGCTCTGCGCACGCTGCATAACTGAAAGAAATAGCTTTTCAATGTCTTTTTTATCAGCTTTTATAGGATAGAGTATTACTTGGTCCTTTCTATAGTTTGCTCTGAGCTTAATGAGGTCTTCTTCGTCTCAAACAATATAAACTATCTCGTATTTATTTAAAAGTCATAAAACAGGATGGAAAGATTCTCAGACCTCCTTACGTATTTCAGCAGAAACTGAAATATATTTTCCGTCATCAAATCAAAAAGAGAGCATAGTATGAGCAAAACCATCGATATCACCAAATGGCTCAATAATATAGTCTACAGATGTTACCTGCGCTACATCATATTTTGAGTCATAATATCATTTTTCAAAAGAATCAGTACTTTTGTAACGAAAATTGCGAATATCTTTCATCGTGATAGTTGTACCTGAAAATGAAATATTAGTAAGTACTTTTTGGTCTTCTTCCCAATTTTTTGTAAGAGAAGGAGTCATGCTTGAGAGGTATATATATAATCCTCAACTTATAAAGAGCAAAAAGCTTATAATATATATTAGTGTTTTCATAGAATGTGACATGAGGTATTTATTTTTTAAATTTCTTATGAAATATAAGATAATTTATTAGAAATCAGAGTAAGACACCTGTGAAAAGACTTATTATAAACGTTGCTCCTATATATCATGCTACATATCAGTAGTTATATAAAAAGTCTTTTTTCTTTAAAATAAATCAAATGATAACACCTAATATATTTACCTTCGCACATAGTAGGATGCATTTTTTAAATATATTACTTTTAATTGCTCATATTTCTGATTTTTTGAATACAATACTACATAGAAAAATATCTACAATGAGTAATATAATAGGCATGAAATTTTCAAAAGAAATAGTTATATTGAGTATATAAATAAATGGTAAATATTCAATTAAACTAAATAAAGCCCTAGAAATAGGACTTTATTTTTGAGGTATGTTTTGGTATTCCCACGGAGAATCGAACTCCGATCTCAGCCTTGAGAAGGCCGCATCCTAACCGTTAGACGATGGGAACAGAAAAGAAGAGCTGTGAAACTCTTCTTTTTCGTGTAGCTATTACGCTGCGAGTTTCGCTCTTAGTTCAGCAAGAGTCATATCATCGATGTCAGTAGTAACACCTGTTGCTCTCGCAGTACCCATGATAGTTTTCATAGCACCTGCCATGTCATATGCATTTAGATCTGGCATTTTTTCCTCAGCAAGTTCTTTTAATTGATCCATATTTAGGTGACCAACTTTATCTTTTTGAGGTACAGCAGAACCTGATTTTAGGTTTAGTTTACTTTTTACCAGTGTAGATGCAGGTGGTTGTTTTACAACGAATTCAAAAGTTCTATCTTCGTAAACAGTAATTACAACAGGAAGTTTTACTCCCATTTTATCTTTTGTTCTTTCGTTGAATTGTGAAGTAAATTCTTGAATAGGTACTCCGTATTGACCGAGAGCAGGACCTACTGGAGGAGCTGGATTAGCTTGCCCACCATTAATCTGTAACTTGATATATCCTTTTACGTCTTTTGCCATAATGGTTATAATTATTTAATTAAAAACTCTATTTCTCCACTTTGACTAAAGAGGAGATGCCTGAAAGGCAGAGGGGATTTTGATTGAAAAATATAGATATTTTTTAATAGTGACGGAATACTGGGTCATCGTATCTCCCCCAAATATATATATTTTTGCCTGCGTCCCTGATGAAACGAGGACTTTAGAAGCGCGAGGATTTTACAGAAAACACCTATAATTGCAAATTTATTTTCTGATTCCAAAATAGCTATAGGCAAGAGCCACAACAGATCAAAGTATTCAAAATCAAGCAGCAGTTTGTATAATAATATTTTCTTGTCATAGAATGATTCATACAAGTGCCCAGACTAGTACGAGTGCTGGTAAATAACTCTTGAATTTAAATATAAAATAAAAATTAAGGAGCGTCCCCAGTAAAATAGAGAGGAGTGTAAGCTCTATAGGGTAAAAATAGATATCATAAGATACCAAAACAAGATGTAGATTAGCAAGAGATGCTATCACTATCCATCATAGAAATAAATCTGCTACAATTTTAAAGAGAGGAGATTCTTTCCTGCTTTCATAAAATAATATCATGAGTAAGTAGAGAACTCAAACTATTACTATTAGACTTGTTCCCGTGAGTAAAAACTGCGATGGTATAAGCCAGAGAGAAGAGAGGATTTGAGCAGCTCAAAGTATAATCGAGTTTCGACGACTAATTTTTATATTTCACAGAGCCTGCAATACTCACAGTCCAATCCAAGAAAGGTAAATAACACTCCAAATACTAAATGTGTAGGTAGCAGGAACTATGAGTGTAGGGTAGAGAGCTGAAACCTCTCATTGATTCAAAAAGCCTATGGGAATGACTGAGGCAAGTCCTGAAAATATAACAGAAACTATTGCTGAAACTAGTAAAATATAGGATGTTTGCATAGATGGTAATTATAAAATAACAGATAGCTATATCTTAGCAAAAAATCGTATAAAAAATGTAAGAATCTATCTATTTGGATCACTGCTTACAATTTGCTCTTCGTAGAATGAAGCCACCACTTGTATACCAACATGTTCAGCCCCAGCAAAAAATAAACCTTGACCTACAGCAGAATTTAAAAGAATATATTTTTCTTGTTCTGTGAGTTTAAATATATGCTGTAGTGCATCTATAGAAGCAGAAGATTGTTTTAACAATACTTGAATTGAAGAGTTGGTTATGATAGGTTTTCCATATGCGCTTCCGGCAAAATCCTCAACATCTTGCGTTATAGTAGTGATACCAAGATTATATTTACGAGCACGTTTTACGAGTCCAAAAAGAAACTTTGCCGAGTCATCATGTTGCATGATATTCCAGGCTTCATCAACAACAAGAATACGTTTTTTATTAGAGCTTCGAACCATGTTCCAAATATAATTCAGTATTACATACATAGTTGTAGGACGGAGTACATCATCGAGGTCACGTACTGAAAATACTTGAAGTCATTCTTTGAGATCTATATTTGTACGTTTTGAGAAAATTCACGCAAAAATCCCAGAAGTATATTTTTCCATACGAATTACAAGAGACTTAGCTCCGTCCATAGTATCTAAAACATCTTGCAGGTCTTGCATGATAGGTATTTCTTTCCCGATAATACTATCATCCTCTATTGTTATTCCTTTGAGTGAATACGCTGTTATAATTGCTTTTTCCATGATTGATTCTTCCTCTGGAGTGAGTTTTCCAAGTAGGAGATTCATAAGTCCGAGCAGGTTGATAACAGCTGATCTGAGGAGATCACCAGGTTTTTCATCATGGTCTTTCATTCCCATTGGGAGATCAAATGGATTAATTCGCTCGTTTGAGTTGAGTGATACGTCGAGATAGCTTCCTCCTACAGTATCTACGAGAGGTCTATACTCATTTTCAGGATCAATTACGATCACATCTATCCCCATCATAAGCATCCTAAGTACTTCGAGTTTTACAGCAAATGACTTACCAGAACCAGATTTGGCAAATACTACCATATTTGCGTTTTCACTTTTAAATCTATCATAGAGTATGAGAGAGTTATTGTGCGTATTTACTCAGTAGAGTATACCATCATCATGTGATAGAGTGCTTGATGAAAATGGAAAAGTTGTTGAAAGTCCTCCAGTTGATATATTTCTATAAACTCCAAGCTCGTCTTTTGCAAAAGGGCCTGTAGCTATAAATCATTGCTCTGCCCTGAGGAATGATTGTTTTTGTAATACATTTCTACCAGCCAAGATAGTTTCGATATCTTTTCAGATTCGAGTGAGTTTTTCTTCGCTATCAGCATATACAGTGATGTAGAGTCCCATATGGAAATATTTTTCCATACCTCTAGTAAGTTTTGCTCGTAGTTCTTCTACATCTTGAATTTGAGCCTCAAGTCCTGGGTCATTAATGAGTCATTTTTCTGCATTGATACTACGCTCTGAGTGGAGCTGCGTCAATCTCTTGCGTAAGTATTTTTGTACAAAGGCAGATTCAATAGGGTAGACGTACAAACTCATATCAAACTTAACATCCCAATTAATTACTGGAGAGAGCCAGTTTCACTCTAAGAAATTTGGATATGAGTATACAAAAAATGTTTTTGCGTAGGTATTATTGATACGAATTTTATCATTATGTACCTTCATAAATGCAGGAGCAATAGCATCTTTGATATATGCAAGAGCCTCTTTATAATCTTTTTCTGCTGAAAGGATTCATTTTTTTTCAGCATTCTTAGCAGCCTCTTCTGACTTACTAGATTTTTTACTTTTGCTTTTAGACGTTTCTGGTGTAGGTAAAAATCAGCTTACATCTCATGTATATCTATGTTTTACAAGCTCGATAAGCTTTTCTTGATTGGCCAAATTATTTTAGTATAAAAAAACTAATATTTGGCTTTATACTACTGCGGGCTGCATTATTGTAAAGAGACTTAGCGAGAGTCTGCTTTACAAGACAAAAAAAAGAGGATTTATAATATTCCTCTAATTTTTTACTCATTTATTTCGTCCATTTCCATTCTGTGATAAAGTCTTCTGTCATTTCTTCACTGCAGTCATCAGATTCAATATATTGAGCTGATTCATATTGAATAGTAGCAAGTGTGATATCGTCTAATTGAAGATGTTTGTATCACATAAATTGAGAGAGTGTGATTGAGATATTTTTAAAAATACTTCGTGCAGTCTTGATCCTATGGGGTCAGATTTCTGGTGATGATTCAATTGTTCTTACAAGTAAGTCTTCTCAGAACATATTCTCATTTCCATCTCTTTTACTTTGATTGATTGCTTCAGTGATACCATCAGAGTAGAGAACTATAACATCATTTGGTTCAAATGCTATTTCTCGCTCTTTTAGGAGTTTATGAATATTTTTTGTCATTCATAAAGCAACTCATCCAGATTTTATCTTATGACACTTTTGCTCTTTGTGTTTATAAATCATCAGATATTCATGACCGGCTCAGGTCATATACATTTTTTGAGTCTTGTCGTTCCACCTGATCATTAGCATACTCATGAGGAGATTAGCCTTAACGCGAGGTTTAATAATATCATTTGTAAGGGCTAATATATGATTTCATTTATCAGTTACTTTAGCGTATCAACTTACAAGAGCATTCACCATCATCATTATAAAACCAGCTCATACTCAGTGTCCCGTTGCATCTCATACATATATATAATGATTATCTCACTGCGTAATAACATCATAACTATCTCATCCAATCTCTCAAGCGGGGATAGACTTTGCAACAATTTGCAAGTGAGGAACTTTATGTAGCTTCTTGTCTAAAAGTTTTCATTGTATTTCACCAGCAAGATTTACCTCTGATTTTATTTCTTTTCCATGCAAAAATTCAGACTTGATATGTTTGAGTGTTCCAAGTGTTTTTGTAAAAAATAATAGTATGTAGTTGAGGTGTGGATTAGTGGTTTTGTAGGACAGAATATCATTATCTTTTAATGAACCAACGAGAAATCTCTTTATTGTATATTCCAGCTTATTTATTGGTGTATCGTAGAAATAGAAAACAATTCATTTTACGACAATAAACGAAATAATACTAAAAATAGATCAAACAAAAAACCAGAACAATAAGCTTGACTCTGGGAGTAATGAATGCAAATATGACATCCCAAAAATACTCAAAAATATTGAAATAAATATGAGTAAACTACTTATGTATTTTGCGTATTTCATAATATTTAAAATAACTACTTCCTAAATTTTATCATTCTTTTTTTATTATTGCAACAAAAGGGGGTATATTTTTTGTTTTTAACAGGACTTGAGTAAGTCTGTTTGATTCCCATTTTAATGAGCTTATAATTTAATCACGTTCTAGAAATGAAAAAAATACTATCTCTAGCTTTTAAGCCAATTAGATAGTACAAAAAAACTGAACACTGATGTATTAATTTTTTATCCAACTACCAAATAATGGCCTGAGAAAATATCATTACTTCCATAGATATAGGAACCTCTAAAATCCGAACTCTCATTGGAAGTTTTGCAGAGGAAAAAACAAGAGATTTTCATGTCTTGGGTGTATGAGCAGCAAACTCGTATGCAATTAGAAAATGAAATATACTTGATATGGAAGAGTTTAAATCTAATTTAGATTCTTCGCTTGAAGAAGCAGAAAAAATGTCAGGAGAGCAAGTCACTGGTGTAAATCTTTCTTTCAATTCATCATCATTTGATGTAGTAACAAGTAAATGAATCATTGCTGTTTCTGGTGATGAAATATCATGAGAAGATATTGATAGGGTTTTAGATATGGCTCGAAATGGAGTCGATCTTCCTAATAGAGAAATCCTAAAAGTTGTTCCTGAATACTTTATTGTTGATCTAGAAGAAGGAGTGAAAAATCCTATCGGAATGTCAGCTCGTAAGTTAGAAGTCGTAGCAAATATATTCTCAATGAATAAAAACATTCTTGGGAATATGAAAAAAGCTGTAGCGGATGTTGGGATAGAAATATACGACATTTTCCCAAATCTTCTCACAAGTGCAGAATGAGTTCTCACAAAGAGACAAAAAGAACTATGAGTTGTATGTATAGATGTTGGAGCTTCTACAACGTGAGTTACAGTGTACGAGGAATGAGTTTTAAAGTTTTCTACTGTTATACCTATTGGGTGAGACAGTGTAACAAATGATATTGCTCTATGAGCGAGGACTTCGATAGATATTGCAGAGTCAATGAAACTATCACATGCAGTAGTATGACTGAGCGAAGAAACAGACAAAGAGCATGAAATTCAACTTAGTGAGATTTCTAGTAGTGAAGAAGGTACTATATCAAATATATATCTTTCTCAAATTGTTACAGCAAGATATGAAGAAATATTTTGATTTGTCACTTCTGAGCTAAAAAAGATTTGAAGAGATGGAATGCTTCCAGAAGGAGCTATTTTAGTATGAGGTGCTGTGAAGCAGCGATGATTAATAGATACAGCAAAAAGAGTTCTTAGACTTCCAGTATTTATAGGACTCCCAGTAGAAAAAGAATCACTGACTGAAACCTCTATTTCAGATCCAGTATATGCATGAGTTGTCTGAAATCTTATTTTATGAAATAGGTATGGAAGAAGAGGGAATGCATTAAGTATAAATTTAGGATGAATATTTTCTTCGATTGCAAAAGCATTTAAGAAAATACTTCCATAAACCAGAAAAAATTTTAACAATTACATTTTATTATAAAACATATGAACATGAGAGACGATAAACTAAAAAGCCTCCTTTCAAGCAAAGGACCAAAATCAACATCTAGAGGACCAGAAGAAGTAAAACTTTCAGGGTCAATATCACCAGTTGCAAATATAAAAGTTGTAGGGGTAGGATGAGGATGACAAAATGCAGTAAATAGAATGATTGAAGCATGACTTGAATGAGTTGACTTTATAGTGATGAACACTGATGTTCAAGCTCTTTATGGTTCACTTGCAGAAAATAAAATCAATCTTGGTAAAATGATTACTGGAGGTCTATGAGCTTGATCAAGTCCAGAAGTGGGAAAAAAAGCTGCAGAAGAATCAAGAGAAGAAATTAAAGGATTCCTTGAAGGAGCTGATATGGTATTTATTACTTGTGGTCTAGGTGGAGGTACTGGTACTGGTGCTGCTCCTGTGGTTGCAGAAGTTGCAAAAGAAATAGGTGCTCTCACAGTATGAGTTGTAACACGACCATTTAGTTTTGAAGGTCAAAATAGAACTTCAAAAGCTATGGACGGTTTTGATGAACTCAAAGAAAAAGTAGATACACTCATCACGATTCCTAATGATAGAATTTTATCTATAATTGATAAAAAAACTCCTCTGCTCGACGCGTTTGGTATTGTAGATGAAGTCCTCAATCAAGGGGTACAAGGTATTTCAGATCTTATTACTCAACCAGGTCTTATCAACGTGGATTTCGCGGATGTACGATCAGTTATGAACTCAGCAGGTAGTGCGCTTATGGGTATTGGGTATGGTTCAGGTGAAAACAGAGCTATTGAAGCTGCTAGATCAGCTATTGATTCTCCACTCCTAGATTTATCAATTGCAGGAGCAAAAGGACTCCTCTTTAATATTACAGGTGGAACTGATCTCTCTATGTTTGAAGTAGATGAAGCTGCAAAAGTTATTACTGACTCAGTAGATGGAGATGCAAATATTATATTTGGTGCTACTATCAGAGAGGATTACGAAGGTGAAATAAAAATTACAGTAGTTGCAACTGGTTTTGATGAGAATACAAACAAAAGATTTGAAGAAAAAAAATCTCAAGGTCAATCTTCTAATGGAGCATCAATTTTTGGAAAAAGATCAGTTTCTGACTCTAGAGTTATGCCAGCTGCACAACCACAACAAGAGCAAGGAAATATGCACAATGGTGAAGACTTAGACATTCCAACATTTCTTAGAAAGAAAAAATAAAATTCGTCTATAAAAAATAGTGAGTCCGTTAGCTAAAAGAATAAAAATACTTAAGATATATACGGTATATATCTTAAGTATTTTTTATGCGATCCAATAAGAGCCTCGGTTTTACTTTAGTTGAACTAATAGTGGTTATTACAATACTGGCTATTTTAGGTACGATATGATTTATATCACTTCAGTGATACGCTACTTCTGCTCGAGATTCAGCAAGAATTAGTGACTTATGAATCATAGCAAAATGATTAGATTTATTTAAGATCCAGGAGTGATATTTTCCAGCCCCTACAGACTCATATAATGTAACGTTTTCATGAACATTAGCGTGGAAGCAATGAGTTTTTTGAGATGCTACGAGACAATTGACTCAGAGGATTTCCAGTACTCCAGTAGATCCCCTCACGTGAAGTCGTTATGCCTACTCGGTAACGAATACAGGCCAAGAATATGAGTTATGAGCTATTACAGAAGGACTTATATCATGAAATACTGGTATAAAAAATTGATTAGTTCCTACGAATACTGCCAATGCAGATAATTCATTTTTTACCTATATAAGGTGAAACTATAATAAACAAATAGTTACAGTTAAAGAACCGACTAAATTGTATGTACTGTGAGTTCCAACGATAATTACTACAGAAATAGAAAGCGTAGATGTGAGAGATATATTCACTCGTCAGAGTTTTGCAATTTCATGAAGTAAGAATTTACCATGAAGTTATGCAAATAATCTTCCAGAGTGACAAACAAGTACGGGGAGTGTGAGCTTTACAGCTTGAACGGTAGCAACTGCTCCAGTGTTGTTTGAAGGAACAACACAAGAGCTTTCATGATCAAACAGCAAGCAGATACTTGGAGAAAACCTTGTGTCGTACTATGCGAATTCTAATCTTTCAACAAAGAGCTCATACTCTAATCTGTGATCCATAGGTACGTGACAAGAATATGAGTATATTAATACACTCATCAAAGCTGATACATCATGACTTTGAAGTAGTAATGTTGTAGTGAGTACACAAGTTCCGACTAATGTAGGTTCTACCTTAGGTGGTGAATGAGAATGAGGAGAATGAGGGGATTCGTACCCGGGTTCATGTTTAGCTATGACTCCAACAAATTTATCTAATCTCAATAACTGGATGGAAGTTGAAGTTGAAACTGATAGGGCAGGAAATGTGATTGCAACATGAAACCCAAATGGTAACGCAGATCCTTGAGTTTCATCTTTAACTATTAGTGAATGGTGTAGCATAAATTGATTTTACTACTTAGGGTCAGATGCAGGTGGTGATATAACATATATCCCAGAAGAATTTTGATTTTTAGGCGAGTTAACAGAGTTTGATTTTCCTTTCCAGAGTATTAATCAAATACCGGAATCATTTACTTTATTAGAAAATATCACAAGTTTTAATCTAAGTGGTAATACAGCTCTATGAGATCTAAATGGACCTTCTTTTTCAGTATTACCAAATTCATGAGATATAAATTGTGAACTATGAATTTCAGATACTTGAAGAGGTATTTGTGTTGAACTTCAGCCTGATCAAGGATCATGAGAAAAGATTGCATTTTATGTGAGTGATACAGATGTAACATCAATATGATCTAGTCTTTCATCTTGTAGCGAAAATATTTCTTCAACTCAACTAGGAAACCTTAATTCGTGGGGCGATACGTTTTTGGCAGTAGAGCCAGAAGATGTAACTGCTTATATTAGTGCTTTCCCACCAAGCACAACTTATACTACAGATCAGTGGTGCAGTGTAACAGTTATTGATTCTTTTTGAGTGGATGGTAGCTGAATAGGTATAATCGATGAAATATCACTTCTCTTAAATTTAAACTGGTTGAGTATACAAGATAGTGACCTTACTGTTATTCCTCAAAGTTTTGCTGAAATAACTACACTTAAAAATATAAATTTTTCTTGAAACCCATCTTTATGAAGTCTTAACAATCTATTTGACGTTAATTCTCCAAACACGTGCGCATCTGTAGGTGAAAGTTGAGGTGTAATCTGTGTTGAATGAAATGGTACAACTATAGATATTACTTTTTCTGTAAGTTAGAAACTTTAAAAAAACTCTCAGAATCATATCTGAGAGTTTTTTGATGTTTTGTATTTTTTTTATATACTCATTTACAGCTTGATTATGTGTAAAAGGCTTATTTGAATTTCTTAGATTAATCTAAGAGTTTTGTATAAGTTTTATGACATATTTCAGCTAGATTACTTTTTAAATATTTTACATGCAAGGACTATCAGATAGCAATGTAGTGGATTTACTACCACTTAAAAAGACATATGAAATTTCAGGAAAAAAACTCAGTTTTGAAACAGGAAAAATAGGGCTTTTTGCAAATGGAGCTGTGACTATGAGTGATGAACTTGGAAACGTTTTATTTACTACAGTTGGAATCAAAGAAACTGGACTCAACGAGCAAGCGAGTTTTTTCCCACTTGTTGTAGATTATGTAGAAAAATACTACGCAACAGGGAAAATAGGGGGAAATAGATTTATGAAGCGAGAAGCCCGTCCAAGCGACGCTGCAACACTTACCTCACGTATGATAGATAGGCCAATCAGACCAATGTTTCCTAAAGGAATAGTGAATGATACTCAAATTATATGTAGCGTGTTTTCTAATGACAATAATTCTGAGCAGGGATCTTGGGGGATAACATCAGCATCTCTCGGTTTACTCATGGCTGGAGCTCCGTTTGAGGGGCCAGTAGCTGGAGTGAAAATAGTTTTAAATGAGGATGATTCTTATACGTTTGATCCAAGTTTTGAGCAGGAAGTTAATGCTAAACTTCATCTTGTAGTAGCTGGGACACTTGATGCAATTACTATGGTAGAGGCTGGAGCAAATGAAGTAACCAATAAAGAAATGCTTGCAGCACTTTCTCATGCTCACTCACTTATACAGGACTTATGTAACGCGCAGCTTGATTTTATTGCTGCTTATGAATCACAATTTGGTAAAATCAAAAAAATAGAACCAACTCTCAATAATCCTGATGTAAGTTTGTATGAAAAAGTGCAGGAATTTTTGACTGAGAAAAAGCTTGAAGTGCTTTATAATAAAGGAAAAAAAGACTTTCAAAAAGAGCTGGACGCTTTAGATGAAGAGACAAAAAACTATTTATTAGAAACTGGTGATTACACGCAGGATGATGATACATCAGGTGTTGGTGCTATGGTGTATAAGAGAGTGAAGGAAATTATGAGAAAAAATATTCTTGAAAATGAGAGAAGACTTGATGGTCGAGCTCCAAATGCAGTAAGAACTATTGTAGGAGAGGTAGGATTACTTCCAAGAACTCACGGATCAGCTCTGTTCCAAAGAGGTATGACGCAAGTACTCAATGTTTGTACTCTTGGATGACCAGAGGATAACATGCTCGTTGACGGAATGTATAATGAAACAACAAAAAGATATATTCACCACTATAACTTTCCACCATATTCAGTTGGTGAAGTACGTATGATGCGAGGAGTAGGTCGAAGAGAGGTTGGTCATGGTCGTCTAGCAGAGAGAGCTTTAGAGCCAGTAATGCCGAGTGAAGCTGAGTTTCCATATATGATACGTACTGTGAGTGAAGTAACAACTTGTAATGGGTCAAGCTCTATGGCATCTGTATGTGGTTCTACTATGAGTCTGATGAATGCTGGTGTTCCAATAAAAAGACCAGTTTCTGCAGTTGCAATGGGGATGATATACGACGAAGATTCTGGGAATTATACTATTTTGTCAGATATACAGGCTCAAGAGGATTTCCTCTGAGACATGGATTTCAAGGTCGCGAGAACAGCAAAAGGAATTACTGCTATGCAAATGGATGTGAAAATCAAAGGACTGAAAATGGAAGTGTTTGAAAAGGCTTTTACTCAAGGTGAGCAGGCAAGTATGCATATACTCTGAGAAATGCTCAAAGTACAGGCAGAGGTAGCTCCAGAGCTCTCTCCATATGCTCCACTTATCATGAGTATGCAAGTTGCTGAAGACCAAATTAGAACGGTAATTGGAAAAGGAGGGGAAACAATTCAAAAAATACAAGCTGACCACGATGTAGTTATCTCTATTGCGGAGGATGGACTTACTACCATAACTGCTAAAACGCAAGAATCAGGAAAAGCCGCAATTGCTATTATTAACGAGCTCCTTTGGGTTCCAGAGGTATGATTTACAGGTTCTGGAAAAGTAGTAAAGATTATTGAATGAGTCGGTGCTATAGTTGAGTTTAGAGGAAAACAATCAGGAATGATTCATATTTCTAAACTCTCAAAAGAGCGAGTAACAAATGTTGAAGACATCGTAAAAGCTGATGATATGGTTGATTTCGAAATTATACAAGTTGATTTAGCAAAAGGAAGAATTGGACTAAAAAGAATTGAAAAATAGTCTACATAACATATTTGCATATAGTAAAAACTCTCGAATAGAGAGTTTTTATTTTGTTTTGGAACTTTGGTGAGTATATTGTAATTTAAATATACATAACTTTCTTTATGCCACTATCTGATAATAAAAATTCAAATTTTTCTAATGCGCTTTGATTTTTAGAAGAAGATGTTTTAATAAAAGACTTACTTAAATGATGAGCAAGAAAAATATTCTCATGATTAACTCTTGGTATTTTAGAAAATAGCGAGCAGAAAATAAGGAGATCAGAAAAGATAAATCAAATATCACAATCATTTTCTTCGGATATAGAGGATAAGAATTGAGAACCACTTATAGCAACACAAGTTGGAACTTATATTGAATGAATTGTACAAAATATTCAATGAATTTTGAATAAAAACAATGATTTGAGTGAATGATGAGTTGCAAAAATTTCAGATGTAATACGACTTAAGGCATTTATATTTTGGGTATTAAAATTATTAGAATTTTCATGATATAAAATAGCTTCTAAAGAAAATAAACTAGAAGATGTTCCATCTGAGTATTCCAGAGTCTTTTATGATGTTTTAAAAGATAAAGCACTTGCTACTTTACTAGTAGTACTGCAAAGTTATAAACTAGCTGAAGAAAGTGAAAATCCTATTAATGGTCATGAAATTGAAGAAGAAGTGAAAGTACTGAACATTAATAAAGAAAAAGTAATAGAGAAGTTAGAGTGAATGTGAGCAAAGAAAGTATTTGAATGAAAAATTCATGATATATATTATGATTATCCAGAACCACACGAAACATTGGAGCAAAAATGAGGAATAAAAAGTACATTTCGGATTCGTAAAAAAACTGACATTGATGGTAATGTTAAATATTTCTATACTATTAAAAGGAAGTTAACACAAGAGGAAGAAAAAGCTTATATACAAAGATGAATACTTGAAGAGCAAACTTGAACAAAGACAAAAAGAGCTTTTGAAAAGGAATTTGAAATTAAAGATATTGATTTATTTAGAAAAGTAATAGCTTCGTATTGATTAGTGAAATCTAGAGAAAAGAAGAAAGATAGAGTATCATACTCACTTGAAAATGGAAATGTTAAATTTGATTTTGATGATTATAAATGAAAGCAATCTATGATGGAAATTGAAGCATCTAAATATAAATATGTAGATGAATATATATCAAAATTATGATTGGAACATCATGAAACAAGTACGAGTTGAAGTCAGAAATTTTTAAATAGTGAAGTAACTGATAAATAAAAACCCTGGTTAGGGTTTTTATTTTTATTAAAATTATGATACAATTGATAAATATACATCTAAATATTTATACAAATGCTAGAAAAAGAAATAAAAATACTTGAAATAAATAAACAGGAAATTGTAGAAAAGCTCCTAGAAATGTGAGCTGAAAAAACATTTGAAGGATTCATTCATGATGTGTATTATGATTTTCCAGATGATGCCCCTAAAAATAAAATGGATGCAAATGGGAGAATGTTCAGGCTAAGAAAGAAAGGAGAAGAACATATCTACACAATCAAAAATAAACGAAAAGAAGTAAAAAAAGCAGAATGAGTAGTGGCTAAAGACGAACATGAAACACCTATTTCAAATATAGAAAGCTTTGCGAAAGTACTAGAAAAATATGGTATGGAAAAAATAAGAGAAAAGAAAAAGCATAGAGTATCATACAAACTAGATGGACTAGAATTTGATTTTGATCTCTATGATTGAATTCCTGAACTTCTAGAAATAGAGTGACCAGATGGAGATACTATTCAATCTTGGGTGAAA
The DNA here is from genome assembly GCA_020629795.1 of Candidatus Altimarinota bacterium. GTDB lineage: Bacteria > Patescibacteriota > Gracilibacteria > BD1-5 > UBA6164 > JAACSU01. The sequence continues at coordinate 15,993 of JAHDCR010000009.1, forward strand.
AAATTAGGACTTGAAAAGTATGAACAAATGCTTGGAGGTTCTCGAAAAATATTTAAACACTATTGAGTAGATTATTTGAATTTTGATTAGTGTTTAAACTATCTACTAGTCAATATATAATTTGTTGCTAGTATAATAAAAAGCCTTATAACTAAAGTATGTATTTATAAGACTTTTTTTTATGAAAAAATTAAATAACTTATTAGGTTTTACTCTCGTAGAACTTATAGTAGTAATTACTATAGTATGAATACTCTCAACAGTTGGTTTTGTGAGTTATTCAGGGTATCTTACGTGAGCAAGAGATTCCAATAGAATATCGCAGCTTACGAAGTTATCTGATTCTCTTCAGGTGTATGCTGCAAATAAAACTCTTCCATTACCAGATAATTATGTAGAGATTACAGAATCTTGATCAATATTAGCCTATCAGTGAGAAGTGTGAGTAGACGTATTAGAAACTATAGACTATACAAATTGAGGTAAAGATCCAAGAGATGATAGTTATTATACGTACTATCTTACAAAGGATAGAAATAATCTTCAACTTATGGCTTTTATGGAAGAACAGCAAAGTGTTTTATCATTTATATGAAATCAAGCTTTAGCTATTGATTACACTGATAGTTTTCCAAGAACTTATGGAAAAGATTTGTGAATTTTAATAGAGCCAATTACGAATACACCTATACAAGATTCTTCCTCTGTAGTTAATGCTTTAGATATAAAAAATACTTTTGAAGAATATGTAATGCATGTAAATAGTAGCTCATATACATGAACAGGATCAAGACTCATTAACTTACATTATTATTATAATTTAGATAGAAATGATTTTATCGCTGAGGATGAAGTCCCTGGTTGGTTTGTATGAGGTGTCACATGAATAGAATTTTTAATTGCAGCTTGTAACGATAATAGATGAAAATATATTGTAGTTGATGCAAAAGATGTTATAGAAAATTCAGGTAGCAATTTATATTTTCAAGAATCCTGACTTCCACTTACTACAATGTTGTATAACTGAGAGTATTCATGAAGATTAGTTTTAAACTGCAATTGAACTACAAGCTTCGGATTAGTCTTAGAGGATTGAGAGGAACCCCAGGTATCCGGGGCGAGCTAGTATAAGTATATTATTTCTCTTGCAATAAAATAAATAACATTATAATTAGTCTGTAAATAAGGGGTAACGGAACGGAGATTTGGTAACAAGTCTTCGTTTTCTTTTAAAAATATTAAATATTAATTTAAAAAATATGCTAGACGTACAAAAAATACAAGCAGCCATCAATATGATTGCAGCTGAAAAGAAACTTCCAAAAGAGAAGTTAGTTGAGATTATTGAAGCAGCACTCAAAACTGCGTATAAAAAAGACTTTGGAAACAAAGATGAAAATGTAAACGTTCATTTTGATTTAGAATCTGGTGAACTCGAAATTTCAGTAGAAAAAACTATTGTTGAAACAGTTGAGGATGAAAATCTTGAAATTAGTATAGCAGAAATTGATGATGAAGATTTTAGTGTTGGAGATGTTATTGAAATCGATGTTACTGATGAAGTTTTACAGCAAGATGGTGATGTCTTTGGTCGTATTGCTTCACAGGCTGCAAGACAAGTTATTATTCAAAAAGTAGCAGATAGTGAAAAAGAAAAAATCTATGACCTCTTTTCAGATAAAGAAGGTGAAGTAGTAAATATGAGAGTTGATCTTGTGGAGGGAGGAAAAGTAGTTTTTGATTATAACGGAAACTCTGTAACACTTCCAAGAGGAGAACAGGTTTCACGAGATAACTATGTAGCTGATAACAGAATGTATCTCTATGTTGCTGAAGTATCAAAAGAAGAAAATATGCTTCCTAAAGTTGTTCTTTCTCGAAAGAGAGCAGAGTTGGTACCAGCTATTTTTGCTGAGTATGTTCCAGAAATAGCAGAAGAAATAGTGAGTATCGATGGAGTAGTGAGACACCCAGGGGTGAAGACTAAAATTTTAGTAAGCTCAACATACGACGAAGTTGATCCAGCAGGAACGCTTATCGGTCAAAAAGGTATGAGAGTAAAAGCAGTTATGGAAGAACTTGGTGGTGAAAAAATAGATATTATTCCTAATAGTGGAGATATTAGAGATGTTATCGCGAGAAGTCTCACTCCAGCTGACGTTGTAAAAGTTGAACAAGGAGAAGACGAAGATTCGTATATTGCTTATATCCCTTATGGAGAAAGAGCTAAAGCAGTTGGTAGAGGAGGGATAAACGTACATCTAGCCTCAGAGCTCACTGGAGTAAGAATTTCACTAGAAGAATTAGAACAAACTGAAGATCAAAAAAGAGAAGAAGCTGAAGCAGCACTTGATAACGAACAACAATCATAATTTCTACTCTCTAACTTATACATATGAAAGTAATTTTTTTAGAGCACGTACTACATGTTTGAAAGCAATGAGAAATTAAAGAGGTTTCATCATGATATGCGAGTAATTTTCTTTTTCCTAAAAAGTTAGCAAAACCGTATACAAAACAAGTAGAAGCTACTATTCAAAAATCAGAGCAAAAGAAAGAATCAGAAAGAAGAATACTTTTATGAAATAAGCAAGAATTAGTAGATATCTTAGTATGAGAAGTGTTTCCTTTTACACTAAAATGATCATGAAATAAAGTATACGGGAGTATATTACCAAAAGATATTGCAGAGTATATCTCAAAAAAATACCGAATCCCTGTGACAAAAAAACATATAGATTTATGATGAGTTCATTCAGCTTTAAAGACTCTATGAAAACATGATATATATGTTAATTTTGGTGAAAACTACGCTGCTAAGGCTGTAGTTGAAATAACTCTAGAATCATAATGACTTTTATAGCAATAGATTTATGAGATAAGAGATGTGGTATTGCAACGAGCAAAGAGTGAATTGCATTTCCAAAAGATACTGTAAAGAGAACAGATCTTATTTCATGGCTCAAGAAGTATTTTCTCAGTCATGAAAATGTTTCTCATATAGTAGTCGGACTCCCATATGATTTGTATTGAGTTGATACTCGACAATTAGATAAAACTCAGAAGTTTATAGTAAAATTATCAGAAATTTTTCCTGATAAAATTGTAGTATGACACGACGAAAGGTTTTCTAGCTATCAAGCCCAAGAGTGATTTGATGATCATCGTGATGATGTTGCAGCTCAGTGTATCCTACAGTCATATTTAGATAGTATTTCTTAATTATTTTATATGTGATTTCTTCCAGAATTTCTTTTTAGTAATTATATATACCTTATATTTGGCCTCATAATTTTGATTAAATGAGCTGATATAATGGTGAGTTGAGCAAGTAGTCTTGCGACAAAATTTGGTATTTCTCCACTCGTGGTAGGACTCACAATTGTAGCCTTTTGAACATCTGCACCTGAATTATTTGTAAATATGTTTTCAGCTCTAAAGTGAGAAACAGATTTGGCACTCTGAAATGTAGTTTGATCAAATATAGCAAATACTTGGCTAGTTTTATGAGCTGCTGCACTTGTTTATCCCTTACAGGCTAAAAGCTCTACCATCTATAAAGAGGTCCCATTTTCACTTATAGCATCACTTGCATTATTCTTTCTTGCGTTTGATACTTTTTTCTCATGAGCAAATGAAAATATTATCTATAGAGGGGAAAGTTTAGTGTTTCTTTTATTCTTTATATTGTTTTTTACTTACACTTTTTGACTCGCAAAGTCGTGAAAGATCGAAATAGAAGAGATAGACGTAGAAAAAGCACAAAGTACACTGAAGTCATTAGCTTTCATACTACTCTGACTAATTGGACTGTGAATTTGAGCTGATTTATTGGTGAACTCTGCTGTAAGTATTGCAGCATCATTTGGTGTCCCTGAATCTATAATCTGACTTACTATTGTAGCCTTTGGTACATCTGCTCCAGAGCTAGTCACATCAATTATCGCATCACTCAAAAAGCAATCAGATATAGCAATATGAAACATAGTATGAAGTAACATTTTTAATATACTTCTCGTTTTATGATTGACTGGTTCTATCGCAAATCTTCCAGTAACTGATACACTCATTATTGATATATGTGTGGAACTCTTTGCTATTATGCTACTGATTATATTCTTATTTTTTATAGGAAAAAAATGACTGATTACACGATCTGAGTGAGCAGTATTTCTGTCACTTTACTTTATTTATATGTGATATCTTATCTATACTCAAATATTATAAGCAAAAAATGACTCTAAAATAAAGCTCTTAATTTCCCATAATTAAGAGCTTTATTAGTTATTGACTATTTTACATAATAAATATTTAGTATATTTTTTGACATAATTTTAAAATAATGATTTAATATATATGTATTCTTAATTACACATTAATAATCTTATTATGAAATATTTGAAAAATATTATAGCTGTACTTGTACTTATTGGTATATTCAATATGTCTTATTCAGCTGAACTTAGTGTTGATGAAATAACAGTAATCGATGCAAATACACTGAGTATTATGCTGAGTGAAAACCCAAATTTAGAGATAGGGGAAATAGAATGAGAAATTAGAGTACTCAACGATGTGAAACTGCGTGGTGCTTTTGCAAGTGAGTCAGATACAAATGAAGTTGAACTCATTCTTGAAGATTCTTTAAAAGCAGATACAACTTATAGTCTTTTGACAGTTCTGGGTGCAGATGGGAGTATAGATTTTACTACTCCATGAAATGTAGAAGGATTTACAGCCTCAAACGTATCAAGCGTTGAAGTACAAGATATTGATTCTATTGAAATTATAGATGATAGAACAATAATTATAACTTATAGAGATGCGATTACTTCTTCGTCTCTAGAATATAAATTACTTGCTGAAAGTGAAGTAACAAAAATTGAAAAACCTGATTTTTACTCTCCTGAGATTGTTATTTCAATAGAGCCTCCATTTAATTCAGAAAAAGACTATATACTTATGTTTATCGAAATGCAGGATGCGTCAGGTGAATTTCTAGAGTTTGATACAGGTATATATGACTTTAAAAGTCCTGTTATTGATGAAACACTCATGGTTGAAACTCCTATGTCAGAAGATACAACAGATGAGGAAAATGAGCAAGCATTGGAAGTAGTAGAAGTTGAAACTCCAATTACGGATGAAGAAAATATGAATGAAATTCCTGATTTAGAAGCAGCAGCAGAAGAAGTAGGACTTGTGAAAGACGAAGAAATGTTAGAAACAGAGCAAGCAGCTACAATGGTAACTCAGACTCCAGATACTGGTGCACAGACATGGGTACTACTTCTTGCAACATTATTTATAAATAGTTTTTACTATTTATCGAGAAGAAAAAAAGCAACAATTACAGCATAAGTTGAGTTATATTTAAAAAAGTGTTCTAATACTATAGAACACTTTTTATTTTCAAAAAATATATATGGATAAGGTTATTAAGTCGGATCATACAATGAGAGATCAATTATTACAGGTAATGATTGATAATAAATGAAGTGATATGTATATCACAGTTGGTACGCACCCAGCAATAAAAATATCTGGTGAAATTGCGAGTATAGATGATGGTATAGACGAGTTTACATGGAAAGATACCTTTGAATTTGCTCAATCTATTATAGACGAAAAACAGCATGAGAGACTCGTGAAAGACAAAAATTTAGACTTTTCTTTTTCGTATGCGGGAGCAAGATTTCGTTGAAATGTATCTTTTCAAATGGGGAATTATATGGTGGTTGTCAGACTACTCAATGCTGAAATTCCAGACATAGATACACTCTGACTGACTGATATTTACAAAGATGTAACAAAGCTAGGACAGTGACTAATACTTATTACTGGACCAACATGATCTTGAAAGACTACAACTCTTGCAGCGATGATTAATTTTATAAATGAAAATTATAAAAAGCATATTATTACAATAGAAGATCCGATTGAATACATACATAAACACAAAAAATCTATCATAGAACAAAAAGAAGTATGAAGAGATGTACCTGACTATGAAACTGCGCTTATATGAGCTATGAGACAAGCTCCTCAGGTAATATTATTTTGAGAAATGAGAAATAGAAGAGAGGTAGAAATGGCACTCACATTAGCAGAAACGGGACATTTAGTATTTTCAACGCTCCACACTCGTAGTGCGAGTCAAACAATATCAAGAATTATAGATATATTTTCAGAAGGAGAAAAGGAACAAGTGAGAATGCAATTATCTGATGCTCTTGTAGCTGTATTCTCACAAAGACTCCTTAAAAAAGTTGATGGAACGTGAGTCCACATGGTAAAAGAAATACTCAGAAACAATAGTGCGGTAGCAAATCTCATCAGAGAAAACGATACTCATCAGATTCCGACAACAATACAAATGTGAAAACGTGAATGAATGCAACTACTGGAAGATGATATCATCAGCCTGATTCAAATGTGAGAAATTACAGTTGAAGAAGGAATGAAATATGCAAATAATCCGAGACTTATCAAAGAATCAGCTTAAAACACAGAAACAAAAAAAACTCAGATTATTCTGAGTTTTTTTTGTTTAGTTTACTATAAAACTAGAAAGTAAGACCACCAGCAATAGCTTGGTTGTTAGTCATACCTGTACCTGCATTAGGTGCAGCTATTAGACCACCAATAGCAGAACCTTCTGCTTGATAGAAGTTACCAGTTACAGCAGCGTTGTAGTTAGTACCATCAGCTTGAGGGATTTGCCCAGCAATTTGATATACAGCATAACTATCTTTAGATGATGTATCATCGTCTGAATCGTTTTCAATTAAAACAGAAACTACGTAATCCTGAGTTGTTTGACCAACTTGGTATTTGAAGTTATCACCGTTTTGTTTTAGACCAGCAAAGTTGATATCACCAACATCGTAAGTATCAGCATCAGCCAAAGTTTTTTGTACAGTCGAACCGCTGTAGAATACATTAGTATCAGCTACCTTATTAGTTGTACCTGAGTTAGTTACAAGTGAACCTAGAGAGATAGACCCATCACTAATACCAGTTTCAACTGCTGTTGCTAAAGTTCTAAGGTCAGAAGTAACCTTTGAGTTTTTAGCGTCTTGTGAATATCCTTGTAGAGATATAAACGCGATTGTACCAAGTATAGCAAGAATCGTAATAACTACGATGAGCTCTACTAGAGTAAACCCTTTTTGTACTTTTTTCATAATATGAAATTAGTTACACAAATAAAATAAAATTAAGTTTCAGAACTTAAGCCCAATATTTAATAAATATTTAAGCTAAGGGGATAGTACTAATAAACTTGACCTAATGCAATTATTAAGCAAGCTTTCCTCTTGCTTTTCATAGATAATAAATTCTAAAATATTGTTTAAATAATAAAAAAATATACAAGAGTATATTTTTTTATTATGTCTTGATTGTACAAATATATTTATAAGTTTTTTGCAACTTCACCCATACCAAAAAACGGCATCATGATACCAATAATAATTGTACCTACGAGAGCACCGACTATAACGATTACAATAGGTTCCATCATAGATGACATATTTCAGATATACCTTTTAAGCTCTCAGTTATAGTTGTTTCAAATCTTCTTTAGAGAGTCTGATAGAGTCCCTGTTTCTTCACCTGTACTCACAACATAGGCAAATTCTTCTGAAAAGAGTTTATTGAGATATACATTGGTATCATAATCGAGATTGAGCCCCAGAGATTTTGATATAGTAAGTCATACTTCAACTTCATTTTTAATTCTGATAATTTCTTTTTTATATAATAGGTTTGGAACTACCTTACTAGATGTTTGTATTGCCTCGAGTAAGAGTACCCCAGCATCAAGGAGTATCGTAAATGATTTAATAAAATATATAATATTGGATTGCCTTACTACCAGTCAGAATACAGGAGCATGAAAGGCTAATTTTGCAAAAAATATCTTCCCAGTATATGTTTTTTTGAATAATTTTATAAATACTATAAATATAACAAATCATATGATGATATCCAGCCAACTATAAATAAAGAAATCTGATACGTTTACAATAAATTGCGTAAGTCATGGAAGATTTGCACCAGCTTTATCAAAGGCTTCTGTAATTCTAGGTACAATAAATACCATCATAAATACTACCATACAAAGAGTAAGAACCATCAGTACAGCTGGATATACCATTGCTCATTTTACCTTTCATTTTAATTCTATATTTTCAAGGAGATTTCTATCTAGTTCTTGAAGAATTTTTCCGAGTTGACCAGTTTTTTCACCTACTTCAATCAGTGCTGTTGTCAGTGAATCAAACACTTTTGGATACTGAAGCATAGTTTCATGAATTGATACCCCATGGTCAATATTTCGACGCATTTCTATAACGATTTTTTTAATTAGAGGATTTTTACTTTGTTTGATAAGGATTCAGAGTGCTCATTTAATATCAATCCCAGAATTAACGAAGATTGAGAATTTATTAATAAATTGCCAAACATCCTTTTGTCACGCTTTAGCAAACAGTATAATTTCTTTTGCTCATCATGTCTTTTTTCAGAATTCTGATTTTAGTTGAGCTTTTTGTGCCTGCTTTAAAAGAGAGATAACTTTTGCATTATCAAAATTTCAACTTGAGTCGTAAAATTTCTTTTTTAGTAGGGACATTTTATTGGTTTAAATATTTCCATCTTTTGCAATTATTTCATTGCACTCTTGTATTACTGTATTGTAATCTTTCTTTTTCATCAACTCTATGAGAACATTATATTTATTCTCCATTTTTGTATTTTTTTGAGAGATTCTATATTTTTCTTCATTCTCGATAGCCTTTTTCATATAAAAGTTAATATCTTTGTGTATGAATCCTTCTTTAATATATCTTGTAGCTTCTTCTTTGAGTTTCAAGAACTCTCAGGTCATATAGAGTCCCTTTAGAAGCATAATAATATTTTGAGTTTGTCTCTCCTTTTTTATTTCTTCAAGCTCTCATTTTATTTCTCATTTGGTCTTTCATGCGAGTCTTCGTACGTCTTTTTTAGAGAGTCATTGTTCCGCTTTAATCTTTGCAATCTCATCAGATTCAGTATTAACCATATCTTTCATAGAGTTTCTTCGAAACATCATTATTGTAGTGTCATCACTGAAACTTGTTCCTCATCTATAGAGCTTGAGATCCTCGATGATGTCTTGGTATATATCTTTGATATCGGTATTTGCTTTTGCAGAATCTCAAAATATTTGCTGGAGTCTTTGGAGTCAATATATTTGCCCTCCTGTTTCTCATTTTGCTTCGAGTACTCAATCACTATAGGTCATAACGATATCACCATCGTGAAATTCTAGCGTTTTAGGTTTAATGTCTTCAGCTTTTTTGATGAGTCTGATTCATCCAGCTAAACCACCGGCTATAACTCTTTCTACTGTTTTATCTTTGGCTCTATATATAAGTAGTGGTTCATGTCACATTCATGAAACATTAAAGGCATTTTTATAGTTCTTATCAACTTCAAAGAACATACCAGTTACAAAGTTTTTACTTTGTAAGTTCTCTTTAAGGGTATTGTTTACTGTGAGAGTTAGGTTAATAATATCATCTTTTGATGCTTCTTCCTGGAATGTTTTTGATAGAATCGATACTATGAGACCTGCACGAACTCAGTGACCTGTTGCATCTCAAATATACATATGATATTTATCTTTAGTTTCTTCTATACCGAAACTATCTCCAGAAATTTTATCAGATCCAAGGATTTTCCCATAAATATCAAAACCTACCATATTTTTCTTCTCGAGTTCTTTTACGAGTCATTTATGAATGTTTTCTAATTTTTTTGTTGCAATTTCTTGTTTAGCTTTTGATTCTTCTTCTATCAGAATTTTAACTTCATCCAGTAGTTTTTTCTTTTCATATTTTTCTTTCATCTTTTTATGAAAGCTAATTTTATTTATTAACTTATAAATAAACTGGTTTTGTTTTTTCTCTTCATTTTCTAAGGCTTTTTGATCTTTTGCTTCAGATTTACTTTTTAGCGTAAGACCTGCGAGTTTAATAGCTTCTAATTCAGCATTATCTTGTATTTTTTTCTTATCTCTTTTTTGAGATTTTTTAATATTTTTCAGAATATTTTTCTTTTCTTTTGCGTAGTAGGTAACTACTTCTGGCTGCTGAGTGTTTTCTTCTAAGAAATGCGTGAGGAGATTGAGAGCTTCATTGTTTTTTCAGTTCCCACCTAATTTTTTTATCTCTTTTTTGATACTGTCAAAACGAACTTTAAATCTTTGAGCTTCTATTTTTCTATCGTACTTGATTTTCTTTATTTCATACTCTTTTTCTACTTTTGAAATGAGAGTTTTATTTTTTTCATATATTTTTCTTTGTTTTTGAAGCTCTTTATAGTCATCTTTTATTTTATATTCGAGCTCTTTAAACGCATTTTCTTCTTTTTCTTTGATATCCTCAATTGCTGATTGAGCACTTTCCCACTCTAATAAATATATATACGTTCTAATAGCCTTAAGCGCGTCACTTAAGGTGTGTATGTTTTCTATATTTATTTGTTTCTTTTTTCCGAACATGATATTTATATCAATTTAAATGCTTCTTCTAGTGTTGTGTCTCAAAGGGCAGCTTTGAGTATACCATCTTGTACTATGGTAATCATTCCATGTTTTATAGCTTCTTTTGCCATGTTATTTGCTGAGTCTTCTGCAAGTATCATAGGCTCTAAAAAATCTTCTACTATAAGAACTTCATGTATACCAAGTCTTCATTTATATCCAGTCCCATGACATCTATCACAACCTGTACCATGATAGAATACGATTTTATCAATCTCATCTTTATCCATAATATTTTCCAGATATTTTACTACTTTGGCTTTTTTTAAATCTGACATATTTTCTGGTTGTTTACACTCGTGGCAAAGACGTTTTCAAAGACGCTGAGATATAACCATCTTCATAGCTGATGCTAACAGAAATGGCTCAACCCCCATGTTTATCATACGTTGAATAGTACCGGTTGCTGAGTTCGTATGTATCGTAGACAACACCAAGTGACCTGTAAGTGCGGCTTCTACTGCAAGAGTTGCGGTCTCCTTATCACGTATTTCCCCGACCATTATGATATCAGGATCCTGACGCACAAGACTACGTAGACCAGATGCAAATGTATATCAGATTCCAGGGTGAACTTGAGATTGATTTACGTATTCAATATCATACTCTATCGGATCTTCCAGAGTAGAAATATTGTATTCAAGAGGATTAAAGTTTTTTAGTATCCCAAATAGGGTAGTAGATTTACCAGAACCGGTAGGACCAGCAACCAGCATAATACCATACTTACTTGTGAGAGCCTCTCGAACCTTTTCTAAATTTATATCAATGAGTCAGAGCGCTTCAATATTTGTTAGATTATCGTCCTGTTTCAGGATACGCATAACAACTTTTTCTCAGTAATTTGTTGGCAGTGTCGAGAGACGAATATCAATATTTTTATCAGTGATATCATCATGAAATACTACCTTACCATCTTGAGGTTTTTTATTTTCATCGATTTTTATTTTTGAAAGTACTTTGAGTCTTGTTACTATTGCTGAAATATTTTCTCTTCAGATTTTATCTATCAGATGAAAATCACCATCCTGTCTAAAACGTATGAGTAGGAAATGTTCCATTGGCTCAATATGTATATCCGAAGCATCAAATTCAATTGCTTGCTTAAAAATATTACTTACATATGAAACAACGTCCCCTACATTTTTCTTTAGGGGCATGTCATGTATTGCATCTCTTTTATCTATATCTGGCATTTTTTCTAAACTAATATTACGTATATAGTGAATAATAGCATAAAAAACTATAAACTCACAAATATTGTAGCTTGCATATATAGAAAAATAATGTAAAAAATATACTTCATTTCTGAAGTATATTTTGGTATTATTTATATTTGTTTAACAAATGCTGTCTGAGCTTTTCTTTTGATTCTTCTTGACTGCTTAATCCAGAATCTTCAGGTGTGTTTTCAAGCGGATCTTCTATTATAGGATCTTCAATAGTTGGAGTCTCTATTTCTGGTGGAAGCACTTCTGTTATAGGTGGATTAGTAACTGGATTTATTACTCATTGATTAGACGAGTTTCATGTCAATTCTAGTATACTAGCTTTGTAAACTTGAAATGAATGCTTTTCAGGAAAGAACACCATCAAAGTTGTAATAATCATTACTGTTAGACCAATAAGTCATAGTATCATTCCAACTCTTGTGTTTGGTGCATATTTAAAGTTTTGGAATCTTTTCAAAAAGTTTGTAGATTCTTTTTTAAAATGAGATTCATAGTTTGAAAAGTGGATTTTTTCAACAACTTTTGGAGCTGATTCTTCATTAGACTGCGTAGGTGTTATTTCTTTTGTACTTTGTAGAGCTTGTGACTCATGAGTGAGTGCACTCTCTGAAGTCAGTTCATTTTTTTCTTTTTTATTTCTTTTGAATTTAGAAAAAAATCATTTCTTTTTTTCTGACTTTTTTTCTTCTTTGTCTCTGAGGATAGCTTTTGTCTTTTCTGCATTTTCTATAGCTATTTTATCTTTCTGTGAATTTTCATCTTCTTCTTTTTTCTCCTCTTGTTTGAAATTTTCAGTGACTGACTCATGAGTTTTTTCCTCTTGCTTAGTAATATTTTCTTGAGGGGAATTTTCGTCTTTATCCTCAGAAATTAACTCAACATTGTCGGTGTTTTTTTGAAGAATATTATTTTCAGATGTATAACTATTTTCAGTGTCAGATATAGTCGTGTCCTGATTTGCAATAGACTGACTTTCTAATATTTCACTTTCATCAACTTTTGATGTTTCTATTGGCTTAATTTCTGATATTGAATCCTCATTAGCTGTAGAGATTTTAGGACTACTTTTTTTATCAATTTGTTTTTTTAGATCAGCAAAAGAAATGTTATGACTTTTCTTTTGTGGATTTTTAATTTCTGCCTCATTTGAATCAGCTTGAGTAGCAACAAGTGTGTCTTCTGATATTTCACTTTCAGTTGTTGCTTGTGGTTCATGTTGCATTTTAATATTAGCAATAGTATCTGAATTTTTAGGCTCAGTTTCAGTATTTACTGTAGAAGAGCTATCAGATTCCTGATTTTTTTGTTCTGCTAAAGCCTTAAGATTTAACTTAAATTTTGGTTCAACTCACATTATTTACAAATTTATTAAATATGTTGTAAATAAATAATAGAATACTTTTAAATATATGTCAATAATTATATATTAAAAAAGTCAATAAATATAAATATCCTCTGTTTTTAGAGGATATTAATGCTTATAAAATTTAATTTTAAGTTAAAAACTATAAAATTCAGTCACAAATCGTATCTTGTAAAACTCAGTTAGAGTCAAGAGTTTGATATTCATCAGTACTTCAAGTTGCGCTTATATTTTTTCAAGCAAGGTTAATTTCACTACAAGATCTCAGATCAGTGTTTTGCCAATAGTCATCTCACGCAGCACTTAACATTTGGTCGAGACTACTTCCATCACTATAAGGAGTACCTGTATTAAAATCATAGGGAAGAGTGTTAAATCCTTTATCAAATAAAAATAAAGATTTACTGCTGGGTAAAGATATATCAGTATCACTGATTGTGTCTAGAGCTAAAGCAATGTTTGGAAGTACGTTTTTAGAGACGCTTCTATAATCTCATTGTAGTATTGTGTATGGACTATCACTATTCTCAGCACTTGCAGCAATTTGGTATTCTTGACGATTTCTAGTTGTGGAATAAATATAGGGAATTTTAAGTTCAGGATCCAATGGAAGGTTTGTTGACGAGGTAGTAAGTGATACTTTTGTGTTCATTTTTCATTGGTATCCAATAATTACACTTCAATTTACAAGATTGAATCTATCTCATGGAAATGGATAAGCTCATCTCTCTCTTTTATAAAGACTTAGTTGAGATCAAAGAGCAGATACATCCGTGATTCGTGCTGTGTCTCTCGCGTCAGAGATACTTTTTGTGTAGCTGTAAAATCAAATGGAAGTTAGAATTACGAGGATAGTTGCTGTAACTACGATTTCTACAAGAGTAAAAGCTGAACTTATAGATTTAGTACTTATTTTCATGAAACTATATTAAGAAATATTTAATTTATTATTCAAGCTGTATTCTTTGAAAAATTTGGTGTAAATATCAAGAATAGATAACTTATTAATAGAAAATTAAGTATTAGTATAGCAAAAAATATAATAGATGAAACAAATAGCAATAAAACGTCTTGCGCTTTTGGGAATATTGTTATCTACAATATTTTTTAGATATGTGTATGCTGCTGATACAACTTCAGATACATTTATATCTCAATCATCTACAGGTCTTTGATCAAATAATTCTGTAATTTCTACAGAATTTTATGCCAGACCATCTTGATCTGGTGCGTATTATATAAACAGATGAAATAATTCTTCGGTAATATGAAATTATTTTGAAGGATTTTATTATGATTCAATTTTATGATATTTTGAACTAGATTGGTCAAATAATCAAAATGAAAATGTTAGAATCATTGGGTCAACCTCTTTATGTCCAAACTCTTATTGATATAAATTATGAGGATATTCATATTCTCCCCATTTTTGATATATGGATTTTGACTTTAATCAGAATACTTTTGTGTACTACTGTGAAGAAGATTCCTCTCTAAGATGATATGCTTATAACAGTTTTAATTGATTTCAAAACTTTGCTTGAATTGAGTTTGATATCTGAGCTGAGTCTGATGTAGAAGTAACTCCTCCAGCACCTGAAGAAACATTTGTTAATTCAGGAACAGAAGTTGACGATGAGTCAGTTTCTTGAGATACAGAAGCAATTGATGCTGTTGATCCTAGAGAATCTAAAGATACAAATTCAAACTTTACAAAAAATACAATTCAGAATGATAGATTCGAGTTTGATGTAAGGATAGAATCATCTTTCTTTATTATAAAATAATCACTACACAATATTTTTAAAAATTAGCAGTAAGAAATTGTATTATTGGCTTTGAAAATAATATGGAGATGCTATACTGATTCTTAATTATTTATAACATATTTGTTTATGAAAAAAATATTATGTTTGTTTTCGATACTATTATTGGTGTCTTGTGCTAATGAAAGTGTCGAAAACGCAAGTACTGAAACTGTAGGGACAGAGGTAGCTGAGAGTAATTTGAGTACAGATTCTCAAGATATAAGTTCAGGACAGGAAAAAATCGGAGATATTCCGTCTATGCTTCAAAAGCTTCCAGATGTATACATGCAAGATGAAAACTTTAAATTTTGCGTTGCTCAAAATGTCGATGCCTGTATAAGTGATTTTATTTATCAGAATCCAGATATATCATCTTGTGATGATTTCATAACAGAAAGTGGAAGAGAAATGTGTAATGCTACTCAGGTGACTTCACAAGCGAGACAAGAAGAATCTTTAGTATTATGTGAAAGTTTACCAATCGATTCAGCTAATTCATGTAAAAATGAAGTTGCTATTGCAATATGACTCAAAACTTGAGAGGTAAAAACGTGCGATTCTCTAGCTGATTGATATATAGTTGAGTGTAAAAATCAGATAATTACTTCAAATGCTATTAGTTCTAGAGATGTATCTCTTTGTGATGATATTATAACTTCAGATGAATCATTTAATTATGAAAAAGACTTTTGTATTCAAGAAATAGCAATGCAGATTGAAAATGATGAATTTGAAAAACAACAGCTAGAAGAACAAGAAAGAATCATGAAAGAGCAGGAAGCTGAAATGCTAGAAATGGAGAGACAAATGGCAGAGGAACAGGAATTATTAGAGAGTCAATAAAACGAATAATATATTTCAAATTATGACCCTATATGTCATTAAACTGTAGTATGAATATTATTATTAAACTTATAAGTATGTCACCACTTACAAAAACAAAACCGGTAGAAACTAATAAGAGTTATACACAATATATATTGCCAGCTTATGTTATAATATCTGCAATTTTCATCTTATTAGTAGCTTATTCATATTTTCAATGAGTTGTTTATAATTCTTGAACACTTAGATGACAACAACAATGATATGAAGCAGCATATACTGAAGTTGTTAATGCTGTATCGCAGAAATGTGAAGCTGTTTCATTAAATGTATGAGAAACTTCTGTTAGTGTTGTTAATGTAGCGTGTCTACAACAAGCTCCAGAAAATAATACAGTCCCAGAAGTAGCTGAATAATTTTTGAATTATTAATAAAAAAAACTCATAATTACGAGTTTTTTATTTTTGTCATAATTTCATTAATTATCAAGTTAATTTAGGATTAACTATCGCTATTTTTCAAGCATTAAGTAGTATATATATGTTTATATGTAATTCATTTTTATGCATAAAATTATTAAGAGAGGTGTTTCATTGTTTTTCATAAGTGCATTATTATTTCAATCAATTTTATGAGCCTACGCAGATGAACAATCATATGATGAGGCTAAGCCAAAGATAGATTCAGT